>CAYWXY010000007.1:0-3951 GCA_964462555.1 uncultured Pseudomonadota bacterium | reverse complement strand
AAATTCCTTGAATCATTTGGTGAGAGTCTCCGAGATCTTTTTATTGTGTCACAATGCGAGTTCGGCAAGGCAACGGGTGACCATGTCTACGAGAACGAGGATCTTCCCGGTCTCAAGATAGCGGTTGAACGTGCCGAGGGTGAGAAGTGTGGCCGCTGTTGGAAGTATGACACGACGGTTGGCGCAAATAGCGATCATCCGGAGATTTGCAGCCGATGCCTCGGCGTTGTTGAGGCGATGTAGAATAAAGAGGGGGAATGAGTGGCCTTTAAGTATAAGATGCTTGCCATTATAACACCGACGATTTTCATTCTGGATCAATTGACCAAGTGGATCATTCAGTCAACCATGCGGGTTGGAGAATTTATTCCGGTTATCCCTGGTTACTTTGACATCGTTCATGTCCTGAATAAAGGGGCGGCCTTTGGGATGCTCGCGAGCACCAGTGATTCGTTTCGAATTCCATTTTTTTATGGCATCACGCTTCTTGCAATTGTTGTGATCGTCATTCTAGTCGTTAAACTTCCGACAGACGAGCGTCTAATGGCTGTTATTTTTTCGCTTATCCTGGGCGGTATCGCCGGGAATGTTCTCGACCGGATTCGGTTTGGCGAAGTGACTGATTTCCTCTCATTCCATATCTTAGACAAGGCGGTTGAGTGGAAAGTTTTTGGTTACGACATCTATTATCGATTGGAGTGGCCGGCCTTTAATGTCGCTGACATGGCGATCTCAGCGGCCATGATCCTTTTGATCTATAGTCTCTTTAAACCTTCCGCAAAGAAGGAGTAGTCCATGCGTCCATATATTATCGAATTTGGTGACTCTGGGATCCCGGCATTCTTTTTTATGGTGATGATTGCGGCTCTTGTAGCGACGTTTGTCGGTGTTAGGTTTGCCAAGAAAGAGGGCCTCTCAGAGGTGGCGATACTCGATATGGGAATCGTGGCGGTGATTGCATCGATCATCGGCTCGCGCGTGTTTCATATTCTGGTCGAGGCACCGATGTATTACTGGGAAGATCCGGTTCGTGTCTTCTATTTCTGGCAGGGTGGTTTTGTCTCCCTTGGCGCTTTTACGGGTTCAATTATTGGATGGATCATCTATTTTAAGGTGAAGAAACTGAGTGTTCGGCGCTATCTTGATCTTGGGGCTCTCTGCGCTCCGGTCATTATTTTCTTCGTTCGTATTGGTTGTTTGCTCACCGGTTGTTGTTATGGAAAGCCGACCGATTTTCCACTTCATCTCGTTTTTACGAATCCGGCGTCAACGGCCTACTATTATTATCCCAATGTGCCGCTCCATGCGTCTCAGATCTATAACATGTTGAATGCCATTATCATGTTTGCCGTTCTGTATGCGGTCTACAAGAAGCGGAAATTCTACGGCCAGGTGGGAGCCGCTTTTCTGATCTATTACGGTGTGTCACGATTCCTGATCGAATTCCTAAGGGGCGATGAAGATCGCGGTATCTATTTTGGCGGCATCGTTTCAACCGGTCAACTGGTGATGACGATTAGTCTCGTCGCCGGAATCATCATGTATATGGTCCTTAAAAAATATGCCAAGAAGTTGGGTGAATAAGAAATGACAGAATCCTATAAAAAATCATCGATTCTGATCGAGACCGGTCTCACGACACTGATTCTTGTTATTATTACGCGCATTCTCTACTCCATGCAGGGCATTCCATGGGTTGGTGAATACTATACGCTAATCTTCGCACTTCTCTTTCTCTATGTTCCGATCGTAATCCTCAGGTCATGCCGTCGACCGATCGAATTTTTTGATCGCGGGGCAAAACAATACCTTCATTCTATTTTGGTCTTTGTCGTTGTCTCGCTAATTGTTTTTCCACTCTTTTTGCTGGCGTCACATGGGTGGCACCTGATTGTCTGGAATCTTTCCGGTCCCAATTTTGGTCCAATCCCGGAATTTTGGAAATATTCGGCCTATCAGTTGATTATCGTAGCACTTCCGGAAGAGGTCTTCTTTCGCGGCTACGTCCAATCATCACTCAATCTGATATTTCCTCGGAAATGGCGCCTGTTCGGTGTCAACTTCGGATGGGGGCTCCTTATCACGGCCCTTGTCTTCGCCTTTGCTCACAGTTTGATTGCTCTCGAGTGGTGGCATTTTGCGATTTTCTTTCCGGCGCTTCTCTTTGGCTATGTTAGAGAAAAAACAGGGACGGTCACCGCCCCCATCCTCCTCCATGCCCTCTCAAATATTCTGATGTATATCCTGACATACACTTACCGTTAATATAAGCACCGGGAGCTTAACCAATCCTAAGCTCCCGGTGCTTAAAAGGTTTATCAACAAACTACATCGTGAGACGTTTCTGGGGTGTTAATCGTAAACCACTCCTATCCCAAATGACTCCAAAATCTCCACGTGCCACTCAAAGGCACCGTCCAAGAGAGGGTTCCCGTATAAATATATATTTGCACCCTCCTCGAAGAGGCCCATTTCTGCCTTTGTAACAAGAGCTGAAATCGTATTTATGTTGTTGTGATTTAAACTAATAAGTTTCAACTCTGCCAAATCGATCAACGGATTTAAATCGGATATGTGATTTCCTGTCAACATTAACGCATGAAGATTTTCCAAAGTAGAAAGGGACGATATGTCATCAATATTTGCATCGACCAACGTAAGGTATTTTAGACCAGTAAAGCCAGCAATGATCCCCATTTTTTCACTCATGTCGAAATCATGTAAACTAAGATAACTCAAATCGGGTGACAATTTATCCAAAATAACGTCTGTAAAAAGCGTGTCACTGAGATTCCCTCTGGAAATCGAAAAACTCTTTAATTTAAACTGCAAGGCATTTAAAAAAGCTAAACTTTCTAATGGATTGTTTGCAATATTAAGGGCAGTCAATGGTAAGTTAGCAAAGAGAGGTGGATTGATATTCTCAATTTCATTTTTAACTACATTAAGGTGTTGTAAATTTGTTAAGTCCTTTACAGGATTCAGCGACTTGATCTCATTATAACTGAAGTCAATAGCCTGTAGTTTTGTTAGCGTAGCTATCGGTGAAATGTCCTTGATCATCTGACTTGGCAAATAAAGATGAGTTAAATTGAAACAAAATTGAATGCCATATAGATCTTTAATCTTCTCCTCTTCAGGCTCGTTCCATTCAGATCCCGGACTAAATTGCTCTAGCTCCATACACTCTTCAACTGTAATGTCACTACTGGCAGGCTCTCCAAGCTCCTTGTTAATTTTTCGCTTCAGATTATCATCCTTAAATGGAATTGGCATGCTGAGATATTTATCAATAGTATCCCTTGTTATTTTCGATATAAACCCAACCGGATATATTGGAACGACCGTTTCGGGTTTAGGTTCCTCTAAACACGATCCCATCATTCTGTACGTTGCCTTCTTGCAAACATATCCATCTGGACAGTCTGCATCATTCTTGCAGACCATATTATCGCCTGCATACGATTGGCCACTTAAGATAAACGCAAAGATAGACACTAATAATAATATCCTCTTCATAATAGACGCCTCATTCTTTCTCCCCCTTACAAAACGAATCATCTAAATGACTTCTTTTGTTGTCACCTCCTCATCTCCCTCTCTGCCGTCTTTTTTTGCGCCATAAGGGAATGCACGCCATATGCCACGCTTGATGTCTTGAGCAGCAGGCTTGTATCTACACGTAATCATTGGGTTATATTGATGGCTTGATGGTTGGGGGAGCGAATTGAATTTATCAAAATGAAAATGTTTTGAACCAACATATCGGTAAGTCTACAAAATGATTCTGATAATCAATTTGTTTCAAAATGAGAAAAATGAGATGGAACGCTCAACAGTAGTGTTAGTGAACGAGCAACTTATGTCTCCCGCGCAACGTTGTTTTCGCTAACTCATTAATAATATTGATGCGAAGGTGTTTCCCATCCGAAACAGAAATGTCACTCGGAA
>CAYWXY010000006.1:24054-35739 GCA_964462555.1 uncultured Pseudomonadota bacterium | reverse complement strand
TCGACTGCTCGATATGGTTGAGAAGACGGCGTACGCGATGTCGACCGATGAAACCCGTTATAATCTGAATGGTATCTTTATTCAGCCGGTTAAGGCCAAAGGAAAAGATGATCTCCGGATGGTGGCGACGGATGGGCACCGTCTTTCTGTTGTCGAACGCGAGGCAAAGAGCACGTGGGAGCTGGGAAAAGGCGTTATTATTCCTCGTAAGGGTGTTATGGAGCTTAAGAAGTTGCTCGATGCCTATGATGGGGATTTTAGTTTTCGCGTGGATGAGAAGAATATAACGGTCGTGAAAGAGAATGTTGAGTTAGTGATCCGTTTGATCGAGGGGCAGTTTCCGCCATATGATCAGGTTATTCCAAAAGGGGGAAAGAGGCTGGCTACGGTGGAACGCGATTCTTTTATGAAGGCCCTAAAACGAGTATCATTGATGTCGAGTGATAAGACGAAGGGCGTGAAAATATCATTTTCACCCGGACATATAGAGCTTAGCACGAGCAATCCCGATTTTGGAGAGGCAAAAGAAGATCTAGAGGCGACGTATAAGGGCGAGACATTCTCGGTCGGATTTAATGCCCGTTACTTCCTAGATGTTTTGGGTGTTTTAGATGATGAGAAGGTTGTTTTGGAACTTAAGGACGACGTGAGCCCCTGTTTGATTCGCTCCGAGTTTGATAAGGGATTGATCAATGTGATTATGCCGATGAGGATTTAGACCTTGTGACAACCGTAAAACGACTTGTCTTAACGAATTATAGAAATCATGAATCGTTGACGCTCGACTTTGGCGACCGTCTCAATTTAATTGTTGGCGGAAATGCGCGGGGGAAGACAAATATTCTCGAATCGATCTATTTTTTGAGTCGGGGAAAATCCTTTCGTTCAAGTGATTATCGCGAGCTTATTCATTGGGAGGCAAAGCGATGTCAGATTGACGCGGATGTTGAGCGACGCGGCGGCAAAAGTAAGGCGCGCGTACAGCTTGGAGATGGGGAGAAGGTTTTTCATGTGGATGGGAAGAGAAAGCGAACAATGGGTGAAGGTGGGGCCGTATTGTTCGTTCCACAGGACATTACGATATTCCGTAGAAGCCCAGGGGATCGCCGGCATTATTTGAATGAATGGTTATCGGGTTTGGTTCCGGAGTATCGAAAACGGCAAAAGGATTATGAAAAAGTTGTCACACAGCGAAACAAAATTCTCCGAGAGGGGGCCGAAAGGGGATGGACGGCCGTTACCGACGAACTTGAGGTTTGGAGTGAGCGTCTCGTGACAACGGGATGTGAGCTGATACGACAACGAAGACAGTGGATTGAAGATATGGCCGAGAGGCTTCCTGATCTTTATCACTATATGGGGGGCGTTGGAAATACAGCGACGATACGATACCAACCGAATGTCGAGGAAAATAGAGAGCTCTTTTGGTCTCGCCTAGAGGAACGGGAAGATCTGGAACGTATTCGGTTGATAACGTTGGTTGGGCCTCACCGGGACGACTGGACGGCAGTTGTCGATGATCATGATTTGAAGGCCTATGGATCGCAAGGGCAAATGCGAATGATGGCCATCTCCCTTAAGATGGTCGAGCTTCAGATGGCTCGAGAGTGGAACAGAGAGGCGCCCATACTACTTTTGGACGATGTGATTAGCGAGCTGGACGAACAGAGCACAAAACGACTCCTGGATTATGTTAGTGACATGGATGGTCAGGTCTTTATCACATCGACACACCATGATATTTTGGTTGATGGTGTGAAGCAGAGAGCCGAGGTTTTTTCAGTATCATCCTGATTGCTTTTTCCTTAAATATTTACTAGAATGCTCTCCCCACCCAAAAGATTGGATCCGGGGCAAGATACCTAGAAATAACGATTTGGAAGAGATGGAGAAGAAGAGAGGAAAGTAAAAAATGGCAAAAAAGAGCGTCAAAGCGGCGGCCAAGAAGCCCCCAAAAAAGGTTGAGAAAAAGAAGGCCCCCAAAGAGTCGGGGATGAAGAAGGGTCATTCTTATGATGCATCAAGTATTAAGGTTTTAGAGGGGCTGGATGCCGTTCGAAAACGCCCGGCAATGTATATTGGATCGACAGGGCTTCCCGGCCTTCATCACTTGGTTTATGAGGTGGTGGACAATAGTGTTGATGAGGCGTTGGCCGGCTTTTGTGATCAGATCGACGTGACGATTCATATCGATAACAGTGTGACTGTTGAGGATAATGGGCGCGGTATTCCAACGGATCAGCATGAAACCGAGGGGATGTCGGCCGCAGAAGTGGTGATGACGAAACTGCACGCCGGCGGAAAATTTGAACATAGCGCTTATAAGGTGTCTGGCGGTCTCCACGGTGTTGGTGTTTCGGTGGTCAATGCCCTGTCGAGCAATGTAACGCTCGAAATTCGTCGGGAAGGAAATGTCTATTCCCAAGCCTACAAACGTGGCGTCCCGACAGGGCCCCTTAAAGTTACCGGGAAGAGCAAGAAGAGCGGAACCAAGGTGACGTTTCAACCGGATAAGGAGATTTTCGAGGGGACCGAATATAATTTTGATACGCTCTCCCGACGGCTTCGCGAACTTTCTTTTTTGAATAAGGGAATCAAGATTACAATTACGGATGACCGGAGCGACAAGAGCCACGAATTTAAATATGACGGTGGCATCATCAGCTTTGTGGAACATTTGAATGCCAAGAAAACACCGGTCCACAAGGTGATCTATTTTGAGGCCGAAAAGGATAAGACGGTTGTTGAGTTGGCCATTCAATGGAACGATAGTTATCAGGAAAATATTTTTTCGTTCGCAAACAATATCAATACAGTAGATGGCGGCACGCACGTTTCTGGCTTTAAGTCGGCGCTCACCCGCACGATGAATAACTATGCCAATAAGAATGATCTTTTAAAGAAGCTCAAAGAGTCGCCCACAGGTGAGGATATACGAGAAGGCCTAACGGCCGTTATTTCCGTGAAGATTCCAGATCCCCAGTTTGAAGGACAGACAAAGGGAAAGCTTGGAAATAGTGAGGTTGAGGGAATTGTTAAACAGGTTGTGAATGAGCGGCTCTCTGATTTTCTGGAACGAAATGGAAAAGTGGCGAGAAAGATCATTTCGAAGGCAACGGACGCGGCGCGCGCAAGGGAAGCCGCGCGTAATGCTCGAAATCTTGTTCGTAGAAAATCGGCACTTGAGACGGGGACGCTTCCGGGCAAGCTTGCGGATTGTCAAGAAAAGGACCCCACGCACAGCGAACTTTTTCTTGTTGAGGGAGATAGTGCCGGAGGGTGCTTCGCTGGAGATACGAAGGTTGCTTTAGCGGATGGTAGGAATTTGACTTTCGAAGAGCTGGTTGCGGAGGATCACCGGGGCAAGAAAAACTATTGTTATACGTGTAATGAGGTTGGAGAAATTGAATTGGCGCTTATTCGTCACCCAAGAAAAACAAAGAAAAATGCAAATGTTTTGAAAGTTTTCTTGGATAACGGGGAAGAGATTGTTTGTACACCAGACCATTTGTTCAGAAGCACTGATGGAAACTATATTCCAGCAAAGGAACTAACCCGGGGAACATCTCTGGCACCGCTTTATCGGAAAAAATCGAAGATTGGTGGGCGGATAACAATCGATGGTTATGAGATGATTTTTGATTCGAAGAAGCGCGGGTGGATCTTCACGCATCTTCTTTCGGATCGATATAATTTAAAGAGAAACGTTTATTCGGAGAGCGATGGTTCACATAAACACCATATTGATTTCAATAAGTTGAACAATAACCCAGACAATATAATAAGAATGACAAAAGACGATCACATGAAATTACATGCCCATATGGTCGAAATAGGATTTCACAGCCCAGAGGCAAAGGAGAAGAGCCGAAAAACGAGGCAAACAAGGGAGTATCGAGAAAAAATCAGCAAAAAAATGAAGGCGATGAGCGACGTTTTAAGCGAACGAGCCAAAAGGCAGTGGGAGGCCACCGAATATAAAGAGTATATGGCGGAGAGGTTTAAGAAATTTTACGAAAATAATGAGGAATATCGCAGAGAAAATGAGAGACGCCTTTATTTAGAGCAGCTTAAGTATTGGAATGTTCAAGAAAACAGAAAAAAACAATCAGAGCGTGTTGCTACTTTTTTCAAAAAGCACCCAGAGCATAAGCGTTTTTTAGCTCAAAAATCGTTAGAGCAATGGAAAGATAAAGAGCTGTTGGACTGGAGGTCTAAGAAAACAGAAGAGCAGTGGACGCCGAAATTTAGAAAGCAGAGAAGAGAGGCGTATAATCGTACATATTATAGACACTCGATCTCATTTGCCAAACAAGTATTGGAGGAAATGGGAACGCTCAATAGCTATGATGAAGAGAGAAGAAAAAATGGAAACCGCAACCTTTTGAAGATGCGAACTTTTGTTAATCGTTTTTTTGATGGGAAATATTGGGATATGCTCGAGGCAGTATGCAACCATAACCATAAGGTAAGCCGCATTGAAGCAGTAGAAGAGAGAATAAATGTCTACGATCTTGAGGTGAGAGATACGCATAATTTTGCCTTAGCCAGTGGAGTTTTTGTTCATAATAGCGCCAAGCAGGGACGAGATAAACGCAACCAGGCTATCTTGCCCCTTAAGGGTAAGATTTTGAATGTTGAAAAGGCGCGCTTTGATAAGATGCTCGCCAGTGAAGAAATTAGAACGATGATTACGGCACTCGGGACTGGCATTGGCGAGGAGCAACATAAGATCGAGAAACTTCGGTATCACAGCGTCATTATCATGACAGATGCCGATGTTGATGGTTCTCACATTCGAACGTTGCTGTTGACATTCTTTTATCGCCAAATGCCCGAATTGGTTTCGCGCGGACATCTTTATATTGCGCAACCACCACTCTATAAGGTGAAGAAGGGGAAGGTGGAGCGATATATCAGTGATGACTCGGAGCTGGAAGATTATCTGATAGATTTAGGTGTTGATGGGGTAAAGATTAAATATGCGAAGAAGGAGATGAGCGGAAAGTCGCTTGGTAAATTGGTTAAACGTTTGATTCGTTACCAACGTCTTTTAGATATCATCTCCAAGCGGAACGATCCGAGAATTATTCAGGCGGCGATGGAGGTCGGGGCGCTGGATGAGAAGATTTTAAAGCAGGCCAAAAAGCTTGACCAGGTTTTGGATAAAATCGGTGCGTACCTTGCGAAACATCACACGGATATGGGCGACTTCAAGGTAGACGTGGCGGAGGACCCCGAACATTCCTGCAAAAAGGTTGTCTACACGTCGTCGTGGCGCGGATTTACGCGTGAGACCATTGTCGGTTCCGATTTTCTTCATTCGGCTGAATATAAAGAACTCAAAAAGTTGGCAGAGGGTTTTAGTGAATTAGGTAAAGGTCCTTACAAGGTTTCCCATAATGGTGATAGCGAGACCTTTGAGGAGTTGGGCGAGGTAAAGGATTATATTCTCAGACAGGGAGAACAGGGGCAAACGATCCAGCGCTACAAAGGTCTTGGTGAAATGAACCCTGATCAGCTTTGGGAGACAACGATGAATCCGGATACCCGAACCCTTCTTCAGGTCAACGTCGAGGATGCCGTCGAAGCAGACGAGATCTTTACCATATTGATGGGGGATTCAGTCGCACCACGACGTGAATTCATCGAAACGAATGCGCTCAATGCAAAGAATTTAGATATCTAATCTAGACTTCGATCTTGAGACTCTTCAAAAATTTCTGAAAGGGACGGTAGTAGATGTCAAATTGATCGGCTGGAAAAGAAGCCGTCATATTTACTGCCAACTGGTCCTTTATCAGCGTGATCTGAATCTGTTTGACAATTTGGCCTGGCTCAACATTTTTGAGCTTTTCCTTGTCCTTGCCAAACATGGCCGCCATTGAGGCCACATCCCAGCTACAGATCATCATTTTGCCGCGGATGCCGCTAATGACCAGTTCCCGTTCATCTGAGACCTTCAGGTCCTTGATACCGCGCTTCTGGATCGACTCCTTGATTCGGCCAAAATATTCATTTAATTCAACCGGTTTTGGGAGAAATTCCTTTGTCACGATGACATTCGGGCGGACATTTTTATCCGGCGATGGCAGTGTGAGTGTTAGCATACCCTGAACCTGCCAATTTTCAGGGAGTTCGCCTTCCAAACCTACAAGATTGATTTTTGCCATAGTCTTTGCTATCTACCATGGCCCCTGCAATTAGGCAATATTTTTTGAGAAAGTGGAGGAGGTAGCGATTGGAGCATTTTACGATTCGAGCAAAAGAATCTGGCGAACGCCTCGACAGATATTTGGTGGAGAGGCTTTCGAAGTTTTCTAGAAATGACATTAAATCGATGATCGACGATGGTCGCGTGAAGGTCAATGGTCGACGTGTTGTTATTGCAAAGTGGGAACTTCTTGAAAATGATAAAGTGGACGTTCGTCTGAGCGGTTTCACAAGAAAAAAGAGAGAGTCGGGACCGGCGTCGCGCGAAACGAAGCAGGAGCGGCCGGCGCAGCCGCGCAAAAAGACGTTTATTAAGGTGGTGCACGAAGATCGAGACATTATCGTTGTTGATAAACCGGCGGGCGTTTCCATTCAGAGTGGAAGCCGTGGTGGATCAACATATGTTGACGACCTTCGGGCCTACTTGCAACGGAAACACAAAAGTCGTGGAGCTCACGTGAAGGCCGTTCATCGCCTGGATAAGGACACAACGGGCCTCATGGTCTTCGCTAAATCGAAGGTTGGCGAAAAGCTGATCGGTCAATTTAAAGAACACACCGTTTCTCGACTCTATCTAACAATTGTCGATGGGGCAGTGAAAGACGAGAGAGGGAAGATTACTTATCCGATCACAAAGGGTGATTTTGGTCACGGCCGGCGTGCTGGGATCGGGCGCAAGGGTGAGGGGGCGAAGGCGGTGACTCTTTATTTGGTGAAAGAGCGCTATTCAAATGCGTCGTTCTTGCAGTTAGAACTACATACTGGGCGTACGCATCAGGCGCGCGTTCATCTGGCGGCATTGGGACACCCGATCGCTGGGGATCGTACGTATGGAAAAAAGGGCGGCATACGCTTTAATCGCCAGGCGCTTCACTCAAGCAAGCTTATCTTTAAACATCCAGCAAGTGGTAAAAAGATGAATTTTCGTTCTAATCTGCCCGACGATATGGCAGCGTTGGTCGATCAACTCAGAGGATAGGGATGCACGGTTTTATCGACAGTTTGGGGCATGCCGCGATGATCACATCGTTTGTCTTTGCGATGATGGTCTTGGTCGACTACGTTAATGTGTTCACGCGCGGAAAGATGAGCCAGATTATTCAAGGTGGTCGCTTCAGACAGTACATTGGCGCCTCCTTTTTGGGTGCAACGCCGGGATGCCTGGGCTCCTTCATGAACGTTTCGTTTTACATTCGAGGGCTTATTACATTCGGTGCTGTGGCGGGCGGAATGGCCGCTACCTGTGGAGATAGCGCTTTTCTGATGCTTGCCATGTTTCCACAAAAAGCAATCCTTCTTTTTCTGATTCTCTTTGGAATTGGTTTTTTTGTTGCCCTTCTTTCGGATTGGATCGTTGGACGTTTGCAGATCCGGACGTGTGAAGGGTGTGGAGAAACACATTATCACGAAGGGGAGAGTTGTTGCACGGCAAACTTTGGTGAAATATTACATCATCTTCGGCGTCTGAGCATGCGCCGGTTTCTCTTTATGGTGCTCCTTGCTCTTTTTCTCTACGGTTTTATCTCCGGGATCATCGGTCCGGAACTTTGGGATTGGAAGCGGATCTCATTTATCGTGATATTGGGTTTTACCTTCTTTGTGGCGCTGACCGTTCCCGAGCATTATCTTGAGGAACACATATGGGAACACATTGTTAAGAAACATCTTTGGCGCATTATGCTCTGGAGTTTCGGGGCTCTCTTGGTTATTCATCTCGGCCTTGAGTGGTTTAATCTAGAAGCCTTTGTCGAAAGCCATATGGTCTGGGTCTTGATTCTGGCCCTCCTTATTGGTTTGATTCCGGATTCTGGCCCCCATTTGATCTTTGTTGTGTTGTTTGCCAAGGGGATGATTCCCTTTTCTGTTTTGATCGCCTCGTCGATCGTTCAGGATGGTCACGGCATCCTGCCACTCCTTTCTCACAGCGTGAAAGATTCTGTTATGATAAAGATTATCAATCTAACGATTGGATTGGTCATTGGTCTAATACTTTATCTCGCCGGTTTATAATTATACACTTTTAAGTACCGATAATCGCCTAGACGCAAAGAGGTTTTTTTGTTACTATCGCGAACCTGCAGTTGGGTAACCATAAAAAGGAGGGAATATGAAGACAAAACGATGGATGAGCGTTGCTTTGGCCGTCGCGCTAACTCTAGTCATTGGTTGTGGGGGGTCGTCGGGCGGCGGCGCAACCGGTGGAACGGATGAGGTGGGTGATTCATCGACGGTAACCAATACGACGACGCTCGGAAATTCAATGATGTCGGGCATGAGTGCTTCAACGCTCTCAATGTCGGCGATGACGAACACGGTGAATACCTCCGTTTCTGAAGGGAAGATGAATCTCAAGGCTGATGAGACCTCTTTTACGGACTGTTTTCAGATGACATGTCTGCAGTCAGGAACGGTCTATGACTATTTTACATTTGACACAACGACATATGCTGGCAGCGGAACGACGGTCATGGGTGCTTGTCAGATGTGTGATGAAGATCCAAAGACCGGTCAGATGACGACAACGTTTGCGGAATCGAGCGGTAGTGTTTCAATGACGAACGTGGGTCAATTGCGGTTCGATAACGCAGAGGGTGATTATTGTGCCTGGATGAGCATGAGTGCTACGATGTCTTTTTCGCAATCTGGCGGGAGCGAAGAGGTGGCAGCAACCGCCTATGCCCATGCGGGAGATCTTTTGATTCAGTGTACGCTTGGGGCGGAGATGCAGTCTCAGACGCCGTGTGGTTTTACGATGGCCTGTGGCTGTACGACGGATGATGATTGTGCATCATTCACACTTCCGATTTCAGGAACAACATTGACGGGCGGCACCTGTGTGGCCGCGACGGATGAAAATGGAGATGCCGTTGACATCGATAATGATGGCACGAACGATATGGCCTGTCAGTTTTCGGGCGCGACGCTAACCGCTCTTCAGTCGGCCTGCACGTCGATTACAGCCCCGGCGATTGCAACATTGGTTCCGGAGGGTGTCACATGCGCGGAAGAGACACAGACCTTTATTACTGCGGACAATTTTTGTGGAATGGAAGATGAATGTTCCAGCGGTGGCAGCACCGGAGGCGGCGGTGGTGATGATGGTGGCCCCGGAGAAGGAGACGTTCCAGCGATACCTGCAATCTGTGATGCGGGTGGGGCCGATGGGTCATGCGCGGACTGGGATGTTTTGAGTGATCCCGTTCCATTATGTTTTGATTGTCTTGAAACTTTCTGTACAGGCAATCCTACGGATGAGTTTTGTCTCTTTATGCAAGAAATGATGGAAGAGGAGTAGTCTAGAAAACAACTAAACCGATTTAACACCGGGAGTTGCTAGCAACTCCCGGTGTTTCATTATGGGTGAAAAATGACTCCTTGATAGTATTTTTTTACCCGGCAAACGGGTCTTTTCGGGGCGACGAATAACCCGACCAATAAAAATTGCCAATAAAATCAATAGGATATAGATCGTGTTCCTGCGGTGTGGGTAACTTTTTTTGGCACCCATCTTGCAATATATTGATCCGAGGGATTGTTTGTTCATTTTGACAGGGAGGGCTGTCATGAAGAAAATCGGATTAACATTCGTGGTTGGTCTCTTTTCCATCGTTCTTTCTATTGCCTGGATCGGTTGTGGCGGTTCGTCGGGGGGCGGCGCAACGACCGACACCACTTTGCGAACAATGAGTGGGGATATTGGTGATGCTTCTGCGTCCCTCTCAGAACTTTCCGCAAAGGGCGCGGACGAGGAAGGGGAAAGCGTAAGTGGCTGTGTTGAAGACGTTGCAAAGGTGATTGCAACGGCGACAGATGGTACGACGGTTATTGATGATGAGTTGGATGATTGCCAGTTCTCGTTGCCACTTGTTGTCGGCAAGTGGTACATCATAGCTTTCCTCGATTCGGATAACGAGCCTGTTGGAATAATGGTCTTTAGTTCGACATCGGTCTTTCCGGTCGAGGCTGGGAGCGAAATGGATTTTGGGGAGTTTTCGTTTATTGGCGGAGTGGCGCAATTTTCGGAGAATTTTTTGTGTTTTCTCGATACTGATAATGATGGAACGGTCGATTGCCTGGATGCCACGCCGTGTGGTGAAGACATTAGTTGTATGGTCTTCTTAACATGTGAGGCTTCTGGTTTCGAGGATGACGATCAAGATGGCATTTGTAACAACTTTGAGGAGGACGCCTGGGCTGATGGCTGGGATTTTGTTATGACGGAATGTTCGAGTGATGCCGACTGTGCAGACGATCAATTCTGTCCGGTCTGTAGTGATGGTCCTTCCTGGATGGAGGCAATGCCAACTGTTTGTGTTCCGACGGCGAAGAAGTGTGATTCGGAGAACGCTTGTTCGGCGAATGAAATGTGCTTTGAGATGTGTCCCGGATCCAACTTTGGTCTCTGTGATTATGTTGGGAATGATATGAAAGAGGGATGTGACGATGATTTTGACTGCAAGATATTCGGCCCGGGATCGACATGTGACACCGATGAGGAAGCGTGCACCTTTCCGGAAGAGAGTTGTGAAACGAACAGTGATTGCTGGATGATTCAGGGGGCCATGTGTTTTAATGACGTGTGTGAGGGGGGCCAAATCGGAGGTTGTTACAAGGATAGCGACTGTAATAATTCCGCTGCGGCTTGTGTTGGGTTTCAATGTGTTGCCGTGGGGACGTTGGGCCCTCAGCCGTGTACGAGCAATGCGGAGTGTGACGGTGTCGGGAATATTGGTGCTTTCGAATGTATGGGAGGTATGTGCATGTTTAATGGTGCTTGCTCAACGAACGATGAATGCACAGCCTTTTACGGTAACAGTCAGGTCTGTAATTCGCAGACGGGTTTTTGCGAAATGGGAATAAAACCCTGTTCGGCTCAGGGTGACTGCGAGCCGGGTTATACTTGTGAGAGCGATATTGATCCGCCGATGTGTTCTCCTTCGACGGGGGGCGATGAGATGTGTGAGGATATGTGTGGTGCGGCGAACGAGGCCTGTGTGGCGGACTGTGAGTCACAATTTGGAGGAAGTGGATCAGGTGGCGTTCAAGATCTGTATAACACCTGTCCAGATTGTGAAAGTCCGGGCTCTGAACAGCAGGCCTTAGACTGTACGGCGTGTGTAGTCGGCAATTTTTGTTCATCGGAATGTGTTGGATTCAATGCGCAAGCAGTTATCGGTCCGGGAAATGAACCGTCGCAAGGTTGCTTGCAATGCATGGTGACAATTCAGGGGATGCCGGAAATACCGACAGAGCCGGTGCCGCCGGTGCCAGTGGGTCCGCCACCAGCACCGTAAAGAGTGAGGGATATAAACCGTTTCAACCTCTGGGGTTAAATTCTAACCCCGGAGGTTTTTTTATGGGTTGTAGGGAAGTTGCGAATTGTCCGCCGGAGGCGGACGGGCTCGAGTCCCGCCCTGAGCACAAAGAAAAAGGGAGCCCAAAAGGGGGCCGTTTTCTTTGTGGTCAGGGGGG
>CAYWXY010000006.1:14427-24044 GCA_964462555.1 uncultured Pseudomonadota bacterium | reverse complement strand
TATTAGCTCTTCGCCTCTTTTTCTTCTTTTTTCTTCTCTCCCCCCCCCCCGGGGGACTCGAACCCGCAAGGCGTTACCGCCACATGGCCCTCAACCATGCGTGTATACCAATTCCACCACCTGAGCGAAACGATCGTGGTTCCTATACCGAATCGTTAGAATTTGAAAGAACTTTTTTTGGCACTAGTCGTTCGTCTTGCCGTCTTCTTGAATTTTTTGAAGCTTTTCCTGTTCAACCTGTTTTCCCTCGTCCTCAATCGTCTCTTTGGCTGTGTCACCAGGCGTTACCGAAAGGCCCTCTTCCTGTGTCAGCTTTGTGGCCTCATCGACGACGGTCGTCATCGTACGTTCCTTGGCCAAGTGGGCCAGAACGAGAGATGCGCCGAGAAAGATGATGGCGATAATAACCGTCAACTTATTCAAGAAAGTTGCGGGTCCGCGCGAGCCAAAAACGGTCTGGGAGGCTCCACCAAACGCGGCACCAATGTCGGCCCCCTGGCTTCTCTGAATCAAGATCAAGCCGATCAAGAAGAGACAGCTAAATACGTGTGCAATAAACAAGAGTGTTTCCATAACGATGTTCTCCAATCCTTTCTATAAATTAGCATGAGGCGCCGCGCGAATGATCTCTGCGAAGTCTTCACCCGAGAGGGCGGCTCCGCCAACGAGGGCGCCGTCGATATCCTTTTGTGTAAGCAGTTCTGCTGAGTTGGATGGCTTAACGCTGCCACCATAAAGTATCCGGACCTTACCAGCCGTCGGCGCGTCAAAAAGCTTTTCAACAAGGTTTCGAATAAAATGATGCATCTCTTGAGCCTGGTCGGGTGTTGCAGTCTTGCCGGTACCGATGGCCCAAACGGGTTCGTAGGCCAAGACGAGATTTTCGGCGTCACGAACATGCATTCCAGAAAGACCCTCTTTTATTTGGGTTTCAACGACGTCAAAGTGACTGCCGGCTTCGCGATCCTTGAGCAATTCACCAACGCAGACGATGGGAACTAATTCATTGCGAAGTGCGGCATAAATCTTTTTGTTGATGCCATCGTTCGTCTCTCCAAAAAACTGACGACGCTCGGAATGGCCAATCGTGACATAGGTACAGCCGACATCGGCGAGGAACGTGCCGGAGACCTCGCCGGTAAAGGCGCCGTTGTCTTCCCAAAAGATATTTTGTGCGCCCATCTGAATAGCCGAGCCCTGGAGCGAAATGCCGATAGAATAAAGTGAGGTGTAGGGTGGGATGATTACCACATCAACATCACTAGGAACGGTCTTGAGGTGATGTTGAATCGCAGTGAGAAGCTTGAGTGATTCCGGTACCGTATTGTTCATTTTCCAGTTGCCAGCAATCAATGCCTTTCTCATGTCAGACCTCCCTTATAATTATCGTTCCAACGCAACAAGCCCGGGGAGTTTTTTTCCTTCCAAAAACTCCAGACTTGCGCCGCCACCGGTGCAAATATGTGAAATTTTATCGGCAACGCCCGATTTGTTAATAGCAGAAACAGAATCGCCGCCACCGACAACGCTCATGGCGTTCGACTCAGCAACCGCATGTGCCAGTGCGTAGGTGCCCTTGCTAAAATGGTCACATTCAAAAACCCCCATTGGGCCATTCCAAAAGATTGTTTTTGCGCCCGCAATTCGTTCACGATAGAGCGTAACGGTCTTTTCACCGATATCGAGACCCATCATGTTTGCCGGAATGTTCGCGTCGGCCGTTGTTTCATAGGGGGCATCGTTTGAACAATCAGCGGCAACAACATGATCTGCCGGAAGAAGAATTTCTACACCACGCGTGGCGGCCCTCTCCAGAATTTTGCCTGCTGTATGAACGCGGTCCTCTTCGACCAACGAACGGCCAATATCAATCCCTTTGGCCCTTAAGAATGTATAGGCCATGCCGCCGCCGATCAAGAGTGTGCTTACTTTGTCGAGAAGATTTTCGATGACTCCAATTTTATCGGAAACCTTGGCCCCACCAATGATTGTCACAAAAGGTTTTTCTGGATTCTTGACAAGCTGGCTAAGAACTTCCACTTCTTTGCGCATCAAAAAGCCTGCACCGACGGCGGCAACATATTTGGCCATTCCGGCCGTAGAGGCATGTTTCCGATGAGCAGCGCCAAAGGCATCGTTAATATAAACATCACAAAGTGATGCCAATGTTTCAGCAAAGATGGGGTCGTTCTCTTTTTCCTCTTTGTGAAATCTCAGATTTTCGAGAAGGATAATTTGGCCAGGGCGAAGATCGCCTACCAGTTTTCTGACTGCATCACCGATACAGTCTTCTGGGAAGATAATATCCATCTTGAGAATTTCGGCAAGTTTGGCGGCCACAGGTTGCAGAGAATAGTCGGGGTTTCGTTCGCCTTTGGGTCGTCCAAGATGCGACGCCAGAATCACCCGAGCCTTTTGTTCAACGGCATATTGGATCGTTGGCAAAGCCGCCCGAATACGTGTGTCATCGGCAACATTTCCGCTCTCGTCGATCGGCACATTAAGATCGAGGCGAATAAAGACCCGTTTTTCGGCCAGGTCAATTTGATCGATATAGTGAATCGTCATAAAAGCGTCCTACAGCTTTTCTCCCATGTACTTCGCAAGATCGACCATTCGGACTGAGAAGCCGGTTTCGTTGTCATACCATGAGAGAATTTTGACCATATTTCCCATGACCTTGGTTGAGAGAGAGTCGATGACCGACGAATGGGTGTCGCCGATGTAGTCGACGGAGACCAGTGGTTCGTCCGAATAACCCAGGATTCCCTTGAGTTCGTTTTCCGAGGCCTTCTTGAGTGCGGCGTTGATCTCATCTGTGGTGGCGCTCTTTGATAATGTCGCGGTCAGGTCAACACAGCTGACATCTGGTGTTGGCACACGAACGGCAAAACCGTCGAGCTTGCCATTCAGATCTGGGAGAACAAGACCAACGGCCTTGGCCGCGCCGGTCGATGTTGGAATTTGTGACACGGCACCCGCGCGGGCACGGCGGAAATCCTTGTGAGGTCCATCGAGGATTTTCTGATCGTTGGTATAGGCATGAATCGTTGTCATCAGACCACTCTCGATCGTGAAGTTTTCGTGCAAGACCTTAGCGGCTGGGGCCAAACAGTTTGTCGTACATGATGCGTTCGAGACAACATCGTGTTTTGAGGGATCATATGTTTCATGATTCACACCCATAACGAATGTGCCATCAGCCTCTTTGCCTGGGGCCGAAATGATAACCTTGCGAGCGCCGGCAGTTAAATGACCAGCGGCTCCTTCTCTGTTTGTGAAAAGACCGGTACATTCCATGGCAATATGGACACCCAACTCTTTCCAGGGAAGCTTTGACGGGTCTTTTTCCTTTGTTAGCTTTATCGTCTGACCATTGACGATCAGCTCGTGTTCCTTGGCTTCGATCGAAAGTTCGGCGCGGCCAAAGACCGAGTCATACTTAAGAAGATGGGCCAACAATTTCGAATCGAAAAGATCGTTGATGGCGACGATTTGGATGGATGGGTCATTGGCGGCAACTTTGACAATATGGCGCCCAATGCGTCCAAAACCATTAATTGCAACTTTGATCGGGTTCATACACTCCTCCTTGATTTGTTGGATAGTGAGACGCCGTTTGGGGACGCAAAAAGCGGTTTAGGCCCAAACGACGGCACTTAGACCGTTAACGAGGCAGGCAGTATACACGTTTAATTAACGGAGTCAAGAGTAACGATCCCCTTCTAACCCCCTGAAATAGCAAAAAAATCGACTATTTTGATCCCTGAAAAATCTTAGCAACATTTTGGGGAGAGGGTCGATAACCATTCGGAGCCAGAAATTGGCGTCCAAGGGGTTTGAGGGGCGAGCGGTAGCGGGCAAACCAAGGTGTCCGTTGTTCGATGCGGGACCGCAGTAGAAGGAGGCAATCATGGCAAAAAAAATTGATAAAGATCAGAAGACGATAGAGGCGGAAGAAGCCTTTTTGTCGCTTGTCTTTCCGATGAAGAAAAAGTGGGTGGCGCGAAGGCCCGAAGTTCGCGGACAGAAAAGCATGGTTAAGCAGCGGGTGTCCAAATTGATTACAGGTACGAAAGAAAAGCGATCCAAGCAGCAGCACCCAGCAATTTGACATAAATAGAGCGCCAAAGAACTGCAGCGGGCGTTCGTCCACAAGTAGGAGGCACAAATGACAGATGTACCCCATCTGCCAGGGACGAAACATACACTATCTATTCCCCCAGAGGATATGGGCGAAATTCGGTCACTCTTCTGTTCGTATGGGGATTCAGCAGCCAACATCGAACTCTTACAGGCTCTTTCCGGGAAGCAGGAGCAATCGATCTATTTCTCACCGGGCGAAGGTCCCCTTCCAGAGGGTGACGGCGCCAACAAGGGTTCGAAGTTTCAGCGCTATTTTGAGATAGCGCTCCCTTATACAGGAAACCCCGAATACGACTGGTGCAAAAAGGGAAGCGGCGGTGAGCAGTGGTGGAACTCAGGTGGTTTTAGCGGTGGTTCCAATGAGCCGGCATATACAATGAACCGCGGCTATTGGTCTTGGATTCCGTATGCCATGGGCTATAGCCAGACATCGATTACTCAGACGCTTCCTCTCTGTCAGAATATTTCATCGTGGATGACAACGGCGGCCGTTTTTATGCAAGAGGATGTAGAGGCCCTGATTCTTCAGCAAAAGATTAAAAGTCAGGAGATGGGAAAAAGAGTTCATCTCTCGGAGGGAGAAGAGAAAAGGATTGTACGGGATAAGGTCTTTACATGCCTTCAAGAGAACGGCGGGATAGATCCCTTGACGCTCCAAGAGAAGGTCGAGGTGTGTGAGCATGAAATTATAAAGGATGAAAAGGCCAGCGGCATTTTTGCGAATGATTTGGGTGCCTGTTTAGAAGGAAAACTCTATAAAAATATAAAAGACGCAGAGAAGGTTGTTTTGGATCAGTGTGTTTCTCAATCCAGGCCGACAGCTAGCGAAAAACAGACAATCTTTAAGACAAAACTTGATACCTGCATTTCATCAATTGGCCACGTGGAACAGGCCTACTATAATTATACCGACCATTTTTCAGGAACCAGTCAGCGCGTGATGGTGAGTCCGGAGGAAATGTGTATGCAGGCGCTTCAAATGGTCTTGCCGTCTAAAAAGGATAGCGGCAAGGTTGATGCTGTGCAGCCGGTCTGGCCAGGGGACAAGGCCGCTGAGGCAGAAGATGTGGTCGATCCGGAGAAACAGCTCAAAGGCCTTTTTAAACTCTGGCTTCGTGGTGTTCCGTGGCAACGCTGGGTGAGATATCATGACTTTTGTGTTCCGGCGTCGTCATCGAAGCGCTTTTGGTTTGTGACGACTGGAACGGTTGGAGCTCTCGCGGCCAGTGTTCTTGTATTTGTGCGTTATGGTCTTCGCGCCGGCGCATACGCCCTCGGTTATTCATTGATGAACCTTCCGCTTGGTGAAAAAGTTCAGGGTTGGGGCAAAAAGATTATAGATAAGCTTAAGCAGAAGGCGGCCGATCGGAAGGCAAAAAAAGAAACCAAGAAGAAAGGCGGACCAAAGGATCCACCGCCACCTCCGGCGCCAGCGGAGAAAAAGGCACCGGCTGAGAAGAAGGCGCCAGCAGACAGTGGAGCCGCTCCGTTTAGTTGGCTTCCGGAGCCGCATGAAATAGCCTCTCCCGAGGTGATACTCCCAGCCGTTACGACGTCGTGGCTCATGAGGCGGTCGTTGGCCCGGTTCTTTAGTGGAGCGGGAGCAACGATGGGCGCGCGGGCATTGCTCAGAACAGCTCCGGCAGTCGGCCTGATTCCAAATCTTCCAGAGATGATCGACGCCACTGGCTATGCCGTTGATTGCGGGATTTTCAATAGCAACTCAGTAAAATGTCAGAGATTTAATCACGAAATGGAAAGACGTCGCTTCCGAGACAGCTGGCTCTAGCCGAATCAGACAAATATTCATTGCATTAATCCCGAATAACCGTTATTACGCTTTGGAAGCGTAAAGGGGTAGAATCCATGTATTTGAGTGCAGATGAGATAGAAAAGGTGTCAAAATCGGTCATTCGGGAGCTGAAATCAGCCGGAATTGAAAGTTTTGACGAAAATAAGGCCGAAACCATCATAATTAATGTCATCAATCAGAGCATTCAGGACGAGCGGGCCCTCGAAGAGGATGCCTTGAAGCTTCTCCAGCAACATAAGGCCTCGATGGGCGTTGGTTTTGACCAGGAAAAGGCCCTTCGGATGATCAAACAGAAATTGGCTGAGGAGAGGGGGTTTGTCTTATGAAGATATCTGAGGGACGAATCAACTTTCTTTCCAGAGAGATTGCCAGGAATCTCTTGGCCGGTGCAGTTATTGAGGATTTCGGCACGAACGAGCTTACCAAAGAGGTGAAAAAAGGTTTCGTCTTCTTTCTTCAGAAGGAGGTGGCGGTCGATCAGAAGGTTCGTGAGAAGATAGCCTCTATCAAGCGTGGAGTCCCCGAAGGTTCTGCCGAATGGGAAGTTCTCTACAGACAATATTACGAGGAAGAGATTCAAAAGATCTAATTGTCCAGTTTGTATACACTCTAAACACTTCATATATAAAGTTATCCACTGGTACCAGGTACCAGTGGATAACTTTATTTCAAAAAAAGCCCTACACCCCTTGACAAATGGCGAGATGGCACTATATTCCGATCCCAGACAGTGATTGGCACTCTTGTCGGTAGAGTGCTACGAATGATAAAAACCTAATAAGGAGGTTAGACATGGCAGGATTTAGACCACTCCACGACCGCATCTTGGTCGAGAGAGTCTCCGAAGAGGAGACAACAAAGGGCGGAATCATCATCCCAGAATCCGCAAAAGAGAAACCCCAAGAGGGTAAGATTGTTGCCGTTGGTAATGGCAAGACACTTGATAATGGTCAGACATTAAAGCTCGAGGTTAAAGAGGGCGATCGTGTTCTCTTCTCGAAATATTCGGGCAATGAAGTCAAGCTCGAGGGCGTTGAGTACATCATCATGCGCGAAGATGATGTTTTAGGTATTGTTAGTTAATAATCATTGATCCGCCTCTGGCGGATTCTCGACACGACAAACGATTTTTCAATAAAAAATCGTGTCGATGTCGGAAGGAGGAAGATCATGGCTAAGCAATTAATTTTTCAGCAGGATGCTCGTGAAGAGATCCTCGAGGGTGTCAACGCTCTCGCGAATGCAGTTAAGGTAACGTTGGGCCCCAAGGGTCGTAACGTTGTGCTCGACAAATCATTTGGTTCACCCACCATCACAAAAGATGGCGTAACTGTTGCCAAAGATATCGAGCTTGAAAACAAGTTCCAGAACATGGGCGCCCAGATGGTTAAAGAGGTTGCCTCGAAGACATCTGATGTTGCTGGTGATGGCACAACCACAGCGACCGTTCTTGCTCAGATCATTTATAGTGAAGGTATGAAGCTTGTTGCCGCCGGCCATAACCCAATGGGCCTCAAGCGCGGTATCGAAAAGGCCGTTGAGAAGGTTACCGAAGAACTCAACAAACTTTCCAAGCCCACCAAAGAGAAAAAAGAAATTGCCCAGGTTGGCACCATTTCAGCCAATGGCGACGAGACAATTGGTAACATTATTGCTGAAGCGATGGAAAAGGTTGGAAAAGAAGGCGTTATCACTGTTGAAGAAGCCAAGGGAATGGAAACCGAATTGGATATCGTTGAAGGTATGCAGTTTGATCGCGGTTATCTTTCACCTTACTTTGTAACGGATGCCGAGAGAATGGAAGCTATTCTTGAAGATCCCTATATTTTGATTCACGAAAAGAAGATTAGCAATATGAAGGATCTCCTTCCGTTGCTCGAGAGCACAGCCCGCGCTGGCAAGCCCCTCTTGATTATCGCTGAAGATATCGAGGGTGAAGCCTTGGCAACATTGGTCGTTAACAAACTTCGCGGCACATTGCAGGTTTCTGCGGTGAAGGCCCCTGGTTTTGGCGATCGTCGTAAAGCAATGCTCGAAGATATTGCTACGTTGACCGGTGGTAAGTTGATTGCTGAAGAGCTCGGTTTGAAACTCGAAGGCGTGACGATTGAAGATCTTGGCCGTGCCAAACGCGTCACGATCGACAAAGATAACACCACAATCGTTGATGGTTCTGGAGCTAAAGATGATATCGATGCTCGCGTCAAGCAGCTTCGTGCACAGATCGAAGAGACCACATCTGATTACGATCGCGAAAAAATGCAAGAGCGTCTGGCCAAGTTGGTTGGCGGTGTTGCCGTGATCAATGTTGGTGCAGCGACTGAAACCGAAATGAAAGAGAAAAAGGCCCGTGTGGAAGATGCCCTTCATGCAACCCGTGCAGCGGTTGAAGAAGGCGTGGTTCCTGGCGGCGGCGTTGCCCTAATGCGTTGTCTCCCCGTCCTCGAGAATTACACGGTAGAGAATGTTGAAGAGCAGAGTGGTGTTGAAATTGTAAAGCGTTCCCTTGAAGAGCCCATGAGACAGATTGCGAACAACGCCGGAATCGAAGGTGCAATCGTTGTTGATGGTGTTAAGAAGGAAAAGGGTGCTTACGGTTATGATGCTAGCAAGAACCGTTACGGAAACCTCTTGGAGTGGGGTATCATCGACCCAACCAAGGTGACACGTATTGCGATCCAGAATGCTGCTTCCGTTTCTGGCCTAATGATCACGACAGAAGCTATGATCGCTGATAAGCCAGAGGACAAGAAGGATGCAATGCCTCCAATGCCGGCCGGCGGCGGAATGGGTGGCATGGGCGGAATGGGCGGCATGTATTAATTGACTGCTGACCAACGTCGAAGTTAGAAATTCAAAGGGCGGCTCTTTCGGGAGCCGCCTTTTTATTGACCCCTCAAGACGCGCATGCTAGGATATTTCTTCAACTTTTTCATCAGGGGGACGTCGGTGAGAAGATTTATTTGGGTTGCTCTGCTTCTTTGCAGTTGTTTCGTTTTTTCGGCTACAGCTCATGCCTTTGATTTTACTGCCCATGGGTACTATCGCTCTCGGGTGGTTTTTTCATATGATCTGGATACGCAAAAAGCAAATGGGTCACCCACCTGGAACAATGATCGCTTTGGTCTCATTGCCTGGAATCAGATGCGCCTTCGGATTGAGCCCCTTCTTAAGCTTAACGATTTTCTCTCGATTCACTCACAGTTTGATATTTTAGATGATGTTGTTTTTGGTACGGCAAACACATCTGAGCTCTGGCTTCAGTCGCCCGTTGTTGGAACCGTGACGCTTCCGGCCGGTGCGGGTTCGATCTCGATGGTGGGCGGGGCGGCCGGCGAAAATGGAAGTATTAATGTGCGGCGCGCATGGGCAGAGGTTTTGACGCCGATCGGAAAACTTAAAGTCGGGCGTCAGCCTTCACAATGGGGTCTCGGTATTTTTCAAAACGATGGTAATGGTCCACAGGCAGATTTTGGTGATACGGCCGACCGGATCATGTTCATTGGACAAAAACAGTTTAACGATGGTGGCGCGATTAGCGTCGGCGCACTTTGGGATATTGCCTTCGGCGCACAGCCAGATCCCAGAACGCAAGGCCTTGGTGGAGTGATTCGAGATAATGGTCAAGACACCAACCAGTGGGCTGGCGTGGTTCTCT
>CAYWXY010000006.1:0-14417 GCA_964462555.1 uncultured Pseudomonadota bacterium | reverse complement strand
GGAGTTTTGGCGGCTTTGGGGGTATTCGAAAACGCGATGGGCCCAATGGGGCCACGACAATGACGGTGACCGATGCCGACGGGACAGCTGCAGCCGCTGGGATCGACGGAAATACGCTCATCTATTTTGCTGACGCCTATGCGCGTTATTCGTGGCAGGAATATAATTTTCAGGCCGAGTTTGTCTATTTGGGCGGCAAGATGACGACTGGTCTTGCGTTAGATGGCATTCATATTATTGACAGTATGCCCGGCACACCGCCGGGTGTGATTCAACTTCCCGCCGATCAAGATGTTCGGGTTTTTATGGCCGCATTTGAGGCGGACGCTCGGTATAAATGGGGAGGTGAATGGGGATTTAAGGCTGGTTTTGCATCGGGAGATGCGACACCGCTCTCGAATCGGATTACGCAGTATGGATTCAGGCCCGACTATCAAATTGCTTTGATCATGTTTGATTACCCGGTTGGAACGTCGGCAGCAATCGTTCCCACAAACGGTACGTCATACGCAACACGTGTGGCGGGCAATCTTCCGGTGACAGGCAATTTCATCAATAATGCGATCTATGCGGCGGCAACGTATAAGCATCACTTTGATTTTGGGGATGCTTGTCGGAACTGTAATGATTTTTCGGTGGGTCTGCGAGCCGTGACTGCATTTGCCCACAAGAATCCTTTTGAGATTGATTTTGGTGCGCTTCTTGGGAGCGCGGCACTTCCTTCAATCGAGAGTAAGGGAAAGTGGTACGGTGTCGAATGTGATCTTTTGGTTGAAGCCAAATTCTACGATCATCTCTATGCCTCCTTCGAAGGTGGTATTTTGGTCCCGGGATCTGCCTATGATATTGATGTGACGGTGATCGATACGGCCAACCTGATTGCGCCGATCAATCCGGACAGTGCCTCGCTGGCCTATGCCTTTCGATTCACCATGATGCTGGAGTTTTGACCCGCAGAGCCCTATTTTTTCTATTGTTAGAGGATATTGACAGGGGGAATTAAATGTAGTACAGACCCCCAGCTCTTGAGATATCGGTAGATCTTTTAAAATAAATATAATCCGCAGTAGCTTCCGCCGAAGGCGGATCCGCCTGCTTGAGCCGAAGGCTCATCAGCCTCTGGCTGAGGCGGACAGTTGGTGGCTACAAAAGGGGGAGAAAGAAGTGCAAGATGTTTTTTGTCTATGTGCTTAAGAGTTTGAGAAATGGTAAGCGATATACAGGCTTTACAGGCAAATTCCCCGAAGAGAGGCTTAGAGAGCATAATAATGGAAATGCCAAATGGACCAAGCTGAATGGGCCATTTAAATTGATATATGTTGAAGAATATCGATCTAAGGTAGAAGCTCGAAAAAGGGAAATTTTCCTAAAGAGTGGACAAGGTCGGAAACAGCTGGATGATCTTTTAAAATAAATATAATCCGCAGTAGCTCAGTTGGCCAGAGCAGGTGACTGTTAATCACTTTGTCGGGGGTTCAAATCCCTCCTGCGGAGCCAATAAAAAATCCCCTTCGTGGGGATTTTTTATTGGCTATGTCAGGAGTGGAGTTGAACCCCCTGGTTCTGACCGAGGCCGGCACCGCCCAAAGGGTGGTGGCCGAGGAAATACCCGGAGCCGAGAGGCGGAGGGTGAAATCCCTCCTGCTTTGCGGGTTGGCCAAAGGCCGAACAAATCCCTCCAACGAACATGGCGGAGGGTGAAATCCCTCCAACGAATTAATTTGGATTCGGTTGCTGGATTCCAATTCGCATTTGCATGTCACCAAGGTCTATCGAGGTAACAACAGGATCTTCGGTAGGATGGCAGACTGTCGATGTGTCGATTACGGTCACTTCGGTTGCAGAAAGCCCGTCAGAATTGGCAATATAAACATAGTTTCCATCGGGAGTGACGGCAGCGCCGACCGGCCCGATGAAGCTGGCGTCTGAAATACTTTCACAAATTGCCCAATTGTTCGGATCGGCATCAGTTATGTCGACCACATTTACACCGACCAAACCGACGCCATTGCCGGTTGTTGCATAGAGATATGCGTTGTCTGGCGTCACCACAGAGCCCTGAGGGGCATTGCCCATGCTTAACAAGGTCTTTACCACCAAATTGTCTGAAGTTCTTATGACAGAAATGGTTTTGCCGATATTATTTGTCGCAAAGACATAGTTGCCATCCGGGGAAATAGAAATATCGTGAGGAGATGCTCCAACGGCAGGTGTTGCAATCACCGTGTTGTTTGATGTTTGGACCACGCTGACAGTATGGTTGGTATAATTAGGCACATAGACCGAAGAGCCATCGGGGGTGATCGCTAAATTAACAGGGTAGCTGAAGGTTCCCGTCACAGAGGCCTCGCAAGCACCAGTTACGGTTCTGGGTAAATCACATACATAGACCTTATTGTCGTTTGCACTTGCGATATATAGTTCAGAAAGATCGGCTTTGAGCGCGACCCCCCTTGTTACGTTAAAGCCGGTCATCGTGATATCCGATATGGTGTTGGTGGCGGAATCAATTATGGCAACGGTTCCACCGCCAAGATTTGAAACGTAGACTGTGCTGCCATCCGGTGTGATAGCAAAGTTGTATGGATTTGTGCCAACATTTTCTATTGTCGTAAACAAGCTATTGTCCGTTGTGTCTATAACCGCGACCTCGCCAGTATTGTATTTTGAAACGTAGGCAAAATAGGCACAGTAGACTGTCACTGTTGCGACGTCGTCACTGACGATTCCGGTGCCACTCGTGACGTGGCATGTTTGTCCGTTAGGTTGAGTGTCTATTGTTACTGCAAAGGCGTCGCCGGCCTCGAGCTCGGTGTCGAACGAAAACATACCGTTTGTATCGAGCGTCAGGTCATCACCTCCATTGTTTTGAAGGATGACTTCTAGGCTGCTACCTGTATCTAACCCCGAAAGTGTTCCGCCGATCGAGTATGTCTTTGCTGTACATGTAACCGAAACATTTGCAACGTTGGCGCCGCCCATTGTTCCTGTTCCGCTTGTGACGTTGCATGTCTGTTCATCGGGGTGCGTTTTAACGGTCACAGCGTAGCCCGCACCCTCGGCAACGGGTGTGTTAAACGTGAAGGTGCCGTCGGCCGTGATGATGTTGTCATCGGTTGCATTGTTTTGTAGGACAACCGTTCCCAATAGGCCCGTCACTGTTCCACCTATTGTATGTGCGTTGGTGGAACAGGTAACAACGACATCGGTGATATTCGTACCATCAATTGTTCCGCTGTTGCTCGATGCTGTGCAGGTCTGGGCGTCGGGGTTGGTCTTTACCGTAACGTCATATTCGGCACCGTCAGTTATTGCCGTTGAAAATGTAAAATTACCGTTTTCGGTGATAGTGAGATCGTCGGAAGCGTTGTTTTGAAGAACAACTGTGCCACTGAGTCCCGTTATTGTCCCCCCCACTGTGTAGGTTGTGCCTTCAGCGACTGTAGTAAATGTCTCCATGAGTCCCGAAAAGAAACCATTAACATTTGGATTACAAAAGGAGATACCTGAAGTGACACAGAGAGCATATTCTGTTTCATAATCCAGTGAAGATGATGGATTTAACGTGTAGTTCGTAGCGCAGCTTCCGGCTGTTGATGGCGTTATTGTTCCTGTGATGGCGTTTGCGGGGTTGCATATGCTTGTATTAATGGCTGTCTTTGCTGAAATCGATTCGGAAGAGATACTTGCTGTTACAGCCGGCACAACAAAAAATGTAGAAGTGTTTACGCTCGTTGCATTTGCAGCGACGCTGAACTCAAGCGTGAACCCCGTATTTACATCAATATCAACTGCCCCTGCCGCCACATTCACTGATGCATCGCTGGCCGTCTTCTCTTCCAAGGCGGGGCCGGTGCCGCAGGCGATAAGTGTAAATGCGAGAGATAAAACGAAGCATATTTTGCAGAATAATTTATTCATAGAAACTATTTATTATCTTTAAAGTCGACGCGTCTGTTTTGGGCTCGTCCCTTTGCTGTTGCATTGTCGGCAACGGGTCTGGCCTCTCCCATGCCCTGAGTTATGATCCGTGTCGGATCAATGCCCAGAAGTTTGAGCCACCATGCCACCTTGTCAGCGCGTTTCGCGGATAATTTCTTGTTATAGGATTTGCTTCCGGTAGAGTCGGTATGACCTTCAACAATGACGGTGTTCTTTTTGTCACGTATGATATCCGACAAATTACATATTTTTTTAGCGTCGACAGAATCTTTGACCGTGTAACTGTTTGGTGCAAAATGAACGCTATATTCTGAAAGGTTCAATTTTACGACCCTCTGCTTACGAGTTTTCCTTCGTGGTGAGAAACTCAGGCCCGCAAAGACACTATACGTGGGCGCCCCGGAGCCTTTAACGATGCCAGCGGTTCCGCCAAGGTTTGCAAGAAAACCACTTTTGCCGATCGCCCATTTGATAGCACCACGTACTTCCGTTGGTGTTTCAACCTTCTCAGCAAATGGGTCCATGAAGCGGGTGGTGGTTGCAACCTCAGCTACGATAGAGACCGGTTTGGAAACTTGAATAGCGGTGCCGAGCCCAAGTTCGAGCTGGGTGTCTTTTTTAATGTCCCTGAAATCAAATTCTTCTCGACCCTGAACTCCCGCGTTTAGAGAGAGTGACCAAATGCTTACAGGTTTTACCTCTGCGATGATTGTTCCGCCCCCAGTGACACCGCCGTTACCAAAGAATTCTCGACCATAGCCTGTCGGAATCGTAATAAAAGGCCGCAGGGCCAGGCCAAATTTGCTCGTTCTGACGAATTCCGACTTGAAATTGACGATAATGTCGCCAACGGCCAATTTGTTTTGATTCCTGGCTGCAGCAACGTTGGGATCTCGAAACTGAACCCACCAGCCCATCGGAACATCGACGCCCATCGAGAGCCATCGATCGACAATCCCGAATTGGCCATAGAAATGTTGAACGAGCGTATTGTCCAATATTCCCCTGGCCCGGGCCCCGCCACGAGTTAGTTGGAGGGGGTGATAGGCGTAAACGCCCAACGTGCCGAGCTCCCACTCTAACTGGTCCAGGTTTTGACTTCCCCAGATGCCAATGTAGGGTCCGCCATCAGTTGCAGGGTAAAGCGATATGGCTTGAAAACCCTTGGTTAGGGCAGAAGAGGTGATCGGCATACAGATTAAAGATAGAAAAAAATACAGAACAACAGAGTATGGTTGGCTCGTCTGTGCACGTCCTCCCCCTTTTTGAATGTCTATTTATATATTCTTTTCAACAAGTTATCAATGTTTTTTAGGGTTTGGGTCCTGATTATTTCTCGGTCACGGCATCACAGATTTTATATATTTTTCCAGAGAAGGTTGGAATTTCTTGTTTGTGGCGACTATTTTTTTAATCGTCGATTTCGAAAGGTCGAGTGGTTTAAAGAAGACATATAGGATTTTTGGATGTAATCCCCGACTTCGTTTGACGTTGTCTGAACCAACTCCAAATATTGAATCGAGCTTGTGTTCAATCGCGTATTGTATCGGTCGATAATATGTTGCGGCAAAATAGATGCGATCCAGATTGGGAAGGAATGCAGGATATCTTATATGAAGCTCGTCGTTGGATTGGAGGCAAATGGTATAGCCGACAATTTGGTCGTCCTTGCTTGCGACAAAGGCGACAAGCTGATCTTGGAATGTATCAATAAATTCAAACATGGAGTCGACGGCCTTTTTAACATCTTCTTCGCTGTTCCCATACTTTTTGATGTGGGTGTGCTGTAACTCTGCGAAGAGTTCTTTGTTCGCCATGCATTGGTTTGTATTCCAGGTTTCAATTTTGACGTCAGTGCCTTTGAGCTTGCGTAGATCACGTCGGATCGTTTCACGTTTTTTGCCGCCAATAGTGCTTAGCCACTCGTCAAATGATTGATACGAACTTGAGTTTAATTCCCACCGAATACCAACGGGCAGCGACTCATAACCGTTCTTTGTTAATGTTTCCTTTAGTTTTTTTTGGGAATGATCAACGAACAAAAAGGCGACCATTTTGGATCGATTCTTTAGCGCTTGGTTTTCCATTTCTTCTATATGTCCGTCTGTCAGCTCATCTGTTGCGTTTTTGGAATGTGAGATACCGTAACGATATGAGAAGGGTTGAGTTGACACAGCGCTGGGTAATAACGATTTAGTGATATCTGGATCAATGTCCTTATTTCCAAAGAGACCCGCCAAAAGCAAAAAACCAGGGTCGTGACTAAAAAATGGAGGTTCTTGAAGGATGTATAGTGGCACTAACTGTTTTGGATGTTTTGAGCCTTTATCATAGGAAATAATATGTTCATTGGTGGTGCTGACAAATCTTTCAAAGCAGCGATACCATATGGGTTGGCTGGTAAGGGGGCCATCTTGCAGTGAATCGATTGGGGGAGGTGGATCGTTGCTCATCGGTTGATTAATAATATAACCATACTGATTAGACAAATAAAAATGGCGCCTGTCCCATTTTAACCTCTTGCGTTGAGGGGCTTCTTGCCATATCCTTGTGTGATAGGGGGGTGTTATGAAGAAAATAATGATAGGTATTGTAGGTCTTGTTCTCGCATTGTCACTGGCTGGTTGTGGCACGAATGATCGGAGCGCATCGTCATGTGTAGCAGATACGAGTTGCTGTGGCGGGAGTGGCTATTCGCACGACAGCGGGTCGAGTTGTTATAGTGACGCGGCCTGCACAACAGCCTGTGCAACGTCATGTATTGCGAATGATGGCTGTTGTGGTGGTGTCGGATATTCTGATGACGGCTGAACAACTTGTTACCATAACTCCAATTGTTCAAGCGGCTGTAGTGGTGAGTCGGTCACGGAACTCAAAATCACCAATACGACATCAACTGCCGTGACGATTAGCTATGTGAATAACGCGGCTGACGGTAGCACGGGCGCCTGTCCCGATTCGGCAGAGCTCATTACGGCCGAAGAACTTTCAGATGCAGGTTGGTGTACCGACTATCAAGCTGGCGTTGATAGCGCTGGAAAATGTCTTAAAACATTAGGTGTCTCGGGAAGTACGACAGGGTCAGTTTATGTTCCCAACCCGGATAACAAATGTATTGCGGGAAGCATGGGGCTTGGTGGATTTGCCTCGTGTCAGGATGATACATACCCAAACGGTTATACGCAGTGTGAGTTTACACTGAATCCGAAGGCGACGACGATGGAGACGTTCGATATTAGTGCGGTTAATGGCGTGAACTATGCGCTTTCGGTATACTTGGCCGATGACACCAATTGGGGCTACGAGGATGGGAGCAGCATTGAAAATAATACTGTTGGGCCCAACAACGAGCTCGATAATAATATTGGTGTGAAAGGGGTTTTCCCTCCCAACTGTACCGACTGCATTCAGCTGATTGGCACAATCACCTGTTCGGGGTTGACACCCGATCCACCGACGTGTAATTCGACCCGGATATGTAATGTTAATCGGAGCAATTCGCCAGGAGGTACGGTCGAATTTAAGATCGGCGAGCTCTACTGATTTTTCGAATCAGATTGAACAGAATAAGACATGCTAGCGTGATTGATGATGCTCTCTGAATCCATTCCGGGAGCATCATTTTGTGCGCCAAGATGTGTGGTGCCGCCACGCCCATATAGTCCCAAATCAGGTTCAGCAACATGCCCATGAGGATGCTCATAACGGCAATCGTCATGACGTAAAAGACGGTTGCACGGCGGCCGAGTTCTTTGGAGACAAGTGTGATCGTAACGGCGTTTGTTGCTGGGCCAGCCAAAAGGAAAACCAGTGCGGCACCAGGGCTCATTCCCTTAAGGAGTAGTGATGCGGCGATTGGGATAGAGCCGGTCGAGCAGACATACATCGGGATTCCAATGACCAACATGATGAGCATCGATTGCCAGGAGCTGCCCAGATATTGTTGGATAAAGGTGTCTGGGATTAAATAGGAGATGATGCCCGCGATGAGTATACCGACAATGAGCCATTTCCAAATATCTCCCAGGAGTTGGATGAAGGCATAGAAGAAAAGTTCCTTGAACTTTGAATCTTTTTTTGCGTCCTCCTTTTCGGGTTCCAGGGATGGCGATTCATTTTCACAATGTGGGCATGTTTCTCCAGGGGCAAGTTCTTCGGTCGGCATATGTTTGAAATCGAAGATGTTGGTTAAGATGCCCGCGACAAGCGCTGTGATGCTTGCGGCAACAACGCGGAAGATAGTAAAGACAATCCCCATCAGGGAGTATGTTGCAAAGATTGAGTCGACACCAGTGATCGGTGTTGCAATTAGGAAGCTGACAACGGCGCCGCGACTGGCGCCCTTTCGCTTGAGCATGATGGCAGAGGGGATAACGCCGCAAGAACATAAGGGGAGGGGGATGCCAAAGATGACGGCCTTAACGACGGAGCCGAAGCTGCTTTTGCCAAGATGTTTGGCGACGGCGTCGAGCGAGACAAAGACGTGTAAGATGCCAGCAAAGAAGAACCCAAAAAGTAGGTATGGACTCATTTCGTTAAAGAGTGAAACGGATTCCAGAAGAATGCCTTTGATGATGGTCATAAGCCCCCCTATTGAATATCGCAATTCTATTCTTAAATAGAATAATTGTAAAATGAATTACATAAGGGTCGTTCTGTGGTAGTTAAATAGCGAAATGGAGGAGATGTGGCAGAATCAAAGCGATTAATGGAGGGGTATGTTGGTGTTAAGTTTAAGGCGATTCAATTGCCTGGAAACTCTCCGGTCGACACTAAAGAATATTATCTTTCTTTCAAATCTGCATGCGACAGGTTGAGGGATAATGGGATGGCCGACGCCAATGCGGGAAATATGAGTCATCGATATGGTAGCGGTTACGTCATCACGTCGACCGGTTCGAATCTGGGATCCCTGGAAAAGGATGAATTGGTCTATGTCGAGAGATGTCATATTGATAGGGAAGAGGTCTATTATTATGGACCGAAGGAGCCTTCTTCGGAAACACTGATGCATTGGTTAATTTATTCTGAGAGGCCTGAGATAGATGTTATTATGCATGCTCATGATGAGGCGGCGACACGAACCGAATTACTTTCTGGCAAGATCGAGGAGACAGAGCGCGAGGAACCGTATGGAAGCCTGGCTCTTGCGCGCTTAGCCATTGAGTCCTTTAAGAAGGCGAAGGAACTCATCGTTTTAAAAAACCATGGTTATGTTGCCGTCGGCCAAGACCTAGACAGCGCCTGTGATCTCATTATTCAAACACATCATTTCTTGTTATCTCCGGAGAAAGGCACTATATAAATAGGCGATGACAACAGACACTCAAAAAACATACACCTTTAACGAGGAACATGATCCGGCAAAGCCGGCCTATTATTGGTTTCAACAGCCGCCCGAGGGTTTAACCTTTTATGCGGTTTTTTACACGTTAGCCTGTCGTTGGGGGAGGTGTACCGCTTGCAGTATTCCATCAGAAATGTCTTCAACCCCTATTAGTTCGGAAGATATTAAGAGGCAGATTGATTATCTTTTCGGTAAGATTTTGACGCCTGAAAAGAAATCAGAGATTCGGAAGATGATTCTGGCGGTCGGGGGGTCGATTCTGGACAAGGAGACCTTTCCAGGGGAGTGTTTGGAATATCTTATACTAAAGATTCGTGAAGAGTGTCCCGGCATCAAGATTGTGACGCTTGAAACGCGCGCGGAATATGTCGACTTTAACGAGATGAATCGTTTGAAGGGGATGCTCAATGAGTGGCTTTCTGTCGATCTGGAAATTGCGATTGGTTTTGAGGCCTTTGATGAGACCATTCGAAATGATCGTTTGAATAAAGGGCTGACAAACAAGGCTTTTGAGGTCTTTTGTGGAAAGCTTTCCGAGCACAATATTGGGCTTAAAACTTTTTTGATGCTCAAGCCCCTCCCTGACATGACCGATGATGAAGCGATTAGGGACAATATTTTGTCGATCGACTATCTCGACAAAATATCAAAAAAATACCACATTAAGATTAATGCACACATCAACCCTGCCTACGTTGCTCGTGGAACAATTTTGGAGAGGAAATATAATGAGGGGACCTATAGCCCACCTTCCTTAGTTGATGTTTGCCGTGTGGTTTTGAGCGCCGAAGATAAAGACGTTTCTATCTTTGTTGGCCTTAATGATGAGGGGTTGACTCATGATGATCATCGAATTTCCAAGCTGAGTTGCCGAGAGATGATGGTCCGCCTGGAAAAATTCAATCAAACACAGGATTTTGATCTTCTCAGAGAAGCCATTGAGTAGTTGAAAATCAGATCTGGCCTCTACTCTCTCTTTTTGGTATAAATATCCGACATAACTTATGACGTGAGGGGTGTTATGAAAAAGATTATTTCTTTCCTTGTCTGCTTTGCGATTATTTTAACAACCGTTCTATCGACGGCGTATGCTGTTCAGAACCCGGCACCAGATAGTGAGATTCCAAAGCCGACGCCAGGTACCGCGATCGAATATTTTCAAAACCCAGATGGTGGGGCGGCCGCTATTGTGGTGAAGGAGTGGATGTCTGGGAATCTCTATATGAAACTTCTCCACACTCTCTTGGTGTTGGTTGTTGGTTATTTATTAATGTTTGGTGTGGTTCGATTTACGAACAAACGAATCAAGGATGTTAAGGCGCGTCATGTTGTTCGAAAGAATATCATGTATTCGGTTACGGCCTTGATGATATTGATTGTTGTCTTCCTCTGGATCCATAAGATTAATTCGCTGACCATTTTGATCGGTTTTGCCTCTGCTGGTATTGCGCTAGCCTTGCAGGAAGCGCTTCTCTGTGTGGCGGGTTGGTTTTTGATTCTCTTTCGGCACCCCTTTGCCGTCGGTGATCGCGTGGAATTTGGCGGCGTGAAGGGCGATGTGATCGATATTCGCCTCTTTCAAACGTCGCTTCTCGAGATTGATAATTGGGTGCATGCCGACCAATCAACCGGCCGGATTGTCAATGTGCCGAACAGCGCTATTTTTAAGAAAGAGAGCTTTAACTACAATCAGGGTTTTGAATATATCTGGAATGAGATCAAGGTCATGATCACGTTTGAGAGCGACTGGAAACGCGCCGAGGAGATTATGCTTGTGCATGGAAACGCCGTGGCGTCGGGAATGGAAGAAGAGGTGAAACGAAAGATTGATCATATGACGAGTAAATATATGATCTATTACGATAAGCTGACACCGATTGTTTATTCCGATATCAAGGAGTCTGGCGTGGAGATGAGTCTTCGTTATTTGACACAGGCCAAACGCCGGCGTTCCACACATGACCAGCTCTGTCGGGCAATCCTGGCCGATTTTGGGCAAGAGGATCATGTTAATTTTGCCTACACGACGTACCGGATTGTGAAAACCTAGACACTCGTCTGGCGGTTTAGGTGTCGATGCTCGTATCGTTAGGCGTTTGTCGGTTACGTAACCCAATAACGAAACCGATACGGGTATCGCAACCGCAACCGAAAATTCACATAAAAAAAGGCGGCTACAATGTAGCCGCCCTTTGGTTTGCATAATCAATAAACCTAGAAGTGATAGCCGAACATTCCGAGGAGATTAAAATGGAATGTTGTTCCGCCATCGGTCAGTGTCAGGTTTTGCGTTACACCGGTGGCATCTTGAATGTTTCTCTTGTATTTACCCTGAAAGATAATGTTTTCGGTTGCATCGATTCCGACATAGATACCCTTCCAGATAAACATCTCAACGCCCGCGCCGATACCGATACCGCCACCGTAAGCGCCGATCGTGTTATTCTTGTTCTGTGGATAGGTGATCAATGCATGGCCGACACCGCCAAGTTTTACGTATGGGATGAATTTAAAATTCTGTTTTTGCCACCCAGCATTAATAAAGTAGGGAAGTGTCGCGCGGCAGAAAAGGCCGAGATCTAAGACATGTTGGCGGGCGTTCTGTGTCGGGAAGGTCCCCACCAGCGCTACAAATGTTCCGCCTAGATATGCTACTTGTGCGGCGTTATTTGCCGGATCACCGACTTGACCCGTTGCCGTTGCGTACGTAATTTGAAGCATTGGACCGATCCAATCGGCGATATCCCATCCAAATGTGATACCAAATGCCGGATCGATGGCACCGTTGAAGGGGCGACGTGTCACGGCGTGCTTGTCATTTCCGACCTGCATCATACCAACGTTCGCGGTCAAGTATGGGCCCTTATGCCAGCCTTTATCCGGCCATGAAGGACCAGCAAATGCGTCCACACTCAGTGCGACGATTGCCAACAGTAAAACAATTCCCAAAAATCTTTTCATACCCCCTCCTTTAAAAAAGTGTGTGTTTATAAATTGATACGCTACGGTATACGGAAACACCGTTCCAATCAAGTAATATTTGACTTGGGTTGAATCGCTTGGTAGATGTTTGGGATCAGGGGGATTGAATGAACTGGGGACCCTTTATCTATCAATATCTCGTCGGAGGACTCATCTTTTTTATTGGCTTTGGTCTCGTGTGGCGAAGCGGTGATCTGTCGTGGAAACGTCGAGAAGATCGCCTGACAACAATCTTCGTTCTCATCATGTTTTTCGCCTATTTAATCGGCCAGTTTTTGTGGCAACTCTACGGATTGGGGATTATCTAGATGGATAGTGTCAGAATCGTTGGGACATCGCTCGACTACTGGATTATCATCGGTTATTTCGTTGCTATCTTCAGTTTTGGTTTTCTCTTTGCCCGTTTCACCCGTTCAACTAAGGATTTCTTTTTTGGCGGTCAGCGTTTTGCTTGGTGGCTGGTTGCCTTTAGCTATATTGCCTCATCGGTTGGGTCGTATAGCTTTATCAAATATTCTGCGGCGGGGTTTAACTATGGCATGTCATCATCAATGAGTTATCTGAATGATTGGGTTCAGATGAGTTTCCTTCTCTTTGGGTGGCTCCCGATCATTTATTTTTCTAAAGTAGCCTCGGTTCCTGAATATTTTCATAAGCGTTTTGATGATCGCACGCGCGTCATGGCGACCGTTATTATCCTTCTTTATATGATTGGCTACATCGGGATCAATCTCTACACGATGGGCGTGGCCCTAAATGGAATGATTGGAACCGATGTCTTTTGGTCGGCCGTTGTGGTCGCCATTGTCTGCGCGGTTTACGTGACGGCCGGTGGACAGACGTCGGTTATTATGACCGATTTGGCGCAGGGCGTGATTCTTCTCGTTGCCGGCTTTGTCCTCTTTGGCCTTGGTCTGTATGCCCTGGGTGGATGGGATCGATTTTGGGAGGGGTTGCCGATCCTAAGCAGGCTCCCATTTTCTAAATTTAATGAGCCGCACAACTTTAATTTTGCCGGAATCTTTTGGCAGGATGGCGTGGCCAATAACTTTGCGGTTTATTTTCTGAATCAGGGATTCATCCTTCGGTTTCTTTCGCTGAAAAGCGTTAAAGAGGCGAAGAAGACGTTTATTGTTCTTCTCCTCGTTTTGATGCCGCTTGCCACGTTTGCCGTGGCCAATGCCGGTTGGCTGGGCCGAGCGATGGTGACACACGGTCTTTTGCCGGTCGACAGTCAGGCCAACCAGATCTTTGTTTTGGTGGCAGAGAAGGTGAGTGGTCCGGGGATGTTTGGTTTTATCATGGCAGCGCTAACCGCCGCACTGATGTCGACGATCGATACATTGATCAACGCGGTTTCGGCGGTAACGGTCAATGATATATATAAGCCTTACATTAAAAGAGATGCCAGCGATAAACATTATCTTCGCATTGCTCGGATTGTGTCGCTGTCATGCGCTGGCCTCGGTATTATGTTGGTCCCAATCTTTGCGTCATTCAAATCAATCTACGTGGCACACGGTGCCTTTATTGCGACGGTGACACCACCAATGGTGGTGGCCGTTGTTCTAGGTGGATTTTGGAAGCGGTATACGCCGACGGCCGCATTCTGGACATTGCTTGGTGGCGCCATTTGCATTGGACTCTCGATTGCCTGGCCAGTCCTGATCACGCCATTCTCGCATGGTGTTGACCCTGCGGGCGGTTTCAAATATACGCGCGCCCTCTATGGTCTGGTTGCCTCAGGTGCGATCGCCCTTCTGGTGACATGGGTGACGAAGCCGAAACCATTTGAAGAGATTCGTGGGTTGGTAATTGGGACACTCGGTTTTGCCAAGGAGAAATATAAAGGTGCACCCATTAACGAGGAAGAGGGCGAGAAAATTACCGGAACACTCGTGGTCTCTGAGGATGTTCAGACGATGAGCCTAAATGGTTTGGCGATGTCTCGTCTCAAGGCACGCCTCGGTGATCTTCTATATTTAGAAGACGGACGTAAATGGTTGGGCGGCCTTCGTTCGGTTCACACGAAGGTTAACAAGATTCATGCAGATACTGATCCCAATATCTATGTTAATCCGGAACTGATCGCCGAAGGTGAGTTGGTGGCTGGTCGCATGCACCGGGTTGAAAAAATATTCTAGGC
>CAYWXY010000005.1:0-37855 GCA_964462555.1 uncultured Pseudomonadota bacterium | reverse complement strand
CCTGCTTCAGTCCATTCGGAACCGCATTGATCACCATCTGGCGAACCTTAAAGATCGACAGGATCGCGAATAACGCACCCGACAAGAAGACCATTCCGAGGGCCTTTTCCCAGGGAACACCCATCGCCACAACGATTGTATATGCAAAGAAGAAATTCTCGCCCATCCCAGGAGCCAAACCGATCGGATAGTTTGCCAAAAGTCCCATCAGGACACAACCAACCGCCGACGCAATACAGGTCGCCATCATGACCGAGCCAATATCCATCCCCGCTGCACTGAGGACCTGCGGCTGAACAAAGATGATGTAAGCCATCGTCATGAACGTCGTACTCCCCGCCATCACCTCGGTCCCAACGGTTGTCTTATTTTCACTGAGTTTAAAGAGTCGGTTGAGCATCTCCCCTCCTTCCGCACGGGAATAAGCTACCACAAGAAACAAAGACAGCCAAAAAGATTCGTCATTCCCGCGTCAGCCGAAGGACTGATCAGCCTTTGGCCGAAAGGCGGGGATCTCACATATTCATCCTGGATCCTCCGGTCGACGCCGGAGGATGACGCCATCTTACGTCTAAATAAGAGATTGCAAAGGGGGGCACCTTGGTGCTAGGAATCGAGGATTATGAAACCAAATATCATCGTTTTAGACCTGGAAACCAAACATACCTTTGACGAGGTTGAGGGGCGAAAACCCGAAAAGCTTGGGATTACCGTCATTGGGACCTACCTCTATCAGGAAGACGTCTATCGGATCTACCGCGAAGAGGCGATCCCGGAACTGGAAGAGCTTCTGACGAAAAAACCGCTCCTCGTCGGCTTCAACATCAAGCGTTTTGATATCCCAGTCCTCAAGCCCTACCTCAAGATGGACCCCAAGGATATCCCGGTCCTCGATGTAATGGATGAACTGGTCAAGGTCCTGGGACACCGCGTAAGCCTCAACAGTGTCGCTCAGGCAACGCTCGGAACACAAAAGAGTGGCCACGGCCTTGATGCCATCAAATATCATCGCAACGGCGAATGGGATAAGCTCGAAAAATATTGTCTCGACGATGTCCGCATCACAAAGGATGTCTTCGAATATGGTGCCAAACACAAAGAACTTTTCTATCTCTCGAAATTCGACCAGGGAAAATCACGGGCACCAGTCGATTGGGAGGTCAAAAATCCTGCAGACGAAGAGAGCGTCCAGTTCTCACTTCTTTAATAGGAGCATCTTATGACAAAGCAACGTGACATTATTGTGATCGGCGCCGGACTTTCGGGTGCATCTGCCACGCTTCAGGCGGCCCAAGTCGGCTTTAAGGTTATTTCTCTCACCAAACCCAATGACCCCGGCTACTGGGCGCGCGTCAAGCGGATCCCCCAGTTTCCAGGTATTTCGGAAGAGATTTCGGGAAAAGATTTGATCGGTCAGATCAAAAAACAGGCCGAACAATTCAGCGCCGTCTTTCACGATTTCAAGGTAACCGAAATCAAGGCAACCGAACAACGAACGTATGAAGTTTGCAGTGACAACGGGGAAAGCTATGAAGCTCCTGTCGTTATTATTGCCTCAGGCGTCTCCAAGGACGAACACTTCCTGGCAGGCGAGCAAGATCTCGTCGGCAGGGGTGCTTACTATTCGGTCTACAATGACGCCCCAACACTGAAACATCAATCGGCGGCCATTATTGGTAAGTCCCAGGAGGCCGCCAACGCCGCCCTCTATCTCTCCAAATTCTCGGAAAAGATCACATTCATCATCCCGAGTTCGAAACTCGACATCCCGGAAAAGATCTTTCACGAACTCGAGGCCAACCGCAGGGTGGAAATGCTCTTTAGTAGCAGCATCAAAAAATTGAGCGGCGACGGTGAGCTTCACGCATTAAACATTCTAAGCGCGGGTTCCGAACGCGAAATCAAAACACGTTCCGCCTTCATCTATACATATAACCTGGAACCTTGTACCGCGTTTGCCAAGGGCTTGATAGACATCGACGAAAAGACCGAACGAATCCCGGTCAATTCAGACTTTTCAACGTCGAAACCGGGCGTTTACGCCTGTGGCGACGTCCTTTCGGGCGAACTGCAAAACCCCGCCATCTCTGTCGCTCAGGGAATCATTACTGGAATGAATGCCGAAAAATACCTGAACGGCTAAACCAAAATTACAAATCACAAGCTCCAAATTACAAACAATGTACAAATCACAATAACCAAAACCTCGCAGTTTTGAACATTTGAAAATTGGAATTTGTTTGTGATTTGTTATTTGGACATTGGAATTTACGGCTAGGCTATCCTTAGAAAATCTGAAACCGACGTGCATCGAAGATATGGATTGCTCTGCTTTTGTTCACCAATCGTAGACGCCGGTGCCGGCCCATATTCGTGACCGGGATAGACCATCGTTTTATCTGGAAGCTCACGAAGACGCGCCAAAGACTGAAACATCTTCTCACTGTCGCCCCCCTCGAGATCGGTTCGACCAATGGCCCCTATAAAAAGGGTGTCCCCTGCAAAGAGAAGATCCCCCGTCTTGAAACAGATCGATCCCGGCGTATGCCCTGGCGTATGCAAAACCTCGAAATCGAGATTCCCAACCTGAACGTGGTCACCATCCTTAACCGTCACAACATTTGGAATATCCTGAAGCGCCCGAGCTTCGCTCTCGTGAACAACAATCTTGGCACCCACAAGATCACTCAAAACACGAACATCATTCGCATGATCAAAATGGGTATGCGTAAGCAAAATATGCGTAATCGTAAACCCCGCTGACGATGCCGCATCCCGAATTTTCTGACTCTCCCACCCAGCATCGATCACTGCAGCCTGCTTCGTCGCTGGATCACCCACCAGGTAGATGTAGTTCATCATCTGACCGAGCAACATCTGTTTTAAATACACGTCCTGAACACCCATAAATCCTCCTCCGACTTTTTTAAACATATACTCTATATTTGTACAAATATATTCGTCTTTCGGTTTAGGTATCGATGCTCGTTTCGGCCACGGTTTGGGTTGCGTAACCATATAACGACTGACGATACGAGCATCGAAACCGCCACCGAATTTTATATTGACCCTCAAGCCCCATTCCCATATGGTTTGGGGAGCAGCCGCCGAAAGGGGCTGCATCTCTTTTTAGGAGGTTTTGATGAGTAAGGTTCCAATGACACCCGCTGGCTTTAGAAGGCTTCAGGAACGTCTAAAACATCTCAAATCGGTTGAGCGCCCGAAATCGATCGAGGCCATTGAAGTCGCCCGTGGCCACGGCGATCTGAGTGAAAACGCCGACTACGATGCCGCAAAGGAACACCAGGCCCAGCTCAACGATGAAATGAAACGGATCGAAAATGACCTCTCACTGGCCCAAGTCATCGACCCGGCAACGCTCGATCACGACAAAGTCGTCTTTGGCGCTACTGTCAAACTCGACGACATCGATAGCGGAGAAGAGAGAACATATCAGATCGTCGGAACCTCCGAATCGGATATCAACGCAGGAAAAATCTCGATCGAATCCCCAATCGCCCGCGCCCTCATTGGAAAAGAAATTGGCGACACCGTCAAAGTCAAGACACCAAAGGGTCTCCGGGAGCTCGAGATTCTAGACATCGAATACAAGTAGCGTCCCTCATTCCCCCCAAATTGGGTAGTCGTCTTCCCACTTTTTTCGACCTCTCATTGTGAACTCCGCTGAAAAAAGCATAACTATTTAATATCATTAGATAAATTCAAATCCTAATTTTTATACTTTTCCCTGTTTTTGGCACAGGTTATGCAAAACTAATAAGTGAGGTGACAACATGATACGAGGATCAATCACAACAAAAGACATTCTGCTTCACCCGATAACCGTCATTTCCCTATTTGGCCTCTGTAGTTACGTTAAACTCATCCTAAAATGTTTCTCGACACACACCCATTGCTTCATCGAAATCCTCTATAAGTAACGTCAACAAATTGACACAGAGAGAGACCAATTATCATTTTATTGATATGGCAATGTCCGATAACATCCGAACCACCCTTAACCCATTAGAAAATAAGCGCTAATTATCTCTTTTTTTGACGCATATTTGGCACGACCCTTGCTCTTACTAATGGGCGAGGAGGGTCGGTCATGAAAAAGCTAATCACAATCGCCATCATAGGAATCATCGCATTCACCGGAGCCATCGCTGAGGCACAGAGAAACAATCGTCTCACCAGCGCTAAATACCAGCCGGTCAACAACTTCATGGAGTCAGATGCCACGCTCAGCCAATGGTTCAAACAATATGTCGACACCACGGCCGGATCTCTCACATTTAAGGACTTCCTAAAGAAACTCTCAAGTTCAGACGTCCTCTGGCAGAGAAGCAAGCGGGCCGGCGTCTCACACAATCAACTCTACTCACCGATCACGACACTGGTGAATAAAAATTGGAACGAGGTCGACGAAATGAACCAGCAAGAACAGGCCAGTATCCGCATTTCGATGCTGGAACTCGATATCGCACTCAGTGCCGTGGAGGCTTCACTCCCGAGAACTGCGCTGGAAGAGTTCCGCCGCGAAGTGCTTCGTGGAGCCAAGCCACTTTCGGAGGTGGCCAAGCTACCCGAATCGGCCACGGATACCATGGTCTTTACAATTAAAGATCGTGAGTTATCCGATCGTCTAAACAGTGCCAAGCCCTCACAAAAAAATATTCCCAATGATAGCCAAGGGCTCGAACGCCCCCAGTATGAAACCCATTTCTGGGGATGGTAACCTTGCCGAAACAACAATCCTGACGATCTAGCTGCCGGCCTCAAGCGCCGGCTATTTTAGTATTTTGCCCTTGTCTTCCACCATATTCCCCTATAAAAATCGACGTTCAGGAGGAATTCATCTATGAAGACAATCAAAAAAGGTGAGGGCCCACTCTTTATGGATCCCGATCCAGATAAAGCGCGGGCACATTTCAAGAAAAAGAGTCGCGCACTGATCGACAAAACGATGTCCGTAAAAGACGCTGTCTCGAAATTCATCCCCGACGGCACCTACATTGCCATCGGTGGTTTTGGTGGCGTTCGCGTTCCAGTGGCCATCATGCACGAAATTTTAAGACAGGGGAAAAAGAAACTCGGTCTTTCTGGACATACCGCGACTCACGACTTTCAAATTTTGGCAGCCGGTGAATGTTTTGATCGCTGTGATATTGCCTACGTCATCGGTCTTGAGGCGCGTGGTGTCTCAAAAAACGCACGAAAATATATGGAGAGCGGAAAAGTCCAGTTTTGCGAATGGACCAACGCCGGAATGGCTTGGCGTTTCAAGGCAGCAGCCCTCGGCGTTCCATTTATCATCGGACGCCAGAGCCTCGGCGCCGATTCTTTTCAACATAGCGCAAGTCATACCATTGAGTGCCCCTACACAAAGAAAAAGTTCGCCACCTTCCCGGCACTCTACCCTGAAGTTGCTATCATTCACGTGCATGAAGCCGACATCTACGGTAACGCCGTCATCCGTGGCGTTTCAATCGCGGATGAGGATCTAGCGCGTGCGGCCAAACATACGATCATCAGCTGCGAACGTTTGGTCCATACCGACAAATTCCGAAACGACCCGCACCAGGTAATGATCCCGTACCACTGTGCTGATGCCGTCGTCGAGGTTCCTTTTGGTAGTTACCCGGGGAACATGCCTTACGAATATTTCTCCGATGAAGAACATCTCAGAGAATGGCTGACGATCGAAAAGGATCCAGAGGCCTTTAAAACATTTATTCACGACAATATTTTGGGCGTCGCAGATTTTGGTGAGTATATCAAAAAGCGTGGGGGTATCGTTCGCATGCAGGAACTCCGTCGCCAAGAATTAATGATCGGAACAAACGACTAGAAATGGCTGAAGCTGGAGGAATGTTATGGCTGATTATAATCCAATGGAATTAATGATTACGGTAGCAGCCCGCTACCTTGAAAATGGTTCGTCTGTGGTCGTTGGCACAGGGGCCCCCTGCGCCGCCACCATGCTGGCCCAAAAGACCACATCACCCGAGCTACTGACCCTCTTCGAAGCCGGTGGCATCGCACCTGAGCTTCCGACGATGCCGGTCTCGGTTGGTGATTCCCGAACACACTGGCGTGGTCTCATGGCCTCATCAATGACAGAAACAATGTCACTCGCCGCACGTGGAATGGTCGACTACGCGTTTCTGGGTGGCGCACAGATCGATAAATATGGAAACCTCAATTCCACAATGATTGGTGACGATTACCATCACCCCAAGGTTCGCCTTCCCGGCTCCGGTGGCGCCAACGATCTAGCAACCAACTGTTGGCGAATGATCATCCTGACACCGCACGAAAAGAGACGTCTCGTTGAAAAGGTTGATTTTATTACATCGCCAGGATACCTGAACGGCGGCAAATCCAGGTATGACGCTGGCTTGCCGGAGGGTTCCGGCCCATATAAAATCATCACGAATCTTTGCGTTATGGGTTTTGATAATCCCGATCGTCAAATGGAAGTCGAGATGCTCCACCCGGGGATCACGATTGAAGAGGTCAAAGACAATACCGGATTTGATGTCCTAGTGAAGAAAAACCTGGAGACAACCGAAGAACCAGATGCCGAACACCTAACAATACTCAGGGAAAAGGTCGATCCACACAAATATATTATCGGCAGATAAGGAGAAATTTATGAAAAAGACTCTAGCACTACTCATAGCATTAACACTCACGACCACACTCTCCTGCGGCGGTGGTGGTGGTGGCGGCGGAACCGGCGACCACTACACCGAGGCCCAGCAGATCATGGCGGGAGCACTCTATGCGGCCCTTCTCGCACATGGCGCAGCGTCCAGCGGCGCACTCGGCGATGCCATCGAACAATTTGAAGAGAGCGGAACAACAGATGGTTCACTCAACTTCACCATTACCTACGCGACCGCCTTTGAGGGCGGTGACGATCAGGCAACAATCACCGGTACCGACGACCACACATTGACCGGAGCCTCAGAGACGGGTGGAACCCTGACAGTTTCTCCCACTGTTCCACTCGACCATACAAGCACGATCACTTCGATCACAGTACCCGCCGGTGGAACTTACGCCGCTATTGAAATTGGCAGTGCTAGTGGTGACACCATTGCCGGATCATTAAGTGGTTCTGTAACCATTGATAGTACTGGAGGAGGAATCACAGTGACTGCCGCCGACGTCACCGGAAGTAATTATGATGGAACCGACGTCAATGTGACACTGACGGACGCCTCGGCGGGAACAATCACATTTGCCGATTGGGCACCAACGTCAGCCCTGAGCGGAACAACGATCAACTCAACGCTGACGAGCGTCGCCGCCACCGTGACCTACACCGGAGAAACCTATTCCTGTACTGGAGGCACAGCAACGTTGGCAGTCCCAGCAAGCTCAGCGTCAGAAACAGACACAACCTTTACTGTTAGCACGGTTCCAACCTGCGAATGCACAGCTGGCTGTTAACAATCAGGGGAATCTAAATGGAATCGAATCGGGGATTACACGTTCTTAAAAAGCTCGTCAGGATTCTTTTCTTCATCGGACTCCTTTATCTATTTCTCGTCGCCATCTCACTGATGGGTGGATCGTTCAAACTCCTCGGCAAAGGTTTTGCGGAGAGCCTAATCAAGACAACATCCAATCCCTTCACCGGCCTACTGATCGGACTCTTGGCAACATCCATTATTCAAAGCTCATCGGCAACAACCTCAATGGTTGTTGCTATGGTCTCCGGTGGCGCACTAAGCATTGCCAGTGCTGTCCCCATTATTATGGGCGCCAATATTGGAACGACTGTCACCAATGCCCTCGTCTCTGTGGGTCACATCTCCAGAAACGATGAGTTTGAACGGGCATTTGCGGGCGCCACAGTCCACGATTTTTTTAATCTCTTAGCCGTCGCCCTCTTTCTTCCTCTAGAGATGGCCACCGGCTGGCTGGCAAAAAGTGCCGGATTATTGGCCGATTTATTTTATGGATCGAGTGCCAGCGGATTTGGTAGTCCCATCAAGGTTATTATTAAACCGATCGTCAACGAGATACACCACATCATGCTCGATCAGGCACACTTGTCCGACGTTGTAACGGGCATCCTCTCCATTGTCATCGCATTTATCTTCATCTTTATCGCCTTAACATACATGGTTAAGATCATGCGGGGATTGGTGGCATCAAAGTTGGAGTCGGTTCTGCATAAAGTTTTTTCCACGCACGCCCTCTTGACGATCCTAATTGGCATAGCAGTGACGGCAGTCATTCAATCCAGCTCCATCACAACATCTCTCCTGGTTCCACTCCTGGGTGCCGGCATCATCACGCTTGAACATGCCTTTCCGCTAACCATCGGTGCCAACATCGGGACAACAATCACGGCACTCATTGCGGCCCTGGCCGGGAACAAGGCGGGTCTTACGATCGCTTTCGTCCACATGCTCTTCAATATCTCTGGCGCTGTTGTTTTCTATCCAATCCCAGCTATTCGGAAAATTCCGCTTCGAATGGCCAGGTGGCTCGCCGCAACGTCGGTTAAGAACAAGAAAGTGGCTTTTATTTTTATCGGTGCTGCCTTTTTTGGCGTTCCTTTACTTCTAATTTTTATTACGAAGGCTCTCTTCAAGTAGAAAGGAGTTAATGATGATATTTCAACAACTGATCAATTTTTGGAAAGGTGATTCAGGATTAAAGAACATCTTTTCCAAGTTCGACGACATGATGATCATCGCAAAAGAGATGTTTGAAAAGGCAACGAACAATGTCTTTTCACCCTCAGACGACCTTAATGCGGAGTCTCGGGAACTCGTCAAATGGGATGGTCGGATCAACGCCCTACAACAATCGATTCGCCGAGATATCGTCCTGCACATTACCGTGAAGGGTTCGAAAGACACCCTCCCCTGCCTCCTTCTTATGAGCCTTGTAAAAGATGCCGAACGCCTTGGAGATTACGCTAAAAATATCATGGAGGTGGCCGAGAGATATCACGATTTTGAAAAGGATAACTATTTCGAGACTCTTAAAATAATGCGCGGCGACATTCTCAAGTGGTTTGATGAAACAAAGATCGCCTTTGACAATACCGATGCCAAACATGCCCAGATCACACGTGAAAAGGCCTATGAAAGTGAAAAAGAGTGCGACCGAATTGCATGGGAAATGATGGAAAAAACGGACAAGAAAGACAACGTGGCCATCGCCCTTCTTTTCCGCTTTTTCAAGCGAATTGCTGCCCACCTAGACAACATTGCGACCAGCGTGATTGTCCCAATAGACAAACTCGATTATCATGATGAATTATAATTTTGGCTAACGATAGAGCTGCTGATAGATCCAATAACTCTTCAAGACACGCTTAATATACCCATTGGTCTCGTCATAGGGAATCTCTTCGATAAATTCCTCGGGGTTCGAGGCATCCGAAGCCTTAACCCAACGACCAACCGCGTCTTCACCCGCATTGTAACTCGGGATCACATATATCTTGTTCCCCTCAAACATTTCACTTAAGTCACTGAGGTACTTTACTCCTAATTTAATATTGATCTCGGGCTGATAGAGAGACCGAACATCAAAGTCAGATATTGCAAGTTCATTCGCCAAATGCCGAGCCGTTGGTGGAATAATCTGCATCAGACCAATAGCATCAGCCTTTGAAACCACATCGACCTGAAAACGAGATTCCTCCCGCATGATCGAATAGGCCAATCTTGGATCCACACCAGATTGCTTGGCATAGAGCTCTACAAATTCACCAAAGGCCTCCGGATACCAATTTTCCCAGACAAAAAAGCGAAGTCCATGCTGATTGGGATATTGATAGAGAAGGTCCTTAAATCGTCCGATCGACGCGACGTGAGCCGCACGCCAGGCGTTATTCTTGCGAGCGAAGCGCATAAACGAAATCACGGTTAGTTCACCACCAAGCTGACCCTGGTTAAAACGATTGATCTCCATCGCCGCCAGCTCTCTGAGTCCTAGGTCCGATAGAAGCTTGGCACGATCCAGCCCCAGCGGCAACATTGCCTCCCCCGTATCCCTCGGAAGTGGGTCACTCGAAAAAATCTTCCAACTGTTCGGAATTTTTTCATCCCCACCCATGGCACGAGCCGCAATAAAGCCATAATAACCAAAGCGGTCTTTCGTTACGAGCTGTGTGAAGAGAACTAGGGCCTGATCTTGAAGTCCCTGTTTTTCAAAGGCCTGGGCCGTCCAATATTGTGCACGAAAAGTCTCACCCCTCCCAAAACCGCCCTGCTCATACTGGCGAAAATAGTCAATGGCCTCTTCATATCTTTCCAATTTATAGAGTGACCAGGCCATATTCCAGAGAATCTTTTTCCGCCAACGACCGCGATACTTGGCCTTTAACAAATCTCCAAAAACCTTCACCGCCTTTTCATACTGATTTGCATCCATGTATAGAAAACCGAGCTTATAACGATACGTATCCGACTTCTTGGAGCCCTTAAGTAATTTTTTATAAACATTAATTGCCGTTTCAAAATCGTTCGACCTCGCTGCCGATTTCGCAAGCTTCATATAGTAGGGGCCGGCCCCACCCTTTGCTGAACGAACCAGCTCTTCGTATAGCGCCTTGGCTTTCGGATAGTTCCGGGTCTTAAAATAGGCGTTTGCTAAAACCTCTTTAGAGTGACGATCGGGCTTGGCCCGGTAAAGCTCTTCAATGAGGGCCATTCCATCCACATAGCGATATTGACGGATCATCTGCTCGGCCAACTGAATTTTCGCCGGCTCCGTCTTAATAAAATTCAGGGCTTCCTTTGCAACGGGCGTCGACATGTTCTCCAACTTCGATAAGGCCGCATCCATTGTCCATTTCGATTCGGCATTAAAATAGACCGCCTTATATAGAGCTGCTGCCTTGGCCGCATTCCCCTTTTTCTCCATCACCTCCGCCTTAAAAAGATCGATCTCCGAAAAAGTTGGCATTTGAGGACCACCCGGCTCAACATCCTTAAGAGCCGCCAAAGCCTCGTCATATTTCTTCACCTTGGAGAGCGACTGCGCCAAATACCATCCCGCCGAACGGAACCATGGACTTTCCTTAAAGTTCTTTCGAATATCAGTAAACGCCTCGACAGCACATTGACCCTGATTACTCTTTAAACAACTGAGCCCCAAAAAATGATCAACATAGTCTTTAACAAGCGGCAAACTTTCTGATGCCTGAGCCAAATAGGTCGCCGCTTCAGAATATTTTCCCAACTGATATTTCACATAGCCAACAACAAAGCTGGCCTTCGACACATCCATATTTTTCAGACGTTTCTCAAGCTTGGTGGCAACCTTTCCCGCCTGCTTAAAATCACCATCAATAATCAACTGCACAACCGCCGACGGAGAAATACCCGACTTTGGTTTAGCAATAGAAACATTGGCGGACATGATAAGTGAGAGAATAGAGAAAACAATGACCAGATATTTCATACTTGCTCCTTGAGAATCTGAAGGACTTCGTCAACCGATTGAACCGATTGGACACCGGGAACATCCCAACTATCGAGCCCAATAACCACCTTGCCAATTTTAAGCGCAATGGCAATCTCAGAAAGGGTCCCCTCTTTACCGCCGACGGCCACACAAACATCGGCCGACTGAACGAGAACGACATTTCGAGCGTGCCCCATATTGGTCACGATGGGAATGGAGACATAAGGGTTGGCATCCGCCGCGTTGGCCGTGGGGAGAATCCCGACGACCGTTCCACCAGCCTCAAAGGCCCCCTTTGCCGAAGCCTCCATCACACCCGAAAGACCGCCATTTAAGAGAATCCAGCCATTTGCCGCAATCCCCCGGCCCAGCTCCTCAGCTAACGAATAGTGATCATCCTTGGCCCGAGAGGCCCCAATCACCGCAATCTGAATCTGTTTCATGACCAAGACGTTACCGAATTCAATCCCGGAATGAAATACCTTTTTTCATTCCGGGATTGAAAGGAACTGATATAAGGGATTTATGCTCACTTTCCTCCATCCCGAGGTCGTCAAACGCTTCTTTGAGGTCAATAACCTCCACGATTTATCGCCCTCGCTGGAATCCCTTCGCGCTATTGGCCGCTCTTTTCAGAGGATCCCCTATGAAAACTTGACCAAGATGATCCGACTCTATCAATCAAACGCGGAGCACCCAGATATTCGACTCCCCGAGGTCTTGCTTGAAGAACACCTAAGACTCGGAACCGGTGGCACCTGTTTTTCGATGACCTATTTTCTCCAGTCCATCTTAAGGCAGGTCGGTTTTGAAACGTACCCCGTCATGGCCGACCGCCCCCTTGCTCCCAACACCCACTGCGCATCGATTGTCATTCTTGACCAGAAGAACTATTTGATCGACCCCGGCTTCATGATCGATGACCCGGTTCTCATGACTGATACCCCAACGACATACGATCTTAACCACACAACGATCATCATCGGACGCAAAGGAACCATTCCAATACCCGACCATCAACTCCACTACTTTAAAGATCTGGCACAAAAAAGAGCCTATGAAAAAAACCTGCCGTTTGAAGAAAATATGAATGTCCCGACATATACGATCGCCACGATCACAAACGATAAGCCGACTATTCGATATTTCTTTAAGAACGACCCCATCTCTGCCGATGATTTTTTGGATTTCTGGCGCGACTCCTTTAATTGGACAAGCCTTCACAATCTCTCGATCACCGTTGCAACAGAAAGAGGCTACATCTATTCACGAAACAATTTTCTTCGGACGACAACGCACGACGGCCGCAAGCAGGAGCGGATCAAAAAAGGGCTTGATTTAGCCCTCGGGAAGACCTTTAATATTGATCGTCGGATCATTCGGGAGGCCTTTGAGGTCCTGGATGAGCGTCGCTTAAGGGGCTTTAAATGACAAACGGAACAGCACCGGTCAAATATATCGTCGGCATCTTAACAGCCAATGACGATCTCATGGAAAACACCCTCCACCACCTGAAAGAATATTTCGGCCCCACTGACTATCAAAGCCAGTGGTACCCATTCGACCATACCAACTTCTATGGCGGTGAAATGGGGCACCCCCTGAAACGCGCCTTTATTTCTTTTGAGAACCTTCAACCCCCAGAACTCATCTACAAGGCCAAGATTTGGTGTTCAAAGGTCGAAGATCGTTTTCGGGAAAATGATAAGCGTCAAATCAATCTTGACCCGGGATATGTCGACTACTTCAAGGTCGTCCTTGCCTCCGGAAAATTTGGCGGACACAAGGTCGCTATTGCTAAAGGCTGCTGGGTCGATTTTATTTCGATGTATAGCAAGGGGACGTGGCAACCGATGCCCTGGTGCTTTCCCGATTTTGAAAGTGGTATCTATGATAAAGACATGACGGAGATTCGCCGCCTTTTTAAGATTGGTCGTCAACAGATGGGAAGATAAATGACGTTTTTTTGTACTAGGCCTTAACTCTCAGATAAACTCTTCCGACCAGAAAGACTCCGAACATCAATCCCAAAACAATCCAGAAACCACTCAGGTCTTCAACTGACGAATAGGCCATCAGTGAACAACCCTTTTTCGATGTTGCTGCGGCATCATCCGGATTATCGGGGTCCGTATCATCGGCTTCGATCGAATTAATCGCCGCCAATGCATCAACCTTTCCATATCCCCACTCATAGTCGGGCATACTGGAACCAGTAAAGGCATCGGTCTCAGCCGTCGACGTCAAGGCCGTCTTGGCCGCGGAGTAAGAAAGAATATGATTTTTCTCCATCAGGAGCGCCACGACACCGGTCACAAATGGGGCCGACATCGACGTTCCCTCGAGCTTGAGATGCGCATCATCCGTCGCGATCACCGCATCCCCACCCAGCTGTGCGAGCGTCGATGACGATATATTCTGTGACATTGTGGAGATAATTGGTTCTCCCGGCGCTGCAATATCGGGTTTTTGACGAACCGATGTATAGCTGGTCCCAACGGCCGGCCCCATACTACTAAAGAGTGAGATGTCCGACGCCTGCGTCCCCGTGCCACCCATCGATGTGTCATAAACATTCTGATCTTCCGTCCCATCCTTACTCGTATATTGATCACGCGCCGAAAAGGAGGCAACTGTGATACATCCACCCGATGTCCCTGGAATCGTAATCATCCGGTCACTATCACCCGCAACATATGTGTAGTCCGCACCCGGACTTGCCGTCCCAGCGAGATCCTTTGTGAACACATTATAGGCAATAAAATCCTGATAGATCCAGGCATCCCCCTGACAACCGCTACCGTCATCGATAAAGACCAGATCATATGTCAGCGAGGTTGAATCATATGTTGCCGGCGTTCCGCTGATCTGCATTAAGGCCATCGCATGTTGCTTTCCATTATTGGCATTTTCATCGTCGGTGAAATCGATTCCGATATAAAGATTATCTTCTTCCTTTTCACCTTCGCCGCCCGCCGCCACCGCACCGGTCGTTGCAACCTGAGTTCGTGTCAAATCATAGGCCACAAGTTTCACACTGCAATCACTGCCCGCATCGAGCCAAATATCATAGATCATATATGTAACGCTTGACGAACGTGTCATCGACTCATAACCCACGTCCGTTCCAGAAACGTTAACATCAGCATGCAATCCACCCAGGACATTTCCGGCGTCCACATCATCATTTGGATTCACATTTTCGTTACCACCGGCACATACAACGGCACGACCCTGCTTGCCATCGACAACCTCGGTGATACCCGTCTCAAACGTCGACGTCCCATCATGGGGTCCGCGCGACGTGCCAAGCGATACATTTGCCACCGCCGGCTCTAAACGCGCCTGCGCCACCTCAAAAACATATTCGATACCATCGATCACATCGGTATCGCTCGCACCCGAAGAAGAAACCTGAGAAACCGCAATCGAGGCCTGTGGAGCCACACCGGTATATGTCGAATCAGCACCCGCCGCGATACCCGCCACATGCGTACCATGGTAAGAGCTACTTGTGAGCGCGGCATAACATTCCGTACCAGCAGAAATCTGATCGGCCGTAAACTTGGTATCACTATCCATATCCCAATAAGCAATGATCCGATCAGCAAAATCGGGATGCGTACAGTCGACACCTGCATCGACGATACCCACAACAACACCACTACCATTATAGGCCTGAGACAGGCCACCGCCGCCACTCTGAACAACATCGACATTGGCCACGTCACGCGCAAAGTTCATCAGCGGTCGAACCTTTTTCGATGCTTCAATGTAAAGAACCTCATCCATTGCCGCCAAAAGATTTACCGCCTCAACCGGAATGTTGGCCGTAATAACCGTCTTAAGTTTTGAATTGACCTCACCACCCAGCTCCTCAATTGCCTCGCTAACGAGATCAATATTATTAACGCGTAGAAGCGCGCCAACAAGGAGACCCCCGCGAACGGTCTTGATCCCCATCATCTGGGCAGTCGAACTGACCATGGCAGGCGCCGACCCTGAACGCTCGATAAAATTAAAGGCTGGATCAATCTTGGTCTGGGCATAGACCCCTGACGAAATCAGAAGCAAGACAACAATAATAGTAATCCGTTTGATCCCCATAAGTTCCCCCTTCTATCCAATCCTAAAACTTACGACTTACAACTTATAACTATTTAAACGACAGCTTTTTACCACCCTCAACGGCTTGAACACTCTCGATCTCCGTTACAAAGGGCAGATTCTCAACCCGAATCTTTCCCGTCACGATCGTGTTGAGACGGGTTCGCACCTTCATTCCGGCCACCTTAAGCTGATCGATCTGGGATGAGTCAACCTGACCCTCAAACTTGACCATGCACGACACCCATTCTCCCAGGTTTCCCGTGGCCATCGCCTGAAGCCAGACATTCTTAAGCTCAATCGCCATCTTTTCATGCCCCTTAAACTGGGGGCCGACGTCTTTTGGCCCAGATGAGCCAGCCACCATAAAGGCGGCCAAGGTTAGCAAACCTACTGAAAAAACTATTTTTTTAAGAACATTCATGCCTCTCTATATAATAGATCTCTACCCAAATTTCATTAATAAAAGAGCATAAAGCGTGCCAAAGTCACAAACCCAATAACCCACTGATTTAACTAAAGATATTGAAAATCGTAAATTGAGAAAATACGAAGAAAACGGGTCTCTTTTTACCCGCCATTTAGGTAAATATACGATATCCAAATAATAACAATATGTTATAAAGACCTACAGCTGAGTGTTTTTTTACCTTTTTGTGTCATTGCGAGCAACGCGAAGCAATCCAGGGAACAGACCCACGGGGTAGCCCACGGGATTGCTTCGTTCGCCAAACTCACTCGCAATGACCGAAACCGACTGACGATACGAGCATCGTAACCGAAACCTTAAGAAAAAAAAGACCACAGGTTGTTATACCTGTGGTCTTTCAATATGCTCGCTAATATAGATTTTACAAGAGATTACCATTCACTGTTGCTGCGCCATCTTCTTCACCATCTTCAAGTGGATTCTCCTCGTCCGGTGTCTCTTCCGGATCTTCTTCAGGAGCATCATCCGTTGGCTTCGGACAGGGAGGATTCTTGCAATCCTTCTTGTCCGTAAGAATCTCAGACGTCGTCACAAAAACACCATCTGACGTTGCGATGTAGACACTTCCCTTGGCACCATCATCAACCATTGTTGAGGCAATGCTGCGAACCGTCACACCCGTCGCCATCGGCTCAGCAGTCACATCTTTCCAACTGTCGCCGTCGGCACTGTAATAAACACCCTGTGCCGTCGCGGCAAAAACGCTACCGGCTTGAATCGGATCAAGAGCGATACTGAATACGCCGCCACTGACAATCTGGTTTGACCAGGCCGAACAACCATCAGCACTCAGCGTGCAGGTATAAACCATCTCAGGCGTACCGGCATAAAGTTTACCAGCTGCCGTGTCAACCTTAACGGTATAGACATCTGTGTCTGGTGCACCAGCACCACCAATCGCTTCGTACGAAGCACCCATATCAGTGCTAACATAGATACCTTCGGAGGTACCCACGAACAGGGTCTCTTTACCCTCGTCAAGTTCTGCTAATTCAAGATCATGATTGACAATGCCGTAGACCGGAGCATCCGCAACGGGATCGGTCCAATCTTCCGCATCCTTAGCAGCCACTGCAACCTTGTGATCTGAGGCCACAACAATCGTACCATCTTTTGCAATCACGATATCACAGACCTGCTGAAGGGCGTTGATCGTCCAATCCTTCCAACCTTTCTGCTCGGTTCCCGCACAACTCGCATGCGAACCGGTATAGTTGCTATCCTTCGCCCACATAAAGGGACGGAGAAAGAGCGACCACGAAGCGCCACCATCAGTCGACTTCACAACACCACCTGACGTTGCAACATAAAGTGTCTTCTCATCTTCCAAATCAACTGCAATCGCATTGACCGGATAGTCGACTTCATTCAGATAATTATTATTCATCGCACCATAACCATCATTGAATCCCTTGAAGGCACTGAGAAAATTAATCTCAAGCGTGCTCCAGTATGAACCGGAACCCTTGGCCAACTTGATCTGACCATCGCTGTCGAGTTTGCCAGCAAAGCCAGCATACATAATGTCCGTAGAGACCGTCGACGCGGCAACAGATGTCACGAGCTGTGTCTTCTCTGCTTCACTATCAACGCTAACATTCGCTGCACTCGGGCCATCCCAGTTCCGAACAATAATCTTAAGCTTCTCAGGAACAATAATGCCGCTACCAGCTGAAGCCTCTAATGTATACTCGGTCGTCTCGGTTGGACGAAGAATCATCGTACCACTTGATTCACGCGTCTCACCCTCGAGACCAAAACTGCCACCACGAACAATCATGTTGGCATTCGAAACATTTGTACCATTTGTACGGTCAACAACCTGCCAGGTAATTTCTGCTTCTTCACCGGCAAAGATAACCTGTGTCGACGCTGTAATATCAACGGCTAACTCACCCCTCTGCTCGAGGACAACCGTAAAGGTCTTCTGATCGGCGCACTCTTCACAACCAGGCAACACAGCACTGATCGTAAAGGTCGTCTCTTCACTAATTGTTACGGTTGTTTCCCCTTCGGACTCAAATTCCTGACCATCCAGCTTCGGACTGATGGTCACGATTGCTTCGGCAGGATCAACTTTCCAGCTAAGCCTAACTTCCGTCTCGCCTGAAATTGTTTCCGGCGTGGCGTTAAAAGATGTAATCGTCACTTCATCCATCACCTCGATGGTCACATTATCAGTGCTTCCATCTTCGGCATCAATGAAATAAGTTGTGGTTACCTCTGGTGTCACAACAACACATCCTTTGGAGGTTGAAGGAGCTTCTGCCTCTTCGGCATCTTCTTCGGTGTTCTCTTCAACCTCTTCTTCTTCACCCTCTTCTCCTGCGTAAGAGGCCTTGCCCGAAGCAATCATCTCTTCGGTTTCCTCTTCGCCTTCAAGCGCTTCCGCGGCTTCTTCTTCAACCTCTGCCTCTGTCGCCTCATGTGTCGGAATCGCAACAATGTTACCATTCTCATCGGTCACTTCATAGCCTGCATCGGCCGGTGAAATCGTCCAGCAAAGCTCTGAAGATCCACCACGAACAATCTTTTCAGGATAGGCCGTCAATTCAAGTGTCTCAACAACCTTAAACCCGGCAACCTTGATCGACGCACGAACCGTCTCTGATGCGGGAACCGCACCCTCAATGACGGCCGTTAAAATAAAACTGGCATCGACGGTTACATTTGGAACAACCAGGCTATCCGACGCTTTCAAATCAGTCTTATGATAACCGAGCTCTTTCGAGTCGATCGAGATGGCAATAACTGGGCCATCCTCTGACGCCTCGGCATCATCCGCCTTTTCAGAAGCCTTGTCAGCCTCATCTCCAGCCGGGGCACCAATAACTTCCCAATAGAGAACGACGGATTGACCAGCATCAATACTGACTGCTGTATCTGTCGGCTTCTCTGCACCCTCTAGGCCGATCCCAAATGTGATCGCTGGAGGAGCAATGTCCGGCGTGACGGCCGTTACATTTGCATGGCCACCGTCGGAACATGCTGCCGCGAAGACTGCAATGATCAAACCGATGACTGTTTTCGTTGTTACGTTCCAGATTGTATTTTTCATGTCCTAAACCCCTTTGTTAAAGAGTTAATTATCCTTTTTCAGCGCCGAAGATTAGAATTCGTATCCAACAACACCCATGACACCGTGTGTGAATTCGTCTGTCGCTGACGCCTTATGCTCTTCGGCCTTTTGACCACCGATAGCCTCATAAACAATACCCAGTTTCAGGGTTTCAAAACCCTTGAACATATGAAGTGGTTTGACGTAGCCCTGTAGGCCAAAACTCAATACCTTTTCACCACTATTGATCGAGAGATCCTGAGGACCATTGGGTGTATCCACCGTACCCATATTAAGCGTTTGATAACTCGTCCCGTAGGCAACCAAACCATGGAACTCCAACCACTTAAGAGGATTAATGGTCGTAATACCACCCACACCCCAATCAAAGGAGCCATCACCATAACCGAGATGGACACCCGCACCGATCTGAAGGATACGGCTCTTTGGAATGACGTTGAATTTACCCTCAAGAATACCATTTACATGATAGATACCATCACCGGTAACGACCCAACCCAACTTGGCATTGTAGGCGTCAACGATATGATCAAATCCATCCTTCGGTGCTGGCTTATAAACTTTCACGAGTCCGGTATGAACGAACTGTCCTTTACCCTTGTCTTCATCAAACATGTAGGCCTTCGGTGCTAACATCGGATTTCCATGCGCACCAACCGAGGCCTCAACCGCGATATGGTTCTTACCCTTACTGCCACCCAGCGGAATATCGACACCAACTCGAACACCCGTGTCACGTCCGATGATCTGACCACCCTCACCATTTCCATGGTGAAGTCTATCAAAGGCCATCCATGGTGTTGTCCGGTTTCGGTTGTCCATCGTGCCGGCTTACCGTAAAGCTTGATACCGCTCTTTTTAAATGTATAAGACGCATTCAGATACATATAAAGGATCTGAAGCGATGGGTCAGGATTGCTAATATCATCGGCATCTGAGACGGGACCTTCTGGATGGACATAACCAGCGTGCGGATCGAGATAGAGGGCCGTAATTCTGGCACCCAGCGTCCAACCATTCTTCTCAAGAATAGCGATGTTTAAATCACCAAAGATATTCGATGCCAGCGAACCAGCGCTTCCAATCTCGGCACCGAGTTCACCAGAAACAACTTTTCTACCTTCGCCTGGCTCGGCTGGAACTTCAACACCACCATCTTTAGCAGTAGTGCGAATCAGAGTATGCAGAGCGGCATTAGCGTCCATCATATCTCTGAGTGATTTCGGCTTGCCACCTGTTACAACATAACTCTTGGCAAGATCCTTCTCATCCTCACCATATTTAGTACCCTTTGGATCGATGGTCAGCTGTTTTTGTTTATCCGAGCCCTCTTCATTCGGCATCTTAGACTGCATCATGTAGTAATAGGCCAAACGAATCTCTTCCAATTTTGGCTCGAGCATCTCGACCATCTCAGCTTCAGTGTAAGGGAACTTGTAATCCCAATTAGAAAGGGCTGTGATCTTGGTCTGTAAGCCTTGAGCGTCAGCCGTCTCACCGGCTGCATCGTGCCGCTCCTTTCCAGCTGTCAAAAGTCCGATGATCTCTTTTTGCATATAAACAATATAGGCCTTGGACATATCGGTGATCTCTTTGTAATCCATATCACCAGTGATCCGACCAAGTGTAACCTCTGTATCCACCGGCTCACCGTCTACTTCATAGCTCCATTTAACCGTAACCTTGTCCTCGTCTTTTGTTTCGGGATTCTCGTTTTTCTTAATGACACTTTGGAGGCGGGCCCACATAAAAACGGCCTGCTCTTGCGGATCAGTGACACTCTTCGATGTGCCATTCTCCTTAACCGTCAACGCGGTACCATCAAGCCCCATCTTCGCCAAATCGGTATAGGCATATAAAACCGATCTATCCTCAACAAATTTGCCGATGACATCCTCATAGACCTGATTAATATCGGGAAGACGTGGAACCTTCCGATTAATAAATGACATATATTTCCAGAGGACATCGTTTGAGAACGAAGCAATCGTGACTCTTCCGCCAGATCCATCGGGCTCTGTCACATTGGTCGTTCCTACCCAACTATCGGTTTCCTTTTGAAAACATTGAACCATCTTCGCGTCAGTCTCATTATCGGCGGCTGTGCAAAAGGTTCTACCCGTATCATTCAACGCTCTTTCCGCTCTCTCCTGACATTGCTCCTGTACAGCAGTCTTACCACTTGTCATTGATTGACAGATCTGAGCGCTAACATTTTGGATTTTGGGGTCGGTCATACATGAACTCCTTTTTGAAAGATGTTTATCGTTTCGCTCCCCACACTGTTCTGTCGGCCCTCACCCGGAAAAGTTGCTAACTTTTTTTCGTTTTGGACCTCTTGATCATCTGCTCCGTTGTCGCTTCTCTTCCAAAAAAGTTGCTATTTTTTTCAATAAATGACAAAAAACTATAACTAGTTGAATTTATTAACTAAAATGTCGCTGTGGCGCCCACTCCAAAGCTATTAACGGCCTTTCCTCTGAGGGCAGAAGAGTGTCCCTCTTCGGCCTCCATCCCTTTTTCACCCATATATTGGAGAAAGAATTCGAAACTATCGAGAACCGGTATACCCTCGAAGGGGCCGATCGTTGCCTGCGTCGCCCAGGAAAGACTTTTGATTTTAACAGAAACCGAATGATCAAATGGTCCCTTGGGCCCGTCGACGCGACCAAAATTATACGTACGGCCACTCGATCCATACGTGACATACTGTTTAAGCTTGAGCCACTTCCAGGGGTTCAGACCAACAAGTCCGCTAACGCCACCATCCAGAATCTCATCTCCATAATCGAAGTAAAAACCGGCACCCACCTGAAGCAATTGCTTCTCCGGAATTACATTAAACAGTCCCTCCCCAATAATTCCAAATTTGCTCTTTGTTGGCTCATCGCCTCTGCCTCTTTTAACCTCCCAACCCAACGACAAATTCATCGACTCGAGCCAGCTATCATATTCATCGTGGGGATTCTTAAAGAGTCGCACACGACCCGTGTTTACAAATCGACCCCCGCCCATATCCTTATCAAACCAATACGTATTCGGCTTTTCATCACCCGGAACATTCTCCTTATAGATCATGGGATTTCCGCTAGCGCCCAAGCTTGTCTCTACGCCGATCGAAATTGGCTTCTCGGCGTCTGATTGAAGGGGAATATCGACACCCAGAGTAGCTCCCGTAATTCGACCAACCTGATATTGCCCTTCACCATTTCCCTGGTGCAAACGATCAAAGGCGATTCCCGGTGTCGTTCGATTTCGCGGATCAACAACGCCGGCCTTACCGTGAAGCCTGACCTTGTTATCAAAAACATATTGTCCCATGAGATATGCATAGATAATCTGGAGCGACTCCTTGGGGTTCGCTACATCATCAGCCGTTGAAACCGGACCATCGGGATGAACCGTTCCAGGATGTTGATCAAGATATAGGGCCGAAATTCTTCCTTGAAGAAAAAAACCTTCCTTAGGATTCCCAACCATCGCAATTTTCAAGTCGGCAAATAGGTTTGGCGCCATTGAACCAGCGGTACTGTATTCGCCAGAAATGCTTCCGGAGAGAGTCTTGGGCTTGTCTCCAATTTCGGGGGGAACCTTTACCTTATTCTTCATCCCTGTCCGTCGCGTCAAATTTATAACAGCATCGCCCACGGCCTTCACCTCATCAAGACTCGTCGGCTTCCCACCCGTCACCCAATAGCTCTTTGCCAAAAGTTTTGTCTCTTTACCCACACTGTACTTTTCGCCAGAGACATCAAGGACTAGGGCCTTCTTTTCCACACTGCTCTTCTCTGGATTCTTGAGCGGCATATTGTCTTGGATGATATAAAAGTAGGCATCGGCCACTTCCTGGATACCCATGTGCAGTCTTTCAGCCAGTTCAGCCTCACTATAAGGAAATTCAAATGATTGACTCTTCAGTTCTTCAGCCCTTCCCTTGAAATCATTCGCTAAAGCAACATTCCCGGCGGCTCGCGCCTCCTTCTCCTCGCTCTCAACTATTTTAATAACCGCTCTCTTCATAAAGAGAAACTGGGCCTTCGACATCTCAACCATCTCAGCATAACTCATATCGCTTGTAATCTTTGAGAGTAGGACAGTTATGGGCTTATCTTTGTCAGGCCCTGGCCACGTGACATAAACCTTATTCTCTTCTTCTTTATTCGCATTCTTGGCAATTATATCCTGCAGCGTCTTCCACATGACGACGGCCTTCTCTTCGACCCGATGGACCGTTATCTCAGCCTCATCCCCGTCACCGGCCTCCCTTGTCTTGGCCGTTAGGGGTGTGTTCTTAAATCCAATCTCGGCGAGATTGGCATATGTCTTCACAATGAACTGCTGCTTAAAATAGAGAACGACAACCTCATCATAGACCTTGTTCAGATCTGGAAGCCGTGGGACACTACCCTTAACCGTATCAAAGAATTTCCAATAAACACGATTGGGAATACGGATCACCTCGTCACCATCGCCCACCGAAATATCGTAAGTCGATGCCCAGCTATCCATATTATTCCGGAAACAACGAATCAGATCTGAGGATGTTTTATTCTCGGGTGGCTTACAAAAAGTGCGATCTGAGTCACCAAGGTGCAGGCCAGCGAGACCTTGACATTCCTTCTGGCTCTCCGCATTGCTCGTCAAGGTTTGGCAAACTTTGGATGAGAGGCTTTGGATCTTTGGGTCGGTCATATAGATGCTCCTTTACTTCAATCATAGAATTGCCTCCCCCATTTGATAGCTTATCGATCGCATTCTCAAAAAGTTGCGCATTTTCTAACAATTCGTTTCCCCCTGTTTCCTCCTGTAAACCGCATAGCACGGGGGAAATCGGGGCTTGCCAAACGGAAAATAAAGGACTATGGGAACGGTAGAAGGAGTAAGCTATGGACATTAATAAGATTTTGGACGAAAATTCGGGACGACAACACGACCTCTTCGCAAAATATGTCAACCCACAACTGGTCAAGGTCCTTAGAACCATTGGATTCGACAAGAACTATGTCCGTGCCAAAGGCCCCTATCTCTATGACGCTGATGACAATCGGTATCTTGATTTTCTTTCTGGTTACGGCGTCTTTAATATCGGCCGGAATCACCCCAAGATGAAGGAGACCCTCAAAGAGACCATCGATGCCGACTATCCAAATATGATTCAGATGGACGCACCACTTCTCGCAGGCCTCTTGGCCGAAAAACTTTTAGAAAAGCTCCACAGCGGACTCGATACCGTTTTCTTTACCAACTCCGGCACTGAGGCCGTTGAAGGGGCACTCAAGTTCGCCAAGTGTGCCACCGGTCGATCAAAGATCCTCTATCTCGACCATGCCTTTCACGGCCTGACGAATGGCTCGCTCTCATGTAATGGCGGCAAGGAATTCCGCCGAGGCTTCACACCGCTACTCCCCGATTGTATTCCGATCAAAATGGGCGACATCGCATCACTAGAAACAGAGCTAAAACGTGGCAACGTTGCCGCCTTCATCTATGAACCGATCCAGGGAAAAGGGGTCAACATCCCCCCGGCCGGTTTTCTTGAAAAGGCCGAACAGCTTTGCAAAGAACATGACGTGCTCACGATCTCCGATGAAGTTCAATCGGGCATGGGCCGAACCGGTCACTGGTTTGCCCATGAACATTTTGGTCTAAAGCCCGATATCGTCACCGTCGCCAAGGCCCTATCGGGCGGTTTTATCCCGATCGGCGTCATCTGCTATAACAAAGATGTATATAATAAGGTATATGATGGAATGGAGCGTTGTGTCGTCCACTCCAACACCTTTGGACGAAACACCCTGGCGATGACAGCAGGTTTGGCATCGATTGAGATCCTCGAAGAGGAAAACCTGATCGAAAACGCACGTCTTCGCGGGGATGAGATTCTGGCAGGCCTCAAAGAACTTCAAAGTCGTTATGAAATGATGGGGGACGTTCGGGGCAAAGGTCTCATGATCGGCGTCGAATTTATGCAACCGACATCGAAAATGCTCAAAGTCGGTTGGAACATGATCCACAAGATCAACAACGGACTCTTCGGACAGATGGTTGTTGTCCCTCTGCTTTCCGATCATCGTATCTTGACACAGGTCGCCGGTCACAACACAACCGTCGTGAAGCTTCTACCACCACTTGTTATTACGAAAGAGGATGTCGATTATTTTCTGAATGCCTTTGAGGATGTCATGAAGCTCTGCCACAAGTTTCCGGGTGGCGCCTGGAAGGTTGGCAAAACCCTCGCCAAACAAGCTCTCCGCGCCTAAAAGTAGACACCGGGGTCAGACCCCTTTGTCTACTTTCTCAATTCAATGATGATTTGCTTCCACTTTGAATGGAAGGCCTTATCGACTTTTTCGATCGCCCCCTCCATGACACCCGCAAATCCCTTGAGATTAAGAAGCTCCTTAGAGGCGGCGCCTTTCTCTGACAATATGGCGCGTGAAAAAAGAATGACTCTTTGAATCTCTTTCGTGGTCAGATTGTCATCTCCAAAGAGGGGTTCAGTAACCTGTTTCATGACATGGTCGTAAAAGAGCGTCGCTATACCCTCCGCGTGAGCAAGAATAGCGATCATCTCTTTGGCGAGTGCCGCATCACTCGCCTCAATAGCGGTACGAAAAGCCTGGAGACAAAGTTGGATGTAACCGGGATACTTTTCCCGCTCACCCAAAATTTTAGCGCTCTCTTCGAGGTAGAAGTGTGCATCTGACACCGACGTGTCATCAATCTTAATCTCTTTTTCGAACATATTGTGAGAGAGTCTGAAGAGAAGATAATTGACGGCCATCCGGGCTTCTTCCGTCATCTTGCCCGAAATCTTTTTATAGATATTCTCCTGATGCTTATGTTCCGAAGAGGGGTCCAGACTTATGAGATAGAGAAGCGAATAGATGACGACTACTTGAGACTCAAGATCTTCTTTCTCCGCAATCCGATCAGCCATCCAGACAAAGAGATCCATCTGACCACTTTCGCCAACATTACCCGCAGCCCCAACGCTCCCAAGATTCAGTCGAATCTCCCGAAGGTTGTGCATCATAAAACGCGCAAAAAAGAGTCGCCCATTATGGGGCTCTTCATCGAACAATTTGTTAACTGTCTCTTTGGCCAAAGAATAGTTCTCTGTAGCTATGCAATAGAAAAACATCAAGGCGTGGTAACCTGCAGAGACCGAACCAAACTCCTGATCCTTGATCGCATCTAAATGGACCTTCACCGCATCCAAATTCTTTTTGAAAAAATTGATCTGTGCATTAATAAACGAAACATGCGCTGCATTTGGATCTTTGAGTTTAGCAATATCACCTTCAATCTCCTCTATAACCGGAGCAGCCTCTTCCTCATTGAGATTCCCTGCATGCACTAATCCATTCATAATTTTAAAATACCTGGCCAGTTGATTATTGGGCTCTTCTTCACTTAGCTCAGAATAAAATTCGTGCAGCTCTTTGGGAGAAATGTTGAGATGATTGATATAGCAATGAGCCCTCATCTCTTTCGGATTCCAACGAATGGCCGGCGATAAAAAGTGCAGTGCCATCTGATGAAGCTGCGAGAGCCCTTCCTTCACCTCTTGAGACATGGCAATATTTTCAGCCAAGATCGCTGATATTCTCACAACCAATTCGGCTGCATAGAGGGAATATGCCGTGGCCGCCTTAGAATTTTCCAACTCCAGCGTATGAAGATCCGTGTGCAATTGTTTAAACGCTTGATTAAGAGCTGCCGAACTTTGACCAAAGAAGGCCAAAACGACCAAGAGGATGTCGACTGCTAAACGATGATTGGGAGCACCATCAAGTGTTGGATGACCAAAGACCTTTTCTATACTGGCGGCTGAGATGTCCCCGACAGCATCAGACGACAAATAGTTATTCAACTCATAAAGTGCCTTCTGGAATGGGACAAAAACCTCTGTTGGCTCCAAGTCTAGCATCCTCTCAAGTGCTGCATGGTCAAACGGCTCACCCTCTCCATAGTTCTGATGAGAGTGAATCATGTGGTTTCGATACGACATAAGTGCAAACTGACTCGGTGTCATCTTTTTTGCCTCTGAAAAAAAGTGCCCAAATTTAACACTACCCGTTGTATCAAGGTGAAAGAGCTTATCTTTCGTCGGATATGGAATAGCAACAAAGACATGAGTTTCAAGCGTTGGGCGATTCAGATCCCATGAAAAGGCAGAGTAGGCATTATAGTTCTTTACGGTTGGTTCATGGTTGTCAACTAACATGAATGTAGGATCGAGTCCCGCCTCTTGGCAGAGAAAGTAGACAATGCTCGCAATTTCGGTACATCGGCCACACGACTGAGCAAGAGCCTTCCAATCAACAAACTCGGTTCTACAATCCTGTTTAAAATCGAGATGTTTATCCGCCCAACCGAAAATCTTTTTTGCCACAGCAAAGCGGTACTCCTTGGACCCCTCTTTCATTCCATCGGCGATCACCTGCGCCTTGAAACTTGCCGCCACCTTTTGAAGCTCTTTTTGAAGTTTGGCATCAATCGTCGTCTTCGGGTCATAATCATTAAATCCAAATGGTAGTCGATAACCATGTTTGGCCAAGACGGAGTGAAGATCCTTGAAACGATAGCCAATCTCGAAGACCTCACACTGATCGACAACTCCCTTCTGATTCGTCGCCGTGGGATAAAGATCGATATTGCCGACACACCCCTGGTCGATCTCTTTGAAAAAATCGGTCTCCGACCTTCCCGAATCGATCCATTTTTGTTTGATATCGTGATAGAGCTTACCAATTGGTGAAGTGGCTTCAAAACCGAGCTTCATATAACCTCCCGCTGTCAGGCCGGTGGTATAATATAATGTCGGATAATAATCAAGTGAGATATTCTGGCTTGTAAGTATAGTGTTTCTAAGAAGAAACTACTTCGCGATCTTACCGCGCATGGGGGGCGCCTTAATATCGGCGAGAGGGCGAGTCTTTATTTCGCCATTTTCCTTATAGGCAAAAATGAGTGTCTGAGGACCATAAAGTTTTCCAAGAGAGAGAATCATTCGTCCCCCCTCTTTCAGCTGTTCGACGAGACGCGGGGGAAAGTCATCCGGTGTACAGGCGAAAATAATCGCATCAAAGGGCGCCGCCTCTTGCCAACCGTCAAAACCGTCGCCCGCACGAAGGTGAATCTTATTATACCCAAGCTTCTCCAAAACCTTCTTGGCCTCGGCCGCACGCTTTGGGTCGAGTTCAATCGAGTAGACATTGCCACCGATCTTCGACATCAACGCCGCCTGGTAACCAGTCTCGGTTCCAATCTCCAGAACCTTTTCGCCAGGTCTCAGTCGAAGTGAATTGAGCCGCATCGCCGTTACATAAGGAGAAGCCGCGACGGCCCACGAACCTAACTTGAAACTTCTTTCTTCGTAGGCATCCTTTGGTTTAGGAACAAACTCCTGACGGCGCACCCGACTCATCGCATCAATAACAAATTGGTCGTTGATTCCGGCGGCACGAAGATACTTGATCATCTTTTCACGTTCTTTAACAAAGTAGATCGATTCCTTCTCCTCCGCAATTCCAACAAATGGCACCACAACTAGGACCAAAACCACGATTTGGAAAAACAACTTTCTCATGAAAATCAGGCTATCACAGCCTTATCAAAAGACAAGATCCAACTCGAGAAGATCGACAGTTGGAGATTGATTGAGCGCCAAAATTCACTACTCATATTAGAGAGTTATAATTTTCTGGATTCTCCTTGCTGAGCCCCCCCAACCTTGTTACACCACCCCCAACACTAACCACAATAAAGGAGAGATTAATGAAAAAATTGAACATCCTGCTGACGCTGCTCGTTGCTATCGCCCTTGTCATCCCAGCAAGCAGCTGGGCCAAGAGCGATGTCGATGAACGAATCCAAGCACTCGAACAACAGGTCGAAGAACTTAAGACCGAGGTTAAAGAAGAGAAGCAGAGCGCCATCGGCACAAAGTATCCGCTCGATTTCTACGGCTTCGTCGCCGCCCAGTTTTTCTATGGCACACACAAGACCCAGCTTTATGGCGGCATCAACTCCTCTGCTGCACAGTCACGCGTTGCCAACAAGGCCGTCTTCGGAACGGACAACGCATGGTTCAGTGCCACACCACAAAACAGCCGCATCGGTCTCAAATGGACCGGTACGCAAGTGGGAACAAACACGTGGATGGGTGGCGTCTTTGAAATGGATTTTGTTAACATTCTCAATAGCACCACGTATGGAACATCACCCATGCCGCGTATTCGTCTCCTTTCGATGTCAATTTGGGGGGATCGCTGGCTCGTCCTTGCCGGACAAAACTGGGATATTTTTTCACCACTTAATACACGTTCGCTCAGTCTCGGAAATAACGTCTGGTTTCAGGGAAACATGGGTTTCCGCCGTCCGCAACTCCGATTCGAATACAAAGCCTTAAAGGGCGATGTTAATAATTTCAAAATTGCGGCCAGCATTGACAACCCTGGAAATACCGATGATCTCTGGAACGGCGGCGTCGATTCCGGCTACCCGTATGGCGAGTTGCTTCTCCAATACAATCGTAAGATGAAATATGGTGACTTCATTATTGCAGCTTCGGGTGCTGCAGGTACCGATCGACGAAACGGTGCATCGTATCGCAAGGTCTACGGCTTTGCAGGGAGTCTAAATATTCCGTTTCACAAGTTTTTCAAACTGAGTGGTGAAATTCATTATGGTCAAAACATGGGAAATTTTCTGACCTACGCTGGAACAACAACCGACGCCAAGAATCTCGCCGGTTGGGGACAGATATCTAGTGAATGGTGCAAGTGGTTTGAAACCAATGTTGGTTTTGGTATCGATGATGGTCAAACATCCAAGATTGCCGCCGGTAACGTTGATCGCAACCAGATCATCTTTGCCAACGTTAAGTTCAAACCCTGGAAACCGTTCTACGTCGGTCTTCAATATGAAAACCTGAGAACACGCTACGTAACAAACGGCACCTCCGGCGCCAGCGTCATCTTCACCAACCTCGTCTACTCATTCTAACTGCAGAACGAGACAAACAAGACAGTCATTGCGAGTCTGGAATAATCACTGACTTTTCAAAGTCTGGTGCTTATATCAGTTAGTTGCTAACTAATTGTAATTAAAGCTTTGTTACCTGGTGAACAAGTTACCAGGTAAGGTTTTACCAGGTTTTACCAGGTAGGATAAAAAAAGGTCCGTCGCACAATTGCAACGGACCTTCCGAAGGGGGTAAGTCAGCCCTCATTAGTAAGTGAGAGCCTATTTCTGTTTATATTATCGGTAGGTTAGCACCCTGAAGTTGCGTCCCCGGAAACACTTTCTTCACTTTTTTAATTAAGCAAATAATATCAACATGTTAAGCCGTCGTAAGCACCGGGTGCTTGTACCCTCTTAAGCACCCGGTGCTTAGAAGAGGTTGACGAGGGCAAGGCTTAGGAATGGTAAATAAGTGATTAATATCAAGGCGATAAGGCGAATAATCAGAAATGGCACCGATGCACTATATAATGTAGTGATCGGCTTCCGAAACCGGAAGCTCGAAATGAAGAGGTTGAGACCGACCGGCGGCGTTGAATAACCGATCTCCAGATTCGTCAGAAAAATGATGCCCAAGTGAATCGGGTTGATCCCAAACTCCATTGCAACCGGAACAATGAGCGGCACCACAACGATCGTTGCCGAAAAAATATCCATGAGACAACCAACAACCAAGAGAAAGACATTTAGGATCATCAAGAAAAGATATTTGTTGGAGACAAACTGCCGAACAAACTCGAAGAGCTTCATCGGCACCTGTTGATCGATCAGATAACTTGTTACGCCAAGCGCCACACCCAGGATAATCAAGATGCCGCCCACCACTTGCATCGAGTCAACGGCTACTTTCATCAGATTTTTACCAAAAGGAATATCCTTAGTGATCAAAACCTCAACGATCAAGACATAGACAACCATAATCACGGCCGCCTCGGTTACCGTCACAAAGCCGCCATAAATGCCGACAAGGATAATCAGCGGTAGCGGAATTTCCCAGATAGCCCCCTTAATCGACGAAAAAACATTCGACCAGGCAAAGGGTTCACGTTCGGCATGCGTATGCCGGCCAACATAGGCAGAATAAAGCGACAGCAGTAAAACGATTAGGAGGCCGGGAACAATTCCGGCAAGAAAGAGTTTGTCGATACTGACCGATGCCACAAGACCATAAAGGATGAGTGGCAGGCTTGGAAGAAACAAAACGCCGAGACTTCCGCCGGCGGTCACCAGCCCCAGCGAAAATCGTTCCGGATATTTTTCCTTAAGTAACAGTGGATAGAGGAGTCCGCCCAGCGCAACAATCGTCACGCCCGATGCGCCGGTAAAGGCCGTGAAAAACGCACAAGCCACCAATGTCACAATCGCAAGACCGCCCGGGACCCAACCAAAACAGGAACGATAGAGCTGGATAAAGCGCTCGGGGGCCTTCGACTCTGCCAAGAGATAGCCTGCAAACGTAAAGAGCGGTATCGCCGCAAGCGTTGGCGCCTCTGCCATTCGTTGCATCTCAATAATGACGGCGACCATGTCGATATCTGCTGCATGAAAGGCTAATAGACCGATCGCGCCGAAAACGGAAAAGAGCGGCGCACCCAAAAGGGCAATCGCAATAAGGGCAACAACCCAGAGGAGTGTCATGCACCCTCCTCTTCAAGACCCTTTGGCTCCAAAAATGCGTGGACAAAAAATTGATACGCCAGGAAGGCAAATGTCATCGGAATAATCAATTCCGAAACCCAAAGTGGCACGGAACCAAAGAGAACCGCCCCACTCTCAATCTCAAAACCGATAAACTTAACCGATGCAATCGTTAGAAAGATACAAATGACCGAAACAATCAGAGAAATCACGACATGGACACGACGTTTCCACCCTTCAGGCAAAAACCGGAGAAGCGCGCCGATCGCAATATGATGGCCTGACGATGTTGCGATAACAGCACCCGTAAAACCGACCCAAAGAACGAGACTGCGAACCACAATATCGGCCCAAGAAAAACCACTATCGAAAAAATTTCTAAGAATAATCTGGAGAAAACCGAGGATGATCATGGTGGCAAGCGACAACACCATCACCACCTTATTCAATCGAACAATCGCCTTTTCAATTCTGAGCAACAGATTCATGCGTTAATTTTTCCCGCGATATTCGGCAAGATATTTCACGACCTTACCTAGAAGCGCCTGGGGATAAAGCTTTCCAACCATCGCCGTCCAGACCGTCTTACTCTTTTCCTCGATGACCTTGAGATTGGCAGCATCCATCGGCACAAATTGAATTCCCGCGGCCTTAAGTGTCTCTAGAGATTTTTCATTATCCTTCCGTGTTAACTGGACCAACTTCTTCGTATATTTTTCCGATAGCTGTTTCAACACTGTCTTATCGGCTGGCGTCATCTTGTTGTAGGCTCGATTCGTGATCAAAATCGCACCGATGGCATTCACCATCTTAGCATCACTCATATAACGCGTTTTGGAAAACCACTGCATCGCAATCGCGGCCAGCGGCGGAGCATAGACAGCATCGATCATCTTGGTTTGAAGCGCCATCAAGACATCCGGAACCGGCAACGGCACTGGAACAATCTTGAACGTCTCGAACATCTTCTCGGCCAGAGGATCCCCCTGCCACATCCACATCTTGACACCCTTCATATCGCCAAGTTTTTTGATCGCCTTGTTCGAAAAGATATGAACGAAACCCGACTCTGCCCAACCGAGAAACTGAAAACCCTTACCTATAAAACCAGACTTCAGATCAGGGAGCAGTTTACCAACGACGTAATCGACCTCTTTCGAATTATTGAAGAGAAAGGGAAGTTCCAGAACACGAACCGCCGGGTAAATTTCACCCAGACCGACACCCGTAAAACCAGCCGCATCGAGCTGGCCGATCTTCATCTTCTTGATGACCACCTTTTCATCACCCGACACGCCACCCGGATAGAGCTGAAGCTGCCAACGACCACCAGTCTTCGACTTGAGCTCAGCGCTCATTTCCTTCATGACATTAATCCAGGTCGACCCCTCCGGCGCGATAAGGGCCATCTTGATCGCCCCCGCAAAGGCATTCGAGCCAACCACAACGATTAATAATGCAACAATTAAGGACAGTGTCCGTCTCATCATTCCCCCTTTTTCACCATTTCAGGGCCACTTATAGTACCAACTCATAACAATATCAATAACTTATCTTTCTAATTTTCCACGCAACATTTATCGCTGGCCGCCGAAGACAGGTGTGCGCGGGCAGACGGGAGAACCCGATGCCAGAGACAATCAAAATATCGAGTCACAAGATCAAGGAATATTACCAGATCCTTCGCGAAGTGGCCAACCAAGAGGTAACTAATCAAGAGACCTTTGCCACATCCGGCATCGACACGGTCCTGACCCAACAGGATCTCTTTGCATATAAAGAGCAGCCCACCTTCAAGATGAGTCCACTCTTTAGACACGAATATCAAGTCATTCGCTCCATCTACCAGAAGGCCATCGAACTCGACCAGACCGACGGGAAGCTCGATGGTAATATTCAACAGACGAAATCCAAGGAAATCACAATCGAGATCGGGAAAGAAAAACAAGACAACGGATGGAACAAAATCGTTGCACCATATCTCGACAGCATTTTCCCCCTTTTAGGTAGCGGCCCTCGAGGAATGGATGAATCGAATGGAACTACATGGATCATTGAAAGAGAAGATTTGGGCAATGGAACCTACCGTTATTGGTGTATTACCAACGCACATGTCATCGACAACATACTAGAGGAAGAGTACGACATGTATTCAATTTCCACAAAGGAAGGAACAAAAACCGTTAATATCCCCGCAAAGGTTCAGGGTGTTGATCATTATTATGATGTCGGTGTTGTCAGTTTCATATCCGACAAAAACCTTAATCCGCTGGTTGTCGCTCAAGATAGCAAATCCCTCCATCCCAATGATCCAGTCATGATTGTTGGAAACCAAAGCGGAGATGGCATCACTCAAACGGCGGGCACTGTCAATGCAACGGAAAAATACCAGGAGCCCGGCTTTACACGAAAGATTCAAGATGACTCATCAGCACTCCCCGGAAACAGTGGATCTCCCGTCTTTGATCAAAGTGGAAAAATTATTGCCATTGTTAATTCCGGAGACACCGCTACCGAAAATTTCAACATACCCATTGAATATGTTTTGAATAGTTATCGTCAGATCAGGGAAAAAGGAGAAGCCGTCCACGGATACCTTCCGTTGGTAATTGGTGTAAATGGCACCTTGACCCACTTGGGTAAGGCTGAATTACGCGCCATGGGTATCAAAAAGTATACACATGGCCTGTTTGTCACGATGCTGCTCAAAGGAAGTATTTTGGAAAAAAGTAAACTTACTCGCGGCTCAGTCATTCTTTCTTACGATGGACAAATGGTGCCACCGGCTGAAAAAGTCGTCCACCTTAATGATCATGTATCTCAAAAAACACCTGGAGAAACAATTGAGTTTACAATATACAAAAATGGTCAGATCCAGACGATCAACATTATAATTCAATCAAAGGTAATTAAACAATATCCAACATATGAAACCCCTTATGACATGACCGTTATCGAGGCCTCTTCAGATTACAAAGAGACTTTCGGATTTCCAAAAGGAACGGGCGGACTCATACTGACCTATGTAGACACCAGAATTTATTCCCAAAAACGCAAGACTAGCATTTTATTTAAAATCAATGACACCCCCATCCATTCTATTCAGGAACTAAAAGAATATTTTTCCCGTGGAGACATTGAATATTTTGTATTTCACGACCTCGAGGTAACTCGACATGGCCTCAAGGAAGGAATCTGGGTCGAAAAGAATCACAATTTCATCAAATAAATCTATCGCACGCCCGGTGTGCGATATGGTAGTATGGGCGCCTCGACAAGGAGGAGCTCTATGAGTCATCTAGTAATTAAACGAATCACTATCGTCACAATTCTTTTCCTTGGGCTGACAACCCTTCTGAGCTGCAGCCGTGGCGTCTCCATTCAGGAACGAGAACTCGCACAGGGACGAATCAATTATGGAGAGGAGCTCACGCTCGACGAACTCCAATCGATCAAAAAACCTTCAAAATTCTTCCCCTATCTCGAGGGGCTCTTCTATCTAAGGACAGAAGAGTACGCCAACGCCAAAACCGCCTTCGAAAAGCTCACCAAGAGTTTCAAAAAATCAAAAGTCGCCGAGTATTACTTTAAACTTGCAAGCTACGGTACTGAACAACCCGGACCCATTGTTGAAGTTGTCCACAACTTCCACCGCGAACTCTTTAAGGAGAAGAACGAGGAATTTTCGATCTATAAATCCAACAACAAAGAAATGGCCGACCAATTTATCGACAAGATGATCGCCGCCTATTTTCCCAAGGGGGATCACAAAAATATCGATGTCGATATCCCAGAAAAGACCAAAGAGATTGTCACTAGTTGGTTCAAGAATAAATATGAAAAGAAACCGGTCGATTACACCATCTATACGATCACACAGAAGGAGAGTAAGGATAAACTAGCTATTATCGAAGAGGGACTTGAAAAATACCCGAATGACCCCGATCTCATGGCCTGGAAATTTTCGATCCTAACATGGTCAAAAGAACCCGAGGATCTCAAAAAGAGAGACGCACTAATGAAGGAGCTCCGAAATGAGCCCTATTATGAGTTGATTGATATCGCCCAAGCGGCTCGATCCGTGTTACAGCCGGAAATAATCGAACGACTCAAAAAGATCAAATGGTCGCGCTACAAAACGATGCCGGAAAAAGATTATATCCAGATGACACTCGATCGCTATAACGATGAAATTGGTTCTGATATCGACTCCCAAACACGCATCATGATGATGTCGTGGCAACCCCTGGCTCCAGGCCTTATGAAACTCCTCGACCTTTCCAAGGCAATCACCACCACATCATCCCTTGCCCGAAAAGAAAAGGACTTCCAGAAGGCCAGAGACTACCTCAAGTGGAATTATGGAATCTATTCATCCATTCTCAAGCGACGCCCCCTCACACTTCTGGCACGAATGATTCTGCAGATAATAGCGGAAGATACGCTTTATGGAGAGATCTTGATTCTTAAGGACGAATTTCCCGATCAACCCGAAAAGTGGAAGGAAAAGCAGAGGTTTTTGGATAAGGTCAAGATCCTGACCTTTTATCTCAAAGAGTTTGTCAAAGACACTCCATTTATCCACACCGTTGGTGTCCCCCTGACATACCCATATGAAATTTATGAGGCTCAATATCCGAAGTGGGTAGATGTGGAGTTTCTTAGAAATCAATAGCAACTGCAATGCTATCTCGGTATCGGTTTCGAAGCTCGTATCGTCTGTCGGTTTGGGTTGCGTAAATAATAGGCCGATACCCAAACCGATTACCGATACGAGCATCGCCACCCCAACCGACAAATGTATAATATTAAATTATCGACCTAACAACAGACGTGCTCGTTCCTGAGCTAACTTATTCGCAAGGACCTGCTCGGGAAGCGCCATCGGGTCAGCATCAATAACCTCTGTCAGCAATCGTTTTTTGAGTGCCGCATCCTTCATCGGAATCGCATACCACTCGGCAAACATCACCTTGCTCATCAAATACTTTCCATCGGTCATTGCAATCGCCTCTTCAAAGATGCCACGCGCCTTCTCCGGATTTCCACCAAGCATCTTCGGTCGAGAAGCCAACATCGCCGCCTGAAAGGCCTTGGCCGAACCAAACCCAAACGACGGATCAACGGCGACCACACGATCGACCATCGCCGTTACCTTCGGAAGTAACGCCACCTTTGTCACATCGCCGCGATAAAGATTGACCCAGTTCCCCAGGTCAAAGGCCGTCCAAAAAAGAACAGAGAGATCCTTTTCTTTCGCACCGGAAATCGCCGATTCAAAATCCATAACGGGACCACTAACCCCCTTGCCAAAACGATCTTCCAATGAAACCGTCCCCGCCTGATAACCCTTTTGATAAAATCGCTCAACACGCCCGCGCCAAACCTCTTTATCCTTTCCGGCCAAATATTTGGGCTCGAAGAAACCGAAGGCAACATTTCCATAAACCTTGGCCATCAACCCCAAAAACTCCGGATTACCCGGATCCCCCTCATTCAATACTTCGAGAACCTTGACCAATGGAATAATACTCTGCTTGGCAATCCAGAGATCCTGTTCTGATTCGACCGCCTTCATACCATCGCCCACGATTCCCGCCGTCATCGTTGTGGCCATTCGCCGCATACTGCAACTTGTTATACTTATCATGACCACTAAAATAATCGCACATCTCTTCATAATACACCTCTGGACATTTGTTATATGGTTTCGGTGTCGATGCCCGTATCGGTAAACGGTTAGGGTGTCGGTTTATTATTTAGACAACCTAAACCGTCTTTTAGAACTATTTCATCGTCCCTTCGCCACACAATCAGCGGCCTGAAAACCACTCTTGACGGCACTTTCCACCGTTGCCGGCAAACCCGTATCGACCCAATCTCCCGCCAAAAAGAGGTTCGGCCACTGCGTCACAATGTCAGGCCGTTCATTTTCCAACGACGGCGATATTAAAACCGTTGCCCGTCGCTCCTTAATCACTTGAGCATGTTTAAGCGTCGCATCTTTAACCTTCGGACAATGTCGATTCATATCATCAAGCGCCAACTCAACCACCTGATCT
>CAYWXY010000004.1:0-45194 GCA_964462555.1 uncultured Pseudomonadota bacterium | reverse complement strand
CGGCTTTATCAGCTTTTGATTGAAACTGATACGCCAAAGAGGGAGCTTCTTGATCTTAAAAAGAGCGTTGTGCACGAGATGTTGAAGTTTCGATAGAAGGTTTTTATGAAACGTTTCATTATTATACTGCTACTCTTTGTTGTTTCGGCCTGTGCCACGTGGGGAACGCATCCGTCGAAGCGCTCATCCGAGATGGACGAAGAGCTATTTACGATACGTGGCGAGGTCTTGTGGTTGGGAGTGTCACCGATCGTCTATCCCATTCCGACAACGGCCTATCGGGGAGCTTGTGGAAAGCGTCATGCAGACCAAATCTTAAGACTCAAAAAATCACGCCTATGGCATCAGCGTTTGATCGATGTTGCCGTTTGGTTAGAGCCAGTCTGGGAAGATATGTCGCCGGAGGATATTAGCAATCTGAAGTTCGGGCACGGACAGGGTTCGCCGGGCACGGTTATAATTGAAGAGCGCGAATGCGAATTTTATCCGCGAATGACCGTTATTCCCGTTGGAACACAAATTGAGATCGTCAATGATGACCGGAAGGACCACTGGTTTGTGGTCGATGGTCAACATCGCAAACGTCAACAATATGTTCAATATTATGGTGATACGCCAAGCGTCTTCACCTTGCAGACACCAGGTATCCACAGTGTGCCACAAGGGATGCCGATTAGCTTCCTCGCCAACCGAACCGACATCTGGCACATTGCCTCCGGTTTTCATCGCTGGATGGATGCCTGGGTCGTTATTACAAACAAGGCCTGGTATGGTAAGGTGGATAAGAAAGGTTATTTTACGATCGTTAATGTTCCCCGTGGTGTCTATCGCGTAAATACATGGCATCCGCTTTTGGGTGCGAATAGTAGTATTATTCGTGTCCCTGAAGAGAGCCGCAATACCGTTTCCGTCAATTATAAAGAAGATCCGTACAAGTTTGAGCGAATCTCTTCATCTCTTGTTCCTTCCTACGGTGAAGTTGTCGAAGAAAATACTGTTTGGCAAGATAATGAAGATTGGTAATGTAGCTCACAAAATATAAATTACAAATCTCAATCTACAAATTACAAACAATATCCAATATCAAAATTACAATGACCGAAACCACGACGTTTTGAACATTGTGATTTGTAAATTGTTTGTAGTTTGGATATTGTGATTTCGATAAACTAGGAATTTATGATCTTCTTCATCTCCGAAATAACATTTTCATACGGTGGATTATTAAAGATAGCTGAGCCGGCAACAAAAATGTCGGTACCTGCCTCGGCTGCAATATGAATATTGTCGACCTTGATGCCGCCATCGATCTGAATGCGATAGCTATAACCCTTTTCTTTTCTTAGAGCGTCCAGAACGCGAACCTTTTCAACGCAGTCCGGGATCATGCTTTGACCGCCAAAACCGGGATTGACACTCATCACGAGGATGAAGTCGGCGTACTCAACAAAGGGGAGGAGTTCCTCAAGTGGTGTCGGCGGGTTGATGACGGCACCGGCCTGGCAACCGAGTTTCTTGATTGCGGGCAGACTTTTCTTAAGATCGCATGTTTCAACATGGACAGAAATCATGTCAGCACCAGCCTTGGCAAAGTCGGGGGCATATTTGTCTGGATCGGTGATCATGAGGTGGCAATCGAGTGGGAGTTTGGTCGTTGGCCGAATCGATTTAACAACGGGAGCGCCAATCGTAATATTGGGGACAAAGTGACCATCCATAACATCCACATGAACGATGTCTGCACCAGCCGTTTCAATTGCCTGAATTTCCTCAGCGAGTTTTGAAAAATCTGCGGACAAAATGGAGGGTGCTATCTCTTTCTTTGCCATCGTCTACTCCAATCGGTTTCCCTGTTTGATCGGGTGACCATTCAAAAAATCACGAATTGTCATCCGTCGTTTTCCCTGAAGTTGAAGTTCTCGGATCTCGATCCGGTTTTGACCCGCCGCAATGATTAGCCGTTCACTGGCTTCAACAATAGTTCCGGGAAGTGTTTCTCCCTCTCCCTGTTCAGCCAAAGACTGATCCGCCTCTGGCGGATGGGGAGAGGGTTGGGGTGAGGGGGAACCTTCAATCACAACCGATTCATAAATCCGAAGGTTTTCTCCGTCAAGTGTCGTAAAGGCACTTGGCCACGGCTGCATCCCCCGAATCAAATTGTGAATCTCTTCGGCGCTCTTCGACCAATCGATTCGGCCATCGTCTTTCTCGATGAGCGGGGCGAACGTGGCCTTCGAATGATCCTGAGGTTTAGGCGTTATCGTTTTTGCCTTAAGACCTTCAATAGTCTCGACGAGAAGATCGGCGCCCGATTCCGCCAAAATATCATGAAGAACAAGGGAGGTGTAATATTCTTTGATAGGTACTTCGTGCGTCAGCAAAATATCACCGGCGTCCAGCTCCTCGGTAATATGCATCGTCGTGACTCCACTGACGTTCTCGCCGTTAACAATGGCCCAATTGATTGGAGCCGCCCCTCGGTATTTAGGTAGTAGTGACGCGTGAATATTGACGCAGCCGAGCGGTGGAATGTCGATCAATTCCAGAGGGAGAATTTTTCCATAAGCCACAACGATAAAAATATCGGCGTTCATGTCGCGAATCTTGCCAATGACCTTACTGCTCTTGACCGATTTGGGCTGATAGAGTTGGAGATCTAGTTCGGCAGCCTTATTGGCAACAGCGCATGGTGTAATCTTGCGACCGCGGCCAGCCGGTTTGTCCGGCTGTGTGATGACCGTTACAATATCGTGTTTCGATTCAACCAGTTTGATGAGTGAGGGAACCGCAAAGGGCGCGGAGCCCATAAAAACGATTTGCATATAAGGTGCCGCCGAAAAGCATAGCCCGGCGGAATTCCTTTCTAAGTTAATGTTGTTTATGCCACAAGTGATGCATCATTTGTTTTTAGCGGATCATTATACTATCGCACCGTTTGCCTTCGTCCACTGGACGAAGTTTGCCGGCTTGATTATAGGTACGTCGGTTCCTTATCTGTAAGTTTCTTCTTTTCCTGTTCCTTAACATACATTTCACGTTTGAGAGGGCTAATATTGTCGACCAGCAGCTTACCATCCAGATGATCGATCTCATGCTGGAGGGCAACCGCGAAAAGACCCTCGGCATCGAACTCCATCGGTTTTCCGAATTTGTCCAACGCCTTAATATGAATCTTGGCGGCACGTGTCATCTTAATCGTGAATTCCGGGATGGAGAGACAACCCTCTTCCCATTCGATTTCGCCTTCACGGCTGACAATTTCAGGATTGATCAGTGAGTAAAGATTGCTCTCAAACGATCCATCCTCCTGCTCGATCCCCACATCAACCACGAGTGCACGGATACTCTGGCCAACCTGAGGGGCAGCGAGGCCGACGCCAGGCTCGGCATACATTGTCTCAGCCATATCCTCGAGCAATTTCGTAATATCTTCAGTAACTTCGGTCACTGGTACCGAAATTTTCTTCAGGACCGGCGCCGGATATTTAAAGATCTTAAGAAGTGTCATGTTTCCTCGTATAGCATTTGGCCGGCGCGAGGTCAATAGATGGGGAGGTAACCCCGTGATTTGACCAGTATAGTCCCCAGGCTGCCCCATGGGTCATTTTGTAAACCACCGGAAATATTACACAGATTTATGCCTATTTCTTGGCACGGTTATTGCTTAGTAACGCTCCATACGAAAACGATCTCGAAGAAGAGATATAACTCTGTGGGAGGTAAAAATGAAGAAGATCTTGGTGGTATTTAGTGTTGCAGTAGCCCTGTTAATGACCAGCGTTTCAGTTCGCGCCGATGATTCTGATTGGTTAGAGGAGCTGATGAAGACGATATCTGATGTGAGTGTGGCATCGACGGTAACGAATGTCGTGAGCCGAGCAGCTGCTGAAAAACAGGAAGAGGCGAGAGAAAAACAGAAAGCGAAGGCCAAAAGGAAATCTGCCAAGAAACAAAAGAAGATACTAGTAGATAATTTGATGAAGGATGCGGCAGACAAAACGCCACTGTTGAAGCTTAAGATTAAATCATTCAAACGCGCCTGCTCAGTAATTATAGAAGATTATTTTTATGACGATTTTGATGCGGACGAGGTTCCCTGTGGTTGCCTCGATACCTGTTTCGATGTAGCTGAAACACGCCACGAAGACGAACTCTGTAATGAATTTAAGGATGAGTGTATGCGGAGCAGCGATGCAGAAAATACAAAAACGAAGACGAAATACGGTAGCCTCAATGATAAATTTTACGGAAACCCAAGCGAGGACGGTTCTCGTTTTGTTGACGATTCCGATGATGACGATAGGGCTGAAGTGCTAGGGGCGAGCTTTAGCGGTATTCAGTTCTCAGATTTCGTTGATCGCCCAGGTTTGATAGGATCCGGAAATGGAATTTCCACGATTGCCGATCGGATTGAGAAGAAGAAAAAAGAAATTGAGTGTTTGGCAGATGTGAAAGATCTCTTTCACGGTTTTCTAGATCCAGAAGATGTCCCCTGTGATTGCTACGATATTTGTGTTGATAAGGCCGGTGACAACGATCTAAGGCTTAGGAAATGTGGAATGGTCGATCTGACCTGTTCTGAATAATAGAGAAAATCAAATCGAATGATTTAAAAGGGGTGCCAGATCGGCACCCCTTTCTTTTACATATGGTGCCTGGTAAAAGCTTATCTGGTAGGCTGTTCACTAGGTGAGAAACTTCTAATCACAAGTCGTTAGTCTGTTTCGCGAAAAGATGGCCACTTTGGATGGTATATAGATTGCCAAGATCCGCCATTGGGGTGAACTGACCCCTCAATTCGACCAGAATTGTCCCATTAAAACGACGACACACTTAGTAACATATTGAAATCAGGGTGTTTTTTTATGCGATTGATTGGCACAAATATTGCTTCTTCCTGGAGTCTCAAGGGTATCGAAGGGGAAGACCAGGGGAGGTCTGAATGAAGAAGTTTACTGTTTGTGGGCTCATTCTTGGAATCGTTCTATCCAGTTTTTCAATTCATATCAAATCAGCTGCCGCAGAGATAGGGGCTTCAGAAGCTTCAATAGAAACTCATGAGAGAGCTGAGAGAAAGGCCAATGAATTGATGGAAGAATATCAAAGGATGATGGAAAGGCAAAAAATTGAAAACACAAAAAAGAGACAGAAAGATCGAGAGAAAATGCAAGAAACGATGATGGAGGAGATGCAAAAGCGTGGGATCATGAGAAATGCTCGAAAAATTACGTTTTCTGGAGTTGGCGCCAGTCTTTATCAATATGGGATGGATGAGAAAGAAGTAGAGAAGGGGACTGATATTTATGAGGTAAAAAATCGTGCAGACTATCGAAATGATGTGCGTGAGAAGGCTGAAGCCATTCAGCGGAAAATTGCCAATTATCGCGAGAATGTTCGAAACAAGGTGGGGCTCATTCAACAAGAAATATCAAAAGAAAAAGAAGCCCTTGAAGAAGAGATTTCGGAAACTGAAGAAGATGCCGAAAAGCACAAAGCTGAAACTAAAGAAGAAGGAGTGAGGGATCTAGGAAGAAGCGTTGAGTCATATCGATCGATCGTTGTTGATCTTTACCTGAGGGGTCTGGTTGATATAGAAAGATTACCTTGTGACAGTATTGATGCCTGCTTCGAAAAGGCAAAAACCGATAGAGAGATTGAGATGTGCGAAGATCTGGAAAATCGCGAAGACTGCGCAAGGATGCAGGTTAATTAATCAGTCGTGTTCCGAATAGTACGTAGGATAAGAATAGATATAAAAAGGGGTGCCGACATGGCACCCCTTTTTTATTTCTAACAATTGGTCTAAGTTCTATTTAATGACGAACTGAACAGCGCTATCTTTCATTGCCTCATTAAGGTGCTTCACAGCGCCAACGACGATATCGCGATCCTTCTGCTTTTCACCTTCGGATAGCTCGCCGTATGGTTTGTTCTGTTCGGCGGGTGCCCAGCTGCCGTTGCGCTCTAACCATTGTTCGTGTACCTCAGCACTGGCGGTCTCAAGGTTGATGACGATAACCTCTGCACCGGCCTGTTCGACAATGGCACGTTCAATGATATCCATCGCACCCTTTGCGGCCTCACCATTTTCATACTGAAATTTTACAGGGAGGTGTCCGAAGTCGAGGTTGGCAATGTCTACATAGTGTTTTCCATCTTCGGTCTTTTTGAAAGCGCCTGCCGTCGCAAGACTGGGATCATCGGCCGGAACCTCTTTCCATCGCGGCTCACGTGCGGGGAGGCCATCGACCGCCTGACCGGAAGTAATCTGTCGGCCATTTCGCCACTCGTTGTGGAGTTCTGTCGCGTAGCTCGTACGTCCAGTTTCGACAACTGAGATGAGAGCTGTTTCATTTGCACTAAGTGGAGAACCGCTATCTTTGCCGCCGGCAGCAAGGATTCCACCACTTGTTTTTGATTTCTGACCAGTGGGACGACCTGGATTTGCATTTCTTCCAGCAAAGAGTGCCTGAGTTCCTTCACCCTTTGAATCACGAATCATTCTCTGTAAGAGGCTAGAACCTTCAGCCGTGCGTCCTGCCCACTCAATGGGTTGCTGGCCAGATATTGTTTTTCCGACACTCATTGTTTGCCAGGTCGTAACGCTAACGGAAAATCGAGATGCGGATTGTTGTGTTGTGACGCCCGTCGGTGACAAGGTGCGAACAAAAGAAATCGGAAGTTTAATCTCGCCTGCCTTGCGAACCATCTGACCAAGACTGATGGTTGCCCCTTTGGTAATCTCTACCGGTCTTGCGATTATTGTTTTAACACGTATTGGTTTACCTGTTTTACCACTCATCTTTTCTCTCCTCTGTTGGATTGATTGTAAAAAAGTGTGCCTCAAAAATTAGGCACACTTATTTTTCGGAGATGAGTGGACGAAAGTTGTGGAATCTATTTGTGAGACGAGAGAAAACGTTCAAGATGTTCAAAAATAAATCAGCTCAATTATTTTTTGAACATTTTGAACAGAGAAATGGTTTTATATTTTTTGCAAACTAGTTTTTGAACATTTGAACAGTGTTGCGATGGTAGAGTTACATTACTGAAACGGGATCAACGTCGATGGAGACCTGGATGCCACGGATAGGATTTTCTTCGAGATGGTTCATCAGTTGGTTAAGAATGCGAGCGAGTTCGCCGGCCGAGGGAGATTTGATTAAAATCTGCCAACGTGTCTTCCCTCGCATCATCGCAATAGGCGCGGGCGCCGGCCCAAGAAGGCGGACACCATGATTGCCACCCGCCAATTGATTAAGCCCCTTCATCAATTGTTCGGATGTATTTTTGACGTCCGCTGGACGATTACCAACGATCCGAATATTGGCAATGCGTGAAAAGGGGGGATACGAAAGCTCTTTTCGAACATTGAGTTCTGACTCGATGTAGCGATCAAGTTCATTCTTAGATGCCGTCGCAATGGATATATGTTCCGGATCATATGTCTGAATAATGACTTCGCCTGGATCCTTGGCGCGTCCAGCACGCCCAGAGACCTGTGTGATCAATTGGAACGTCCGCTCCGATGAACGAAAATCAGGAAAGTGAATCGACTGGTCAGCTGAAATGATCCCAACCAGTGTAACGTTTGGGAAGTCATGTCCCTTTGTGATCATTTGTGTTCCGATCAGGATGTCGATTTTTCCACGATGCATATCGGAAAGTAATTCGCGGCGCTTCTTTTCCGACGTGACGGTATCCCGATCTAGTCGTGCAATATGCGCCGATGGAAATCGCTTCCCAATGGCCTCCTCGATCAGTTCAGTGCCGCTGCCAATCAAAAGGATATCGATGCCATGACATTTTGGACAGGAATCAAATCCGGGGATCGAATAGTCGCAATAGTGGCAGGTAAGTTGTCGTCCCTTTTTATGGTACGTCAGCGTGATCTTACAATTTGGGCACTCAGGCGTATGGCCACAATCTTGACAGAGGAAGAAGTTGGCGTAGCCCCTACGATTCAGAAAGAGGAGTGTCTGTTGGTTCTTCTTCAGACGTTTGTCAATCGCCGAAATCAGCTCAATCGACAGATGTGGGTTTAGGAGTTCCGAACGCGGTTCCTTTCGCATATCGATCACGCGAACGTCCGGAAGAACGGCGTCGCCATAACGTTCTTGTAGGTGATAATAGTGGTACTTGTCACTCTTAGCGTTGGCGAGTGATTCAATAGAAGGCGTTGCCGAGCCAAGAACGACAAAGGCCCCCTCAAGCTTTGCGCGCATGATCGCGCTGTCTCTAGCATGATACCGCGGGGACTCTTCTTGCTTGTATGAATGGTCATGTTCTTCATCTATAATGATAGCGCCGAGATTTTTGAGCGGTGCAAACATTGCCGACCGTGTGCCGACCACAATATCAATATCGCCTCTTTGAATCGCCTCCCATTGATGAAGGCGTTGCACATCGGTAATGCCACTGTGATAGATGGCCACGCGCTCAGGAAAATGGCCCATGACGCGCCCGGCGAGTTGCGGCGTGAGCGAAATTTCAGGAACCAGGAGGATCGCCGTTTTTCCATCGGATACAACCTTCTCCATCAGTTTGAGATAGAGCTCGGTTTTCCCGCTGCCAGTAATGCCATGGAGAAGGGCGACGTCAAATGTCTCTTTTTTGAGAATCGTCTCCCACGATTTCCAGATAGTTTCTTGAGATTCGGTCAGGCTTTCGGTTCGTTCCTTCTGGAATGATTCGAGATTCGTTATCTCCTTTGGCGTCTGGCGCTTCTTCCCGATCTCATCCGCGCGATTCAAAATGTTGGGAACAGCCGCGGCACAGACCTCGCCAATCGGCGCGGCATAGTATCCGGCCATCCATTGAAGGAGCGACAGGAGTCTTTCCGACAAAATAGGTTCTTCATCGGGAAGGTCGCTAACCTCCTTAAGGTTAGCGATATTGGGTGGCGTCACATCAATTTCAATAACGTAACCCATTCTTTCCCGTTTTCGAAAGGGGACGACGACGCGCATTCCAGGCGCGATGCGGTCGGACATCTCTTCGGGAACGGTATATGTAAATGTCTTATGAAGTGGCACGTCGATCGCCACATTGACGTAGAGCATGGAGAATCTGTACTAGAAGTTACCAGAGGAGGCAAGTGTTCATCAAGAATCGGATATACGGCTTCGGTTACGAAGCTCGTATCGTCGAATGGTGTCGGTTACGTAACCCCTACCGACAGACGATACGGGCGTCGAAACCCATACCGACAAACGACACCAGTTCAATAAGAGAATTTATTGCGAAAAATCTCGCTAGATACTAATTCAGTATCTGGGCATCTATGATGATGGGGACGCCTGAGAAGTTTTTGGTTTTGGAGAGTTTGACGACAACCTTCGTATTACCCCCCATCAGTTCGTCGAGAAGTTTAAGGATCCCAGGGATCTTCCCGGTATCGCCGCCGCTCACGAGAAGAACACCCTCCTGATCGGAGCAGAACTCAGGGCTATGTTGTTTGCAGAAATAATACATGACACCCATGACACCGCCCACAATCGTCACATCACTCGAATTGGCATATCCATCGTAGATAACGTATGTGTCGGGTGTGTCTGGCACCACGACAGGGCCCTGACCCTTTTCCTGCGGTAGGTCGACTTCCTGGATGGCGCTGGCTGGAGCTGCAAGGAAGAGCACTAATGTTATCATTATAATGTTGAGTATGAGTTTCTTCATTTCTTACCCCCTTCAGAAGGTCACGAGGGTAAATAGAGCAAGAAACATGCCACCATGAATGATTTGCGAATTTGTTATAAACGGTTGATTTTATTGCCGAATATTCATTCTGAACTGTCTGTTATCGGACATCATTCTCTCATAGGCGTAAAAGACCACCCATAAGCCGTCAAAACTTTGTCACATCACCCACCTAAGCACCGGGAGCTTAGGTGGGTGCTTGCAGAGGGTTGAAATCTGTGCATAAATGTCGGCCGAATAGTCAATAAGGGAGGTGTTTATGTCAAAACGTGTAGCAGTTTTGCTTTCGGGCTGCGGATATAAAGATGGTTCAGAGATCCATGAAGCAACATGTGCTCTCTTGGCCCTGGATCGTGCCGATGCCGAAGTGACGGGTGTGGCGATTGATGGTAATCAGGCACAAGTAACCAATCATCTCGATGGTCAGCCGATGTCCGAGACGCGAAATATGATGATCGAGGCCGGTCGAATCATGCGTGGAAATGTGAAAAAGATTGAGACAATCTCTGTTGACGATTTTGACGCACTCATTCTTCCCGGCGGTTTTGGTGCGGCAACCAATCTCTGCAACTATGGCAAGGTCGGAAAAAATTGCGAGATTGATGCACGCGTCAAACAACTGATTCTCGATTTTGTGAATACCAAAAAGCCGGTAGGCGCAATCTGCATTGCGCCGGTTGTAGTTGCAAAAGCGCTTGAGGGAAGCGGCATTCATCCCACGCTCACGATTGGTAGCAATCCAAATGTTGCCGGCGATATCGAATCGATGGGCGCCAAACATCAAGAATGCGCGGTGACCGACGCCATAACCGATACGGCCAACAAGATTGTAACAACGCCGGCCTATATGATGGCTGAACGGATCAGCGAGGTCGAGTCAGGTGTCACCAAACTCGTCACCGCCATCCTCACCCTAACCTAATTCTAACCTCCAAGGTTAACCTTGGAGGTTACTAATGGTTGGAGGGGCATAATGAAGCTGAAGGTTATGACAATTGGGAAAGTCAAGAAGGGGGCGCATCAGGCGATTGCCGCCGACTATATGGAGCGCCTTGGCCACTATCTTCCCTTTGAGATGATTGTTGTTAAGGATGAAGAGGCTCTTCTTAAGCGTATTCAGCCGACCGACTATCTTGTGATCTGCGATGAGCGCGGCGAAGAGATGATCTCGACGGAATTTGCGGGGTTTGTTGAGGAACGCCAGGTTCGCTCGACGAAATCGCTCATCTTTGCGTTGGGGCCGGCGGAGGGGTGGGGCGAACATGCCCGTGCGAAGGGAAAAAAGATTGTGTCGCTCTCGCGTTTTACAATGCAACACGATCTTGCGCTAATCGTCTTGCTCGAACAGCTCTATCGTTCCTGCATGATCATCCGCGGCGAACCGTATCACAAGTGACATACAACATTATAGATGTTGTATGTCATCCCCGCGCCAGCCGGAGGCTGGTCCGCCTTTGGCGGAAACGCGGGGATCCAGAGTGCGTACATGAGATTCCTGCCTTCGCAGGAATGACATGAAAAATGTAGGAATAATACAAATGAACAATCGGGAAATCGCAATCGTTCTGGCCAATATGGGCGCCATCCTGGAACTTAAGGGAAAGAATCCCTTCAAGATCCGCGCGTATGAAAATGCATCGCGCGTCGTTGATGGACTATCCAATCTCGAAGAACTGATAAACGAAGAGAAGCTGACGACGGTTCGCGGTATCGGAAAAAACCTTGCCGACCACATTATCGAACTCCACACAACCGGACATCTTAAAGATTATGAGGCACTCGTGGCGTCGATTCCACCCGGGCTCTTTGAGATGCTTCGAATTCCCGGTGTTGGAGCCAAGAAGGTGAAGGTTTTCTGGGATAAACTCGGCGTGACAACGATCGGCGAGCTTGAATATGCCTGTAATGAAAACCGTCTCCGAGATCTTCCCGGATTCGGTCAGAAATCGCAGGATAAAATTCTACAGGGAATCATTTATCTCAAAAAATATCAGGGACGTTACCTCTATCCCTTTGGCGCCGAGCTTGCCGAGAGGCTCGTTGCCGCGCTCAAGAAGAATAAAGATGTGATTCGAATTGAAGTGGCTGGGAGTATCCGCCGCCATAAAGAGACCGTCAAAGATATCGATATCCTGGCCTCGACCAAGTCCCCCGAGAAAGTTGCCGATCTCTTTATGAAACTTTCAGATGTCGACGAGACAATATCCCACGGTGAAACGAAAACGAGTGTTATTTTGAAACTTGGGGTGAATGCCGATCTTCGGCTCGTCAGCGATAAAGAGTTTCCCTACGCCCTCCACCATTTTACCGGGAGCAAGGAACACAATACCGCGATGCGCGCCCGCGCCAAAAAGCGCGGTTATAAAATGAACGAATATGGACTCTTTAAGGGCGAGAAGAATGTTCCATGTAAAGACGAAACGGAGATCTTTAAGAAATTGGGTCTTGCCTATATTCCGCCGGAACTTCGCGAGGATATGGGAGAAATCGCGGTCGCCGAAAAGGGAACATTGCCGACATTGGTTAATGAAGCCGACATGAAAGGAATGCTTCATATTCACAGCACATATAGTGATGGGTCAAACACGATCAAGGAGCTTGCCCTCGCCGCAAAGAAGCTCGGTTACACATATCTTGGAATATGTGACCATTCACAGGCGGCATCGTATGCCGGCGGGCTCTCTAAGGCAGCGATCAAGCGTCAGCACAAAGAGATCGAGCGATTGAACGAAGAACTGAAAGGGATGCGTATCCTCAAGGGGATCGAGGCCGATATTCTCCCCGACGGGTCTGTCGATTACGACGATAGCGTTCTCGAAAGTTTTGATTTTGTGATCGCCTCGGTTCATTCGCGCTTTGGAATGACCGAGAGCGAAATGACGAGTCGGATTTGTCGAGCCTTAACACATCCGGCAGTTAAGATATTGGGGCATCCGACGGGTCGGCTTCTCCTGGCGCGCGAGGCCTACCCAATCAATATGCAAGAGGTGATCGATGTTGCTGCGGAGTATGGTAAGGCCATTGAACTGAATGCCAATCCCCATCGCCTGGATGTCGATTGGCGACTCGGCCCACAGCTTAAGAAGAAGGGTGTCAAGGTCGCCATCTGTCCCGATGCGCATAGTATTGAGGGGATGGGCGATATGAGATATGGCGTAGGGATCGCACGAAAGGGTTGGCTCACCAAAGAAGACATTATCAACGCATGGACATTTGAGGAATTTGAACGATGGATCAAAAAGAACGCGTAAAAAAGATTATTCAGAAACTTAAAAAAGAATATCCAGGGGCGAAGACGCCGCTCACGCACAAAAATCCACTGCAGCTTTTAATTGCTACAATTCTTTCGGCGCAGTGCACCGATGAGCGGGTCAACAAGGTCACGCCAGCCCTCTTTGAGAAGTATAAAACAGCAAAAGATTTCGCCGCGGCAAGGCCGGCTGAGCTTGAAAAACTAATCCACTCGACCGGTTTTTACAAAAACAAGACAAAGTCGATCATTGGGTGTTGCAAGGGGCTCGTGGAAAGTCACACAGGGAAGGTGCCTGAAAAACTCGATGAACTCGTCAAGCTCCCGGGTGTCGGGAGAAAGACCGCCAATGTGGTCCTTGGCGCCTGTTTTGATATTCCGGGCATTGTCGTCGACACACATGTGATACGCCTCTCAAATCTCCTGGGGCTCACCAAGAATAGCAATCCGGTCAAGATCGAGAGCGATCTTATGGAGATCGTTCCCAAGAAGGATTGGAATGCGCTGAGTCTCCTCCTTATTTTTCACGGAAGAAATATTTGCATTGCGCGACGGCCAAAATGTTGCGATTGTCTGATTAATAGTTACTGCCCATCGAATAATTGTAAGGACTAGATATGAATTTCTACATTGCTGACAGAGATGACTCAACCGACACCTACATCGAGAATCTTACCAAAGCAGGGGAGGCCGGCGAAATCGAGGTGGATGAGATTGAGGTTTGGGATGACGGTGTTTTATCCCTTGCCGATTGGCTCCTCGGAAGACCTGCGGGCTACACGACCGACGACCAACTGATCCCGTCACATGCCGCCCCACATCTCCTGGCGCGACTCTTTGTCGAGATCTTTGATCGCAAGGGGTGGGGTTGGCAGATGATCCCCTTTCCAGAAGAGATTGGAACGCCATACGAAATCGATTTGCAAGAGGGACTCAAGGCAATCAGCTTCACAACCGAACAGTGCGTCGATAATTGTATTGAACCCGAAGTTTGCCCTCTGACCAAAGGAGATCTTGACTGGGATGTTGGCGGATGGCTCGAGGGTTATATTGAAGGCAAGGGAAATGTTTCACTTTTTCGTTTTGAGTGCACTCACTTTGCGCGCGAGGTTGCAACCATTCCTATGCAACAGGTTCTGAATGCCTGGCAAAATATGGAGGCGATGTTGACTGAAGAAAAAGAGAGAGTATTCCTCATTGCCACGCATTCCAAATGCCACGGCATTACCGCCCTGATCGAAGTCGTTCCACCTGAATAACCCATTGATATTACTCACATAATAAGCCCCAGTTCAGAATCGTAGCAACAATCTTGAGCGCCCGACGATAATGGCTGGTACATCCAAAATGTCGCAGCGGGCATTTGAAGAGGAGTATATCATGAGTATAGCCAAGCCCGCCCGCGGCAAAACCGGTCTCGCAAAAATTCTACCTAACCCCGTATTAAGAACGGCCAAAGCGTCTCCGATCACTACACTTGTCGATCGATCGGTCTTTACGACCCTCCCAAAACTACAGGTTGGAGTCACAACCCAAAGTGCAATGAGTGTCGCGTCGAGAGAGACTTGGGCGACAAGGGTTGTGAATAAGGCCAAACAAGGCGTTCGTCTGCCACAGATGTCGGTTGTTGATACGATGATGGCATCAGCCGGAGAGGTCGCTCAAAGAACGAAATCGTTCTTGGGTCGCTTAGTCCGCCCCACTCTTCTTGCCTCCACAAGTTGTATTACTGGGTGTAATGGTGACGGCGTTTTTACTGCTCTTGGAATTCTTCTTACGCTTGCGGGTGGCGTTTATTTCATAACACGGGTATCAACGATTCCTGAGGGAGAAGCTGATGAGGTAACCAGCTTTACCGTTGATAGACATCGCCACATGAAGGTCGATGCGTTGGAATATCACAGAGATCCCGATGCGGTTCGTATGGCAGCGCAACCGACGAAGGAATTGGCCGAGACTCTTGCTGAAAAGTTGACTCCCAGATCGCCTATTATTCTAGTGGGCCATCAACGATCGGGCAAGACAACACTTTTAAGGCTTATTCAGGCCGCTATTGAAGATGTAGAGCCACGCCGTCTATGGCTCATTGAGCGCTTCATCGATTTTCGTGATTTTGATTCTGTCGAACGGGCCGGGAAAATCGGTGGGGCAGGATATGCCATTCTGGATGAGGTTCCCGTTGCCGATTCTCCAGACAAATCTGGTGGGCAAATAAAGGGACCCCTTAGAATGATGGCATCCGATTTTCGATCCCTCGTCGATCGAGTGGTTGGAGAAGAGAGCGCCCAACTGGTGATTGGCGCTCATTATGTTGCCGGTGAGTTTGAGGCCCTAGCGGCACGTTATCCAGCAGCAATTGTTCACTGGGTAGCACCGCTTAATCGAAATGAAACAAGAGAGTATGTGGAGGATGTCTTAGGGAACTCTATTCGTACAGATCGTGGAAAATATCAACCGCCTCAAGATGTTACGGATCGAGTCTACGATTTAACAGGGGGACGGGTTTTTGAAATCAATTTTCTTATTCAGGCAATAATTGATGTAATGCTCGGTCACCGTGAGGTGAGGAGTTACGACGGGCCACCATCCAATTATATAACGACCGATACGGTCGAAGCTGTTGCCAGTCGTTTTCGGAAGAGTCACGAAGATAGAATCCTGACGGAATATGAAGGATTGCTTGCTAGTCCCGCATTTCACGATGCCGCCACCATTACATCGCACGCCCTCTTTATTTTGAATAATTTGTCGACAGAACAGACGAACCTTCTCATTCAGCTTCACGCCAGAGAAAGAGGCCGCGGAGACTTGCCGGATAAGGAAGTCGAGCCCCTCCTAAAATTAGGCTATATTGAAGAGGTGGGAGGAAATTTGAGAATTCGTGGAAAAATCCTGAAACAATATGTTGGAACACTAATCCATAAAGGAGTCTTTGTTAAAGGAAGAGAGACCCAGAGAATTAAGTAGAAATAAACCTAATAGACCAACTTCTTGTTCTTCCATGTGTAGGGGGTGCCTTGGGCGAGGCGCTTTACTTTCCATTTCCTAAGAAGGGCCTGAAACTCCTTATCACTTGAGATCCCAACAAAATCGTCACTGACGGCCAGCCAAAACGTCGTCTGTTCCGGCTTCAGCTTGTGGGCCTGTTTAAGATTTTCAATGGCATTAGCCACATCCCCACGCGCCGAATAGTAGAGCGCCAACCCTTCTGACTTTTGGTACTCATCCTCAAAGGCCGAAAAATCGATCTTTTCAAAGGCCTTGTCCGATTTTTTGATGTCACCTTTTGAGGCATAGAGCGCCGCCATCATCAGCATGACATTGTTTTTTCTCGCGGGGAGTTTAGATTTGGAGGCCCTTTTGTAATACTTGAGAGCGTCTTTGTAGACCGCTTCACTCGATGTGCCGTTCGCCTGGAGAAAGAGATAGAGATTGTGGTAAGCAACACCAATGTTGAAGAGATTTCGGTGATTCTTTTTTGTTGCCTTGCTCGCCTTTGTTTCAAACTGGTCAATCCGCTGAAGTTCCCGAAGAATGAATTGGCGCCGAGGGGAGTTGGCCTCCATCCGAAGACCGCGAATGGCCCCTAAAATATCATCTTCGCGAATCGATTCCACCACCTCAACCGGGAAATAGTGGTCAGAGAGCATCTCTTTGCTAGGTAACTTTTTACGTGCTGCTCCTGATGGTAGAGAGAATAGAACAACAAGCATAGTAATAGATAAGATTCCAAGAATCCTTTTCATAAATCACCTCGATTAAATGATCATTACTGGGCGGCGTACCCGATACTGTCGTAGTCGCAGGCTGCGGGGGATTTTGTTGCATTGCCGTCCGTCAGAATGGCGATTCCAGTCAGTGTCCGATCAGGAACTTTGCCAAAGGCCTTCTTGGCGTCTTCAACGACATTTGTCGATTCATTGACCCAACCGCCACCGCCGCCAGTTTGTTTGACAATCATCGTCATTTGATCGTTCTTCTTGTAGAACGTTCCATTTGGCGCCGACGTCGACCAAACATATTTGAGTGCACTGCCGCGCGACATGCCAAAGGAGATATAGATTCCACAGGCGCTGTCGTTCTTGGCCGGGATCGTTTCGTTGGCGCCCTTCGGGAGCTTTTTTGCACGCCATTTCCACTTAAAGACTGGATATTTGTTGAGATCCCAGTGCGCCAGCTTGAAAATCTGAACCGAGTAACCCTGTTCATCATTTGCCGCGAGGTACTTGTTGCCGCCCTCTTCTTGGACCTTGTAGACCGCTTCAGCCTGCGGTTTTTCGCCGGGGCGCGTTCGCCAGCCGGTCGGAAATCCACCGACCTTTGAGCTAGTAAATCCCTCGATATAACGCGTACCATCAGCATGAACGATGAGGGGGAGGGTGAGAAGGGCGACCAATAGAATGATTGTTTTTGTTTTCATGGTGGCGAATTATAGCGAAATAAAATGGCAAGTCTAGGGTTTATTTCCGGAGTTGTTCTAGGGCTCCCTCTAGGTCGGCTGGAAGTGGGGAATCATACTCAATAACCTTTCCAGACGAGGGATGGGGGAGGCGAATGCGGCTTGCGTGGAGAAAATGGCGTGGGAGCTTCAGCCAATCCCGCGATTCGTGTTTGGTCCGCCGATAAATCTTATCTCCGGCGATCGGGTGGCCGATCGAGGCCAGGTGACAACGAATTTGGTGCCGGAGGCCGGTAACGATCCGAACTTCCAATAGGGCATAGTCATAAAAGGATTCCAGTTCGCGGTAATGTGTCTCCGCATAACGAGCCTTGAGATTCTTTGCCTCACCGGAATCTTGAACCACCATCATCCGATTGGCCTTTTTGGGATGGTGTGCAATGAGTGTGGTGATCATCCCTTCGGGTGGCGGTTCACCAATGGCAAGAGTGATATATGTTTTTGAAATTTCCTTGCTGCTCCATAATTCTTTGAGTTTCTGATGAGACTTTTCGTTCTTCGCGGCAACAACAATCCCCGATGTTTCGTTGTCGATCCGATTAATCAGGCCTGCATCGCCCACCTTTTCGTTAATCTTCTTAAATTTCGATGAATAGGCCATCAGCCACTTGACGAGTGTCTCTGGGATGCCGCCCGGGACATCAACGGTCGGCATTAACGCCGGCTTATCGACGATAATGATGTGGCGATCTTCATGGATGATATTAGGATCGGATGTCATCGTCTTTATCCGGGTCAAAACATGTTTGTTTGTCGATATCTTCTGAATTCTCTGCGCCGCCACACGACTTGCACTGAAATTGGATCGTCGTATGATGAATATTGTGCTGCTCATCGAGTGCGTCGCGAATCGTTCGGAGGAGATACGTGGCTTCGTGTTGGTCGATATCGTCGATTGAAATATGACACGTGAAGGCATAGATTCGTGTGCTAATCTGCCAAACGTGAATGTGATGAATATAGATCGGTCGCCCAATGATATCATGAACCGTCTTTTTGACGGCCTCCATATTGAGTTCCCGCGGGAATCCTTCCAATAAGATATGCGCGGAATCACGAATGAGTTTGAACGCCCAATATATAATGATCAGGGCGATAAAAACACTGACGATCGTATCGAGAAGATAGAAGTTGGTGAAGTGGATAACGATAGCGGCCACCACAACACCGATCGATGAAATCATGTCGCCGAGGGCGTGAAGAAAGGCCCCCTTGATGTTGATATCCTCTTTGCTGCCGCTATGGAGAAGTATCGCCGTAGCGATATTGACAACGAGACCGATAATAGCAACGACCAACATGTGACCGGCCTTGATATCGAGCGGATTATAAAAACGTTCATAGGCGCCGTGAAGAATGAAACCAACAATCAGAAAGAGCGTGAGACCGTTAATAAACGCAGCGAGAATTTCAGCACGATAGTAGCCATACGTCATGTCGGAGCTGGCCGGTTTGAGCGAGATCCAGATTGCAACGTAACTGATGCCGAGCGCAAAGAGGTGAGAGAACATATGCGCGGCGTCGGAGAGGAGCGCGAGCGAGTTTGTCAGGATTCCACCGACAACCTCGATGACGAGTGTAATCAGCGTGATGATGATGGCATAAATCAGGCGTTTTTTATTAAAGCTGCGATGGTGATCGTGCGAATCTCTTGGGATGACGTCCATTAAATCCTTCTTATGGCCCAATTCGATTAATCAGTCTCGGAAACGGAATGGTCTCACGGATATGTTTGGTTCCAGAGAGCCAGCCAACGATTCGTTCGAGGCCGTAACCAAAACCACTGTGCGGCACTGTACCATATTCTCTAAGCTCGAGGTACCACTTAAATGCGTCGCGCGGGAGATTGTGCTCGTCAATGCGCTTGATGAGTGTCTCATAGTCGTCTTCACGTTCGGAGCCACCGATAATTTCACCGTATCCTTCGGGCGCGATCAGATCAGAACAAAGCGCCAGTTTTTCGTTCTCGGGGTCACGTTTCATGTAGAAGGCCTTGATTTCGGCCGGATATTTTTCGATAAAGAGCGGTTTATCGAGACCCTCGACGATCATTGTTTCATCTTCTGCACCCAAGTCGTCATTATCGCCGATTTTAGACCCCATTCCCTGAAGTTTCTTGACGGCTTCGGCGTGAGTCATGCGTGGAAACGGCGCCTCGATCTTTTCAAGTGTCGCGATGTCGCGTTCCAGGATCTTGAGTTCGATTGCGTTTCTCTTAAGGACCGATTTTACAACATATGTGATTAATTGTTCTTGGATTTCCATGTTTCCTGCATGTTCAACAAAGGCGGCCTCGGCGTCCATCATCCAAAACTCAATTAAGTGACGACGCGTTTTGCTTTTTTCGGCGCGAAAGACCGGGCCAAAATCAAAAACACGGCCGTGTGATGCGATAGCGGCCTCAAGATAGAGCTGGCCCGATTGCGATAGGTAGGCCTTACCGAGATCGAAGTAGTCGACTTCGAAGAGCGTCGTTGTCCCTTCGCAGGCGGCCGGTGTTAGAATAGGAGAGTCAATCTTGATAAAATGATGCTTGGCCATCCATTCATAGGTGGCATTGATAACGGTGTTGCGGATGCGCTGAATCGCCCACTGCCTGCCGGAACGAAGCCAGAGGTGACGATGGTCGAGGAGAAAGCCGGGACCGTGTTCTTTTTTTCCAATCGGATATTCCCCCGCGATATTAACGACCTCTAACGAGCTGCACTGAAGTTCGTACTCCTCTTTTTTCGGATGTTTGCTGACGGTTCCGGTGCAGATGATCGATGATTCGAGCGTGATCTGGTCGACCAGGTCCCAACTTTCGGCCGGAATCGATTTTTTCTCGATCACGACCTGTATCAGGCCGGTGCCATCTCGAAGCTGAATGAAGGCGATTTTGCCCGAGCTTCGCTTGTTAAACGCCCAACCCTTGAGAATCACTTCTTTTCCGACATATTTCGCAATATCTGCTGCGAGAATCCACTTGGTCATATTTCCGTTCCTCCTGAAGCAATGTATATACCGGGGGTGACATCCTTTGTCTAGAGTTTCGGAACAATGTTCCCTCCCCCTGGATGGGGGAGGGTTAGGGAGGGGGTGAGGTCTTCACCCTCCCTTAATCCCCTCCCGTCAAGGGAGGGGAGAATCATCGAAGTTCGTAGCGGATCGCGAGCTGGATCGGCTTGGGATAATTGGGGAGTGGGGCGGCGCGCCGGACTGTTTCAAGCGCAGCATTATCCAAGACGGTTTCTCCAGAACTTCGCGCGATCTGGACGTAACGAATCGAGCCATCCGGATTGATCTCAAAAAGGACGGTCGGTCGGCCCTCGAGCTTCTTCTTGAGGGCGATTCGAGGGTAGCGCTTGGAAGATTCGATCTTGGCCTTGATCTTTGTGAGTATCTGATTCGAGCCACCACCGCCGACGCTTCGCAGTGGTGTTGTGGCCTGAAGCGAGCCCTTTGCCTTGCCTCCATCCTTCGAGCGCTCTCTTTTTGTCATTTCTTGCCGGGTGGGACGTTCTCCCTTTTTCTCCGGTTCGGGTATGCTTTCCTTTTGAACCCCCGAAGTTGCATCAGGCATTTCCTGCAAAATATCAACGGCCACAATGTAATCCTCGGATCCCGCCGCGCGTTCCGGTGTATTGACGCTCACCCAGACGATGAGTCCGATCAACGCCGCATGAAAAAGAAACGAGGTAACCCAGGCTGTCGATATTCTAAATCGCATCTATTCTCCATCCCGTTGCATCGGGACATAGTACGGTTTTCCGGTAAATTCATTAACGCCAACATAAACATCGGTCGCAAAGATCTCTTTTAGGTTGGCATACGTGATGACATTTTCAGGTTTGCCTTCGACCCGGATCTTTCCATCGTGAAGGAGGGCGATCGTGTTGCAATACGAGATTGCCAGGTTGATATCGTGGATCGCCGAGATGATCGTGATCGAACTTCTTCGATTAAGATCGGTGAGGATTCCCATGATGTCAACCTGGTGTCGAATGTCGAGAAAGGTCGTTGGTTCGTCGAGGAGGAGAATCTCCGGCTCTTGGGTGAGTGCGCGCGCAATCAAGACGCGTTGACGTTCGCCACCCGAGAGTTGATCAATGGGTCGGTCTCGAAACTGCCACGTGTCGGTCAGCTCCATCGCACGCTTCGCAGCCTCGAGGTCGTTTGGTGTCTCGAAACCAAAATGTTTGAGATAGGGTGCGCGCCCCATCAAAACGATCTCGAGCGTTGAGAAAGAGAATGCAAAAGAGGCGCCCTGTGGAACGACTGCAATTTTCTTCGCCATTTCGCGGCGCGAATATGCATGAATATCGTGTTGATCGATTGTGATTTGTCCGGAGGAGGGGGTAAGTGCCCCACTAATCAACTGTAAAAGCGTTGTCTTTCCCGCACCATTCGGCCCAATCAGGCCGACCCACGAACCCTTCTCCACGCCAAGGGAGAGGTCCCGAATGATCGTTTCAACCCCATAAGAAAAGGATATATTTTTGATTGTAATCATAAATTTCAATGCACAAATTCCAAATCACAAACAAATTCCAAATCGCAATGACCCAAACAATAGGGTTTGTTAATTGTGATTTTGGTCATTGTATATTGTTTGTAATTTGTTGCTTGTAATTTGTGGTTTGCCTCCTATGTCTTCAGTTGCCTCTTCAATATATATACAAAAAATGGTCCGCCAATCAGTGCCGTAATGACGCCGACGGGAAGCTCTGTTTGATAAGCGCCACTTGATAGTAATGTTCGTGCAATGGTGTCGGCGATGATCAGAAAAGCCCCGCCGACGAGTCCCGCCGTGGGTACGAGTAGTCGATGATCGGGTCCTAAAATCATTCGAAGCATGTGTGGGATGAAGATTCCTACAAAGCCGATCAGGCCGCTCACCGACACAACGGCGCCGATCATCAGTGATGCCGAAAAAAATGTCAGACGTCGGAAGCGTTCAATGTTGATCCCAAGATCAAAGGCCGTTCGATCCCCCATCGCCATCAGGTTGAGTTTGTTTGAAAATAGATTTAACAAAATGAAACCGGTCAACACAGCAACGGCAATAACGGCGATTGTTGAATAGGAGTAAAGTTCCAGACTCCCAATCAGGAGAAAGAGAATCTCGTGGGCCTGCTCCATTGTGACCAGCGAATGGATCAACATGATGAGTGCAAAGGCAAAGGCGTTGAAAATGACGCCGGTAAGTAAAAGTGTATGCGCGGGAAGGCGTCCCTTCGATTCCGCGATCCAATAGATGAGAAGCATCGATAAAAAGGCTGAGGCGAAGGCGATGCCCGAGACGAGCAGGAAGGGGAGGCCCAGGCTGACGCCAATCACGCTGCCGAGTGCGGCACCACCGGAAACACCTAATATATAAGGATCAGCCAGAGGATTTCTAAGGAGCGACTGAAACGCGGTCCCGGATGAGGCGAGCGCCATTCCGACTAAGAGACCGAGAAGGATGCGCGGCAGGCGCGTCAGAAAAATAATATGATGACCGAGTGAGTCGCCGGTTCCAGAAAAGAGTGTGGCCGATTCGGGGCCGATGTTGAGCGTGACGAGACAAACGACAACCAAGAAGAGAAAGCAGATCCCATTGATCGTCCAATATTTTTTCCGAGTCAAATGCGCCATTAGTTGTCATTCTCTCCAAGGATCTTTTTTAATGTTGCTATCTGTTTAATGAGTCCCGGTCCGATTCGAAAATCCGATATGTTTAGCGTATAAATTTGGTCTTTCTTCGATGCCGTGATCGGATATTGTTTCCATCTATTGAGTGAGTTTTTTGATCCATCTTCACTCCCCATCGAGAGGTCGATGATAACGTCGGGATTGCTTGCGAGAACCAGTTCCATATTAACATGGGGGTAGGGAATCTTGCTCTCGATAATATTCTTTCCGCCCGACAGATGGATGAGCTGACTTAAGAATGTCTTAGGACCCGCCGCGATAAGTGGGCGCTTGCCAACGATAATCAATGTTTTGCGGTCATTTGCTGTTTTATTCGCTGTGATGTCATTGATATTACGAATTAAGTCTGTTGCCTCCTTGCCGTGTCCCGTTGCATCACCGAGTTTCTTCGTTGACGCGACAAGATCGTCAATGCTCTGAAACGGAAGAAGCAAGACCGGCACGCCCAATTTTTCTATGACATCGATCGGTGTCTTGATGCTGTTTTCCGTAGAAGTAACGACAAGATCAGGCTTTAAGGCCATGATCATTTCGACATTGGGTTTAATGTAGTCGGCGACCTTTGGCAGTTTTTTTGCGGCCTCCGGTTTGTCGCACCATGTGGTGACACCAACCACCTGATCTCCTGCTCCAATCTCGAAAAGAAGTTCGGTGATGTTTGGTTTGAGCGAAATAATTCGCTTTGGAAGTGGGGAAGTGGGGAAGTGGGGAAGTTCGGAAGTTGAGGATATGACCGGAAAGAACAGGATTAATACAAACAAAATGTAATTGAGTTGTCTCATTATTAATTCCCTACTAATAACTGAAAACTTCCCCACTAGTAACTAGTCAACTAAAGCTCCATTTACCACCGATATGGCGTCGAGGTCAAATCCGGCTGTGGGGCTATAGTTGCCACTAACACCGCAATCCGTAATCATTACAAAACGAGCACTCTCCAGGCCAACGTCGGCCAAATCAAAAGCGTTGCCACCGGCAACAGCTGGATCTGTCGCATCAATGCCATTGGTGGAGCTGGCATATGTTGGCAGTGTCCCCGCGCAACCTGGGTATAATGGTTTGTCGGCCGTGTTACACGAACAATCAAACGCAACAAAGTCGTTGCCGTCATCGCTGACACTCACAATCGCAGGTTCCGAAAAGGGATTGTTTGGATTGCCGCCGGCAAAAAAGGCATTTTCGAAAACAATAAAATCGACGCCGTCACCATCCGCAATCATAAAGTCGGTCATCTCCAAAATGATTTCACCCTCAAAGCCGAGAGACAAGACATCCATGCCCCCGCCCCCCGAGCTATTTCCCTCGGGAGATCCAAGGACGATATCGGGGAACTGGTCATTTCCAAAACCAAAGCCGTCACCGGGATTAAACTCGGTGACTTCATCGGCAAAAGGGTCCGTTCCAGGAGGTGCCTCGGTCAAAATTTCAATCTCGTCCGGATCATCCTGGTTTCCATAGAGGTTCATCAAGATCTCGAGAATATCGGGATCGATATAGACGTGAATTATTGGGACATATGGGATATAGAAGATTTGGGGATCCTCCGGGTCTTCAGGGTCATCAACAGGTTCCTCGGGATCTTCTGGATCATCATCCGGCGGTGGATTGTTTGAACTGGGTGAGAATGTATTGATATTGAGCGAGGCTTCGGCGCTCTGTTGTCCAATCGATGCTGAGATTGTCGTTGAGCCAAGCCCTTTCGGCATCAATGCCCCCGAAAGATTGATGGTGGCAACAGAAGGATTGCTCGACTTCCATTTGACCTGAGTCGGATAGCCACTAAATGGGTTCGTAAACGTGTCGTGAATATTGTCGACAATCGTTCCGTCACCAAATTCAATTTTTAGAGAGAGTTGAAGCGGGTCGTCGATACTGTTTACCTCGATAACACTCGGTTCAATTTCCATCGTCTTGATCTGGAGGGCACTTCCTTCTTCTGTGCCATGCGTATTGATCGTGACGAGTGTTCCGGGGTTCCCGGTAATCGCAAAAATATCAGGTCCATCATAGTCGACACCTGGAATGCCGGGACGAATGGCGATATCGCCAATGCCGGTATTAACGCCGGTCGGATTTTCTGCCGTCACACCCTTTGGAAATCCAAGTGTAAAGGGATTCGGGAATGCCAGTGGTAAAACGTCAGGTGGTGTTGCCTTAGCATCGACCGGATAGATGGCGCTGTTATCAAAACTTGCCGCAAAAAGATACCAATCATCATAACTGAGGGCGACTGCTGAAAAATAGTCGCTTCCGGCGTCGTTTCCAGTGACCGTGATTGGCGATTGGTGTGAATAGAGAACCGTTAGGTTCTCGAGGTCGACGGCATAGAGTTCACCATATGAGGCACTACCGACATAGGCCGTCGAACCATCGGATGTAACGGCAAGCCTTTTGAACGAGAGTGATGCCGCGCCGAGCGAAATATTAGCGGTAATGGTATTTGTCGAAGGGTCAATGATATCGATACTCGAGTTTGTGATCGGGTGGGCGACGGCATCAAAAATGTCCGACACACCGCTATTGGTAATGGCCACTGTTCCATCGGGAAGTGGTGTGACGCCAGTCGGATTGAAATCGGACGTGATGATCGGTGACGTGGTCGCCGTTAGGTATGGGTTGGATGAATTGATTTGGAAAACGCGAACCGTTCCGGGTCCGGCAATTGCGGGAAGAATAGGGCTGATCAAGTTCGACATTGTGATAAAAAGTTTATCACCCTGAACGGCGAGATCGGATGGATAGCTCATTGAGACCGTTTGGATAGCATCCTCCTCCGAGCCGTCGCCATCGACATCAAAACTTCCAGAGATCGGATGATAAGCGCCGAGGTCGAGTTCGCCCAGGAGTTCAACCGTCGTATTGACATTGCCGGTCGTTGGGTTGAAGTCGATCACATGCGACGAGGTCAGCAAGAATGCACGCGTCGTACTCATAATATATAGATTTCCCGGGAAGCCGGTACCGCTGGGTGAAATGACGCCAGCAAAACTCTGGGAGAGTTGAAGCGGGCTGGTCTCCAGGTCAATGGCCAAGACGCCACTTGGCGACATGAAGCTGACAACAAAGGCGGTGCTCCGCATTCCGTCAACATCAGGAATAACAATGTCGGCCGGGTAGTCACTACCAAAGATAAAGGCATTTTTTGTGATCGTGACATTTCCCCACGGCGTTGTGTATGAACCGTCAATGTCGTCGCCTTCGGGCGTGTTGTCGGTCGTGAACATGCCTCCACCACACCCCGTGGTTAAGGGGATGATGATCGCCATTAAGATGAAGATCAGCTTCTTTGTCATGATAACCTCCTTAGATAAATTCCAATGTTCAAATTACAAATCACAAACAAATCACAATGCCCAAAAAAACAATTTTGAAATTGTAATTTGGGATTTGATTGTAATTTGTAGTTTGTTATTTGAGATTTTCATAATTAGCTCCACTTTCCACCCAGTGTTGCAAAAAAGCTTCGCCTGGGCAGTGGAAATCCACGAGCGTCATAAATCTGGACGTTCGTGATGTTTTTTGCCTGAAATGTTAAATAATAATATTTTAGAAAACGGAAATTGAGTCCAAGATCAATTTTAGACCTAGCCGCCAGGAAGACCGAATTGGCCTGGTTGAGCGGCACCTGGCTCTTGTAGTTAAAGTTGCTAAAGAGTGTTGCGCCAATATTCTTCTTCCAATCGTAGGCCAGTTCCAGGCGGGCGTTAAACTCGTGCTTGGGCCGACCAGGAAGTTGATTGTTGTTCGACGTGTAGTGGGCATCCAAGTATGTGTAATTTGCGTCGAGATGAAAGTATTTAATCGGGTCAATAGAGATCGCGGCTTCAAGTCCCTTGGTCGACACCTGAAACGTGTTGACGGGTTCGATTGTTGTAGCACTTATCGGAACAAATAGAATCGAGTTATCGATCCAATTTTGAAAATAGGCGATTTCAGCGCCGACATATTTCGTTTTTACATCGATGCCGGCATCCAGGTTCCAGGCCTGTTCCTTCTTAAGGTCAGGATTGCCACGGATATAGCCCTGGTCGGGAAAATAGAGTTCGTTGAAGCTGGGGTACCGAAACGAGCGCTCAAAGTTGGCCTTGAGCGAGACCCATTTGATCGGCTGAATCTTAACTCCACCCTTATAACTGATGTCATCCGGAAAATCGGAGGCATCTTCATATCTAAAGACGGGAAGGATGATCAGTTTGTCATCGAAGAAGGCCACTTCATCCTGGATGAAGATGCTGTTTGTGTGACGCGTCTTTGTGCCGGTGAGTATCGCATTGGTTAGGGGAGACGAATCGGTCAAATAATCATAAAGATAATCGTAACGAAGTGTAATCGTCTGGTTGACCTTGCCGTGATCCAGAAAGGCGAGCCATCTGAGAAAACTGCCGACCGAATCATTCGTTGTCTTAACATTGATCGGGTTTCCGATCGCCGGCGTGGCATCTTTAAAGATATCGACATTGAGATTGTTAGTGGCGCCCCACGTAAAACTGAGCGGTTTGGTAAAGAATGGGTCGATATTAAGATTCAGCCCAGTCGTGTTTCGAAAAATTCTCTCTTTGGCGTCGAGTGGATTGGTTGGATAGAGAAGTGTGGTTTCTTCCTCGGTGCCTGGCACCTGACGGTCCGTGAAAAAGAAATCGTTTAAAAAATTGAGCGAGATCTGATCCGAAAATTTATGTTTCCAATTCGTGAGCAACGATTCACTCAAGAAACCGTTATGAATACGAGTAAATGTTTGGCCTCCACCGACAGCCGGCCCGCCACTCAGACGAACCGAATTTGTTTTGAACGTATAGTCGCCCTTGCTCTGAAAATGACTCCACGAAACCGTTAGCGAATCGCGCTTAAACTGTTCGCTATACGTCGAGCCGAGCTTGAACGTGGTGAACGAGCCGCCGCCCGCAAAGGCCTCAATCCGGCGGCCTTTACGCGCCGACTTCGTAACAATGTTAATAACGCCGCCGATCGCGTCGGCACCAAATTGCGCCGTGCCACCACCGCGAATGACTTCGATGCGGTCGATAATATCGATTGGGATCGTCGAGAAGTCGAATGCGCCACCCGACGCGGTATTGAGTTTGATACCATCGAGAAAAACGCTCACCTGTTCGGGGCTCGAACCACGAATCGACACGGTCGAAAATTGTCCCATACCACCGAGCGAGCGTTCCGTAACGCCGGGCGACGTCGCAATCAAGTCAGCGACACTCTCGAATGTGGTGTTCTCTCTCTCGGGCCGTATGACTGTGACAAAAGAAGAGGGCGCCTCGATCGACTCGGCCTTCGTCTCACCGGCAACATGGATTTCGCCGAGCTCGGCCGGTTCATCCGCCAAAGACGGCAAGGCGACGCAAAACAAAAGAATACCAATCGCCAGCGCGACGCATCGGATGTCGGTAATTTTAAATTGATAAAAAAATAGTGCCATACTCTCTCTCCACGAAGAGTGGCTACCTATGAGATTGAGTGTAAGGTTTCCTGACTCAGGTTGTCGATCGCTGCGCCTTGCCTTCCCATCCCCCAGGACAGTGACTTACGACGCGGCAATCATTCCTTTACAGTGGCGGGTCCGTGGCAGGTTCTCACTGCCTTCCCTCCACACACAATCACTTCGGTTCAATGAACATCTACAATCTGCGGGCACCATATCCCGCCCCCCAAACCCCGTCAACCATTCTCGAAGCACCGGGAGCTTAGAAATCTAAGCTCCCGGTGCTTCGAGAATGGTTATTTGTTGGGGAGGGTGCGGGTGGTGGTGTAAGTGTTGAATATTGTTTGGGCTTTTTTGCTGAGGCCCGCGTGAAGGTCCCAGATGGCGGCGAGATTCCAGGCATAATCGGCGCCGCTACCGTATCCGGTTCGGATCGTTTCACCAGCAGGATCGACTTTTTCAGCCGCCTTTTGCCCCTTAGATGCCAGCCAATCGTCATAATTGGCCATCAGATATTTGAGCGCAATACGGTCGGCGACCCGTTCGAGTTTGGCCGCCTCGTTTTTCATTTTTAGTCCACGAAGCTGATCAATATAATGTCGCATGCCGGCGACGATCATCCCTTGATGCGTCGGCCAAACGTGCGGCTTGTCCCAGGGAAGTCCAGTTTCGATCGCACTTGCAAAGTATCCATCCGGACCCTCGAGATGTTTGCTCATATAATCGACAAGTCGAAAAAGCTTCGTCCGTTCTTCAGGAATCGTAATGTCAAACAGTTCTGCCCAAATAACATATCCGCCACTCGCGAATGGGTAGTTAACTCGCCGCTTATGAATATAATTACTGTAATTAAATATCATTCCCAGTTTATCGTCCCAGAGGAATTTTAGGATCATATCCTTCTTTTGCTTGGCTTCTGACTCGTAGAGTTCAACCTTCTCCAAATATGTTTTACTCTTCTTTTTGTCGCGACCGTCATATTGTTTTGCCAGCCGACCATACATCTTCGCAACATCAACATAAGCGCGATAAAGTTGGATGTTAAGTGTTGCGTCAACGAATTCATCAGTGAAAGAATTGAACGGACCGTAAAGATGATTCGTATTGTAACCAGACGTCCGTTGGGCACGATCATTGGAATAATATTTCGGCATCAACGTGTAAAACGTGCCATTGATCTCAATCGCCGGTTCATCCCGCTCTGAAAGACTTACAGAACCCTTCAAAATGTAAGGCTTTCCCTTGAGACCCTCGATCGTTCCTGGGAATTCGACCAGGGCATTCTTTTTCTTCCAGATCTCCAGGTGATTGTTGCTCGCAACAAAGACGACACGGTTATAATCGAAATTTTTGGCGTAATCTGGACGTTTTGGATTGGGGGTGAGTGCCAGTTCAATCAAGTTTTCAAGAATTCTATAATAATAATACCCACGAGCTTCGTGAGATTCCCAGATTTCTTGGCACGGACCGATACCATGCGCCATCCAGCGATTTCCCTCAACATCACCGGCGGTCTCTATCTCTTTTTCTCCGGAAAGGTTGATGACGCCGATTCGCGTATTCCAATAATCAATCACCCGAAGGGCAACGGGGAGCGCCTCATTCTCAAGCCATGTCACGTCATCGGATATTCGGGCATATTCCCAAATATTCGTCATCAGTGTATTGTTTTGGCTCCGTGTCAGAAAATAACCGCGGTTCCCGTTCAGTGGATAACCGAAGTGTTTGGCCTCAAATATCATGTCATCAATCATTCCCTTTGCAAGCGTCAGATCCCCATCGGCGTTCCGATCAATGAGTGTGCTGATCACATATGAGCTATCGTGTGGGTAGAGTTCACGGTGAGAATTTCCGGCAGCCGCAGAGACGTACGGTTTTGGGAGATAGATCAGACAACGGGTCGACTTCATTTTGCCGGTATCGACGCGCCAAATTCCATCCATGTCCTGGCTTTTCGGGATTCGAGTAATCGGAATCTTGCTCCCGGCTACGATGGCCTGAGAGGGCTGAATTCCATCGGGAAGACAGACACCCGTATTTCCGGAGACGTTTGGGTCCGCAATATCTTTGGATGAAACCGGGAATTTTTTATAGGCCGCCTTAAAGCCGCTACCGTTTGCAAAATTGAGAAAGGCCGTCTTGGAATATTGAGAAGCGCTGTTGACATTCTTGAAGACGTCACCGATCTCAATGCCGCCGATCGCCAACTTTTCCATAATGCTCGACCGGCACTGATCACCGATCGATAACTTTTCGATATCCAATTTTTCGATATGAGTCGCATCATTGTTTGTAGCTGCTCTGAGCAATTTTGCAGAATCTGAACAGTTGCATTTAAGCGTTGTATTTGGACAGCTCTTTTCTTCAGCCGAAACGACCGAGACCGAAAGAGCTAAAATAACGGTTAGTGAAAGTGTAATCCACGATTTCATCGGCAATTCCCCCTGGAAGACCTAAGCTATGCCGACTCCCTCAAGATTGCAATTCAAAATTATATACTCAGCGCCTTGACGACCTGATGGCGGGAGAATCCCTAGGGGTATTGGATGAAGTGAGGCTTTACGAGGAGAGAGAGAAATGATAGAAGGTGGCCATGAATGAATTTGAACTAATTCAGGCGATTGCTAAAGGTCAGCCTCGAAAAGCAGAAGGACTCCTTCAAGGGATCAATGACGACACAGCGGTGATCGATGGCCCGGAAAAGAGTTGTTGGTTGGTGACAACCGACATTTTTTCAGAGGGGGTTCACTTTGAAAGAGCGTGGGCCGACTGGCTGACGCTCGGAGAGAAATCCCTGCTGGTTAATATTAGTGACGTAGTGGCGATGGGGGGAACGCCGTGGTTTTATCTGGTTTCGATAGGTTGTCCTTCCGACATGTCACCCAAAGAAATCAAAGAGCTTTTCAGCGGAATGCGAGCCGTTGCCGATCAGTTTGATATGGTTTTGATCGGTGGAGACACGACGGCCGCCAGCGGTCAATTGTCACTGTCTGTCACAGTTATCGGCCGAATGGAAAAGCATGAGGTCATTTATCGTCACGGGGCAAAGCCGCGAGATAAGATCTTTGTTACCGGAACGCTCGGGGCATCGAAAGCGGGGCTGATGTGCCTGCAAGAAGGAATTACGGATGACGCCTACCAGAATCTCATTGAGCGACATCTTTTGCCTGAGGTGAGGATCGATCTGGCACGCTGGTTGGCCAAGAACCATGCCGCACACGCGATGATCGACATTAGCGATGGTCTCATTGCCGATCTAGAGCATATTGCCGATCGAAGTCAGGTCGGTTTTTGTCTTCATACGGATCGAGTGTTGGTTGAAGAGGCAATATATCCTCTGGCACGGCAGCTCAAGCATGACGCGCTTCAAATAGCGCTGACTGGTGGTGAAGAGTACGAACTTCTCTTCACGATGTCACCGGAGCAGGAGGCTCATTTCACCGAGTTGGCGTCTGAGATCGATTTTGGTTGTCCGATTACATGTATTGGGGAGATTGTTGACGATATCGAGGACCGTCATGTCTTGAATCTTAATGGGGAAGAGGTTAAAATAAAGCAATCGGGTTTTGTTCATAAGATTGGAAGTTAGGTTGATGACGGTAGATCCGCTAAAAATATTGTCCATCTTTATCTTGTTGTTTCTTTCCGCATTCTTTTCGTGTTCCGAGACGGCATTCTTTTCGTTAACACGCGCTCAGATCAATAGTTTTAAGGAGTCAAAGCGGGGTTATGCCGCATCAATCATTCGAATGCTGCAGCATCCCAGGCGAACACTCGTTACGATTCTGCTTGGTAATGAACTGGTCAATGTTGCCTTTGCGATTGTTGTGGCCTCGGTCATCTATGATCTTATGGGGCATGTCAGCTGGAAACTTTCGACTTTGATATCGATCGTTGTTGCGGTGCCAATGGTTTTGATTTTCGGCGAGGTAATTCCAAAAAATATTGCCGTTCGTTTTGCGGCGAGCTTGGTTCCCATTTTGGTTGTGCCGCTTTCACTTTTTTATAAAGTTGTTTTTCCCTTTCGGTGGCTTCTTTCGGCCTTTTCTGACCAGATGGTTCGCCTCTTGGGCGGTGATCCCACAAAATTGAAGACCATGATTATGGAGGAGGAGTTTCGTCAGTTGGTCGACATGGGATACCGCGAAGGAGTACTTGAAGAGGGAGAGTCGGAGCTGATCCACCGCGTCTTTGAGCTCGGCAATATGACCGTTCGCGAAATTATGACACCGGGGGGAGAGATCTTTCATCTGCCGATCGACCTGCCGCTCGATCAGATTATCCGTGAAATGCGCGAGACGCAATATAGCCGTGTGCCGGTCTATCGGAACGGCGACTCCGATATTATCGGGGCCCTTCATTCACGGGATGTCTTCCGACTCTACCGAGGGCGTCAGCGTGGACATATGCAGGATATTGAAGAAATCGTTCGCCCCGTTCATATTGTTAAAGATGATACGTTGATCGACGATCTTCTGGACGATTTCCAAAAAATCAAAATTCACATCGCAATTGTGAAAGACAAAGAGGGTGAAGTGGTTGGTTTGGTAACAATGGACGATATCTTCCGTCTATTGTTTACCGAGAAATTGGAGAAGCGAAAGAAATGAGTTTAGCGATATTGATCATAATCATTTTGGTTTGCCTTTTCCTTGAGGGTTTTTTCTCAGGGTCTGAGCTGGCGCTTGTTGTGGCCGACCAGTTTCGTCTTCGGAACCGCGCCAACCAAGGTGACCGCAAGGCCAGGATGACGCTCTCGCTACTCAAGGATCCGCACAAACTTTTTGCAACGACGCTTCTCGGGACCAATGTTTGTACGGTTACCGCATCAACGGTCCTGACCTATTTTATTATTCAAAATTACAGTGTAGAATACGCGCTGTTTGCACTTCTCTTGTCGCCGGTCATCCTGATCTTTGGCGAGGTTTTGCCAAAGAGTATCTATCAGCATCATGCTGATCGTGTGGCTGCGCGTGTAGGGGCGATCCTTCGCTGGATCTCTTTTGTTCTTTTCCCGGCGGTTTGGTTTCTCTCGAAGATGACCGATTTTCTTTTTGGTGGTGTTCGTCGTGCAGCGGTGACCGAAGCACAAATTTCACGTGACGAATTGGCATTGATGCTGACATCCAAAGAGGCGAAGGGTTCCGACATGCCACCCGAAGAGCGAAAGATGATTCAGCGGATATTGGAACTGTCCGATGCTGAGGTCGAAAATATCATGATTCCGCTCGTTGAAGTCGAGATGCTTCCTGTGACAGCCGACACAGAAGCGGCCTTGGCAACATTCGATCTGAAGGGTTTTTCCCGGTTGCCACTGTTTGAGCACCGTTCCCATAATATTGTTGGGATTATCGATGCCACCGATTGTATTTTTTCCACTGGGCGACGGCCACTGCGCGAAATCATGCAGCAAGTGATCTACGTTCCAGAAACAATGCCGCTCTATGAATTGTACGAAACACTTCAGGAGGAAAAAGAAGAAATGGCCGTCGTCGTTGACGAGTATGGCGGTGCAACGGGACTTGTGACGTTGGAGGATTTGCTCGAAGAAATCGTTGGTGAGATTCGAGATGAGTATGAGTTTGGAGAGCAGTACTATCGGGTTCTTTCGGAGGGTCGTTATTTGGTGAGCGGTCGGATGGAGATCGAAGAGGCGAATGAAAAAATCAATCTCGGAATACCGTTGGGAGATTACGAGACGGTTGCTGGTTACCTTCTTGAGGCGTTTGAACGAATACCCGAAATAGATGAAAAGATTCAGCTGGGTCATTGGACATTCATCATTCGAAATGCTACACCTCGTGCGGTCCTTGAGGTGGAGGTGATCAAGACTGTTTCTCCAGATGACGTGACAATCGCCTGATTATTGGAGCGGTAATGACAATAGCCTACTTTGACTGTTATTCAGGTGTTGCGGGCGATATGGTGTTGGGCGCCATGATCGACCTCGGCATGTCTTTAGATTATCTGAAAAAGGAACTCAAAAAACTCAAGCTGAGTGGGTACCGTTTAGAAATAAAAAAGCGGAGTCGCCATGCTATAGGCGGCACCAATCTCCATGTGGCCGTTTTGAAAGAGCCGAACATTCGGCACTATCGTGACATTGTGCGATTGGTTCGTTCAAGTCGTCTTAAAACTTCAGTTAAAAAAAGTGCGCTCGATATCTTTGAGGTTCTGGGGCGAGCGGAGGCAAAGGTCCACCGTCGAAAATTATCGAATGTCCATTTTCATGAGGTCGGGGGGCTCGATTCGATTGTCGATATTGTTGGCGCCGCGATCGGTCTTGATTACTTTGGTTTCGAAAAAATTTATGTTTCGCCACTTCCTATAACAAGGGGATATGTGACGTGTGCCCACGGTCGACTGCCGATTCCAGCGCCAGCGACGCTCGAGGTTCTGAAAGGCGTCCCTCTTGAGCCGGCACCGGTAAAACGAGAGATCGTGACGCCTACCGGGGCGTCAATACTGAAGGCGATCGCCCACGGTTTTGGCAGTTCCCCGATTAGAGAGGTAGAGAAAATAGGATATGGCTTTGGTGATTTGGTGATTCCAAAGATGCCGAATGCCCTTCGGTTGATTGCGGGGAAAGGGATGCCGCTCATTGCGCTGGAGGCAAACATTGATGATATGAATCCGGAACTCTACCCCTACATTATCGAGAAACTTCTTGATGATGGGGCAATCGATGCGGGCCTAATTCCAATGGTCATGAAGAAGGGGAGACCCGGTGCAATTTTACATGTTTTGTGTGAGGAAGGTGATCGCAAAAGTCTTTCGAGAATTATTCTGAAGGAGACGACGACTTTTGGTCTCCGTTATTTTCCCATCGAGCGGGCGATGGTTGAGAGGGAGATAAAAAAGGTAAAGACAAAATATGGGGTGGTGGGTGTGAAAGTGGCTCGCTACGAGGGTGATGTTGTAACGGTTGCACCGGAATATTCTGATTGCGAAAAGATAGCGAAGCGAAAAAAAATGCCACTGAAAGAAGTCTATCGACAGGCGATGATAAAATCATGAAGTTGAAAATAGAAAAATTGGTCTATGAGGGGTATGGCCTCGGTTTTAATGATGGGAAGGCCGTCTTTGTTCCATTTGCGGCACCTGGCGATCTCCTGGACGTTCGTGTTGTTAAGAGTCATAAGGGATTTGATAATGCTGAAATTGTAGAGATCTTGGAGGGTTCCGCATGTCGGGTTGAACCTGGTTGTCCTCACTTTGAAAGCTGCGGGGGATGTCACTTGCAACATATTGGTTATGCCCATCAGCTTTTGTGGAAACAGTTGATTCTCGAAGAGCAACTTTGTCGTTTTGCCGGACTCGAAAATCCAGATATCCTGCCGACAATTCCGTCACCGATTATCTGGGACTATCGTAATCGGATTCAGGTCCATCATAAAAAAGGGAAGACCGGTTTTCTGAAGAGGGAGTCGGATGAGATTGTTGATGTAACTGAGTGTCCCATCGCAAGTCCAGGTTTGAATAGAAAGTTGAGAGAGATTCGCGAGGTTTGGCCAGCGAGGGGAAATCGTTACGAAATTTCAGATGATCCGGAGGAAACGTTCAGTCAAGTGAACCCATTTGTAAACGAGGCCCTGAAGCAATTGGTTGTAGAGTGGGCGTTAGCTCTGACTTCAAAGAATATCTTGGAGCTCTACGCAGGGAGCGGAAATTTGACGTTTGAGCTGGCGGCGATTGCAAAGGGAATTATGGCAGTGGAGCGCGACAAACGTGCCGTTGCCCTGGGAAAAGAATTTGTAGAAAAGAAATCGGGTTCGTCAAAAATTCATTTTGTCGTATCCGATGTTGGGAAGGCCTTTGGTCGTTCGGATGTTCGTTCGTTTGGTCCGGTTGATCTTGTTTTGGCGGATCCCCCGCGAGAGGGGATGGAGAAATCGATCGTTCAGAATATTGCAAAGATCAGCCCTAAGAATATCCTTTATATATCATGTAATCCGTCGACGTTGGCCAGAGACCTCAAGATATTATTAAACGAGGGGTATCATTTTGTTCGTTCCCAGCCGCTCGACATGTTTCCCCAGACCTATCATATGGAATCGGTTTCGTTGTTGCGGTTTGGGTGACGAAGCTCGTTTCGTCTTTCGTCCATCGGTAACGTAGGACCTAACCGCGTGACGATACGAGCATCGTAACCGATACCGTATCGTTATTCGTGAAAGTATTTGCTTGCATAAAAAATATGGCATATAACGAGATTCACCGAAGGGGGTTGTCATGTCTGAAAAACTTAATCTTACAAAATCACTCAAGCTTTTTGATGAAGCAAAACGTCTATCACCCGGTGGTGTTTTGGGGATTCGTCGGCCATATAATTTTATCGAAGGGGAGTACCCGATTTTTATTGAGACCGGTTACGGCGGTCACATTGTCGATGTCGATGGGAACGATTATATCGATATGCTCTGTTCATACGGACCGATCATTCTGGGTCACAAAGAGACGGAGATCGACGATGCAGTTGTAGAGCGAATTAAAAAAGGATTCTGTTTTAGTCTGGTTCAGCCGGTTCAAAATGAACTCGAACAAAAGCTTTGCAATATTGTTCCATCGGCCGAAATGGCGATTCTCGTCAAGACCGGTTCCGATGCGACGACCTGTGCAGTTCGGATCGCGAGGGGCTACACCGGCCGCGACAAGATTTTACGTTGCGGATATCATGGCTGGGGCGACTGGTGTGTCGAGGTGAAGGGCGGTGTGCCCGACCATGTCTCCGCAGACACGCTCGAGTTTCATTACAATAATCTCGAAGAGGTTGAAGGGCTCTTAAAGGCGAACAAAGATCAGGTGGCCTGTATTATTGTGACTCCGGTGGGTCATCCGTTAGCATTGCCGGTCCAAGCGCCAAAGCCTGGTTATCTCGAGGGAATGCGGAAACTTGCCGATGAGCATAATGTTGTTTTGATTTTTGATGAAATTCGCACCGGTTTTCGTGTGAGTCTCGGTGGAGCACAAGAGAGATATGGCGTAACACCGGACATCTCTTGTATCGGAAAGGCGATGGCAAACGGTTATCCGATCGGCGCTATTGTCGGGAAAAGGGAATTTATGAAGATGGTCGAGAAGGAAGTTTTTATCTCATCAACCTTTTTTCCAAATAGCACCGAAATGGTGGCTGCCCTCAAGACAATTGAAATTCTGGAACGTGAAAAGGTTTGCGATTCAATCTGGGAACGCGGCACCGATTTCTTGAAACAGCTGGAAGCAGTTGTGACGAAGTCGGGTCTTCCAGTTACGGTCTCCGGTATTCCGCCAATGCCATTCCTGACATTTGATAAGGATGACACCGGCCTTTATAAGAAACGTCGGGTCCACTTTTATACTGAGGCGATTCGTCGCGGCCTCTTCATTCAGCCGTATCACCATTGGTATATTTGTCACCGTCATACCGATGAAGATCTGAATCGTGCCCTAGAGGTGGTTGAAGAGTCGCTGGCTGAAGCCGCAAAGGTGAATTGATCCAGAATGTCTAACAGTTGGGGGAACCAATGACAGTAGCGCGCACTCAAATCGTGAATTTTCTAAACGAAACACTGTCGGTCTCGGAGATTGCCGACAGTTCCAACAATGGTCTCCAAGTCCAGGGTTCGGACGAGGTCAAAAAGGTTGGGTTGGCCGTCGATGCTTGCTTGGCATCATATGAACAGGCGGTCAAAGAAAAATGCAACATGATCATTGTTCATCATGGCCTCATCTGGGATGGGATGGATTCAGTAACAGGACGGAATTTCAGTCATGTCAAATATCTGCTTGATCACCAATTGAGTCTCTATGCGGCGCATCTTCCGCTCGATATGCATGCTGAGGTTGGTAACAATAGCGAATTGGTTAGGCTCTTATCCCTCAAGGATGTCGAGTCCTTTGGTGATTACAAGGGGACGGTTCTTAGTTTTCAGGGGAAGCTCGAACAGCCGATGACGAACGAAGAGCTCTCTGAGAAACTGCAAGGGACGCTGAATGGTAAGTCATCAATTCTCCCCTTTGGTCCCAAGAAGAATGAAACGATTGCGATTGTTGCAGGTCGAGGGGCCAGCATGTTTCAAGAGGCAGTTGATAAGGGTGTCGATTGTTTTCTGACTGGCGAAGGGGTTTATGAGGATTATCACTTGGCCAAGGAATCCGGGATCAACGTCATCTACCTCGGCCACTATCACTCCGAACAACTCGGCGTCCAAGCCCTCGGCAAACTCCTTGAGACAAAATTCAACATCCAAACCATCTACCTCAACGAACCTCCTATTAACCTCCGTGGTTAACCACGGAGGTTAGAATGGTTTTCGAGGTTTCTTGACAGCCCTGGGTGCCCCCTGATATGGTCGGGCGACATCAGGGTGAATCTATAATTTTTGAGTTATATCAAGTATTTAGGAGGTTTTTATGGGCGATTATCGTCCGAATGGCGATCCATTGGGCAGGCATAGAGTCGTGAGCCCAGAGGGTGCTTTGCCACAGGCAGCAGCCAAGCTCGATAATACACTGCCGATCTATGACAACGAGATATTGATCGATGTTGAGACGCTCAACATCGATTCGGCCAGCTTCCGCCAAATGAAAGATGCCGCCGGCGGAAATCTTCAGGGTATTGCCGATCAGGTAAAAAAGAATATTGAGACAATGGGAAAACAGCAAAACCCAGTTACCGGTTCGGGTGGCATGCTTCTCGGTAAGGTTCTCGACATGGGCCCTAACTATACCAACAAGTGTGGTGTTTCTATTGGGGACAATATTTGTACGCTCGTTTCGCTCACGCTGACACCGCTTATCGTTGATGAGTTTGTTTCGGTTCGCGAATCGGAGCAGCTCGATGTGAAGGCCAAGGCCATTCTTTTTGACAGTGGTGTCCTTGCCAAGATTCCTGAGGATATGGATCTTAATGTGGCTCTGGCACTTCTTGATGTGGCAGGTGCGCCGCCGCAGGCCGAGCGATTGGTAGAACCTGGAATGAATGTTTTGGTTATCGGTGGTGGCAAGTCGGGCATCCTTTGTGCGGCCGTTGCCAGAGATAAAATCGGAAATGGAAAAATCTTTGGATGCGCGACCCGCGACAGTTCAGTTGAAACTTTTTCGTCACTTGGAATCTTAGATAAATGTTTTAAGGCCGATGCCCTACGCCCTGGCGAATTTATGGACAAGGTCAAAGATGTGACAAAGGGTGAAATGGTTGATCTCGTAATTAACACGGCCAATGTCGAGGGAACCGAAGCTGCATCATTTCTTTCGTGCAAACAAGGCGGGAAGGTCTATTTTTTCAACATGGCAACCAATTTTCAAAAGGCGGCTCTGGGTGCGGAAGGCGTCGGATACGATGTTGAAATGATTATTGGTAACGGCTATGCCCCGAATCACGCGAATTTCACGCTCGAGGCCTATCGGAAATATCCTACGGTCAAGGAGTGGTTTGATAAAAAATTTGGGAAATAATATCCCGGGAGGTTTGATGCGTGTCGATACATCTAAACCAGATTATTATAAACATATTCCACTTTGGAAGAATGTAACGGTTGATGAATGGAACGATTGGCGTTGGCAGCTCAAGAATGTCATTACAACGGTTGAAGGTCTTGAAAAAGTTCTTAAATTGAGTGATGACGAACGAGAAGGTATGCGGCGCGCTGTTGAAGTTTCGAAGTTTCAGATTACACCTTACTACTTGTCATTGATCGATCAGGATAATCCTGATTGCCCGATTCGGCTCCAGTCAATTCCTCAGGGTCGAGAGCTCAATAAGGCTGCTGCCGACATTCGTGATCCACTAGGTGAGGATGCCGATTCGCCGGTGCCACGTCTGGTTCATCGTTATCCCGACCGCGTTCTCTTTTTGGCCAGTGAAGTTTGTAGTGTGTATTGTCGTTTTTGCACGCGTAAGCGGATGGTCCTAAATAAAACATCATCTCAATTGAGCAAGGAGCACGACAAAGTTCTGAGTTACATTCGAAAACACAAAGAGGTTCGGGACGTAATTATTTCGGGCGGCGATGCTCTCATGTTGGACCCTAAACAGTTGGAAAAGACTGTGGCTGGGCTCCGGGCAATTCCGCATGTTGAAGTCATTCGCGTTGCATCACGAACCCCATGTGTCTTTCCTCAGCGAGTGACCCAAGAAATCGTCGATATTTTAAAGAAGTATCAACCAGTCTATTTTATGACACACTTCAATCACCCATACGAGCTGACGCCAGCCGCGCGTGAGGCCTGCTCGCGCATTGTAGACGCTGGTTTGCCGATGATGAATCAGTCGGTTCTTCTTCGTAAAATCAACAGTTCGCCATACGTGATGAAGAAGCTGACGCACGAACTATTGAAGGCTCGCGTGAAGCCCTACTACATTTATCAGTGTGATTTAGCGGTGGGGATCGAGCATTTTAGAACGCCGATCGGTAATGGGCTTAGAATTATGGAATATCTCAGGGGACACACATCGGGCATTGCGCTTCCGACACTTGTCGTTGATGCACCGGGTGGTGGCGGAAAAATTCCGATCATGCCGAACTATCTCCTAACGCAGACAGAAGAGCGTATTGTGGTTCGCAACTATCGTGGTATGATGAGTTCGTATACGGCACCAACCGAGCGGAATTGTGACTGTTCAACAGAGTTTGAGATTCTCGGGTCGATGCCGGATGAGCCTAAGCGTGGAAAGGCCTATTTTGATCTCGTTGAGGGGAGAGAATTTAAGTTGGAGCCGGAAATCAAGGAGTAATTCTTTATGAGCACTTCAAGTAAATTGATGATCGATTGGGATCGAGTGGCCGGATGTCGAAAGATGGCAGCTGAGATCGTTCGTCCCGTGCAGCGATACATCGATCGTCACTCAACGACATCGATTGAGCGGACTGTTTTGCGGGCCTTTGGTATTGATTCGGCCTGGCAGGAAATGCCGCTTGTTAATTTAATTGTAGATCAGCTTCCGAAAGAAACGCTTCGCCGGGGGATTGCCTATTGGTTTGGCCGTGCCCTTGTTGCCACAAAAAAAGAGCCAAACGAACTGGCGTTAGCCATTGCCAAGGGTAAGGTGAAATTTGACAAGCTCCCGAATGTTCCATTTGAAAAAATCAAGAAGGCGATCCAGCCTCTCGTTAAGGACGCAATCTTCAAACTCGATCAATGTCGAAAGAAACGATACCAGCTGGTCACGAGGTATGTGAATGAGAAGATGCCCCTAAAATATGTGATCGTTGCCACCGGAAACATCCATGACGATGTTGCTCAGGCACAAGCAGCAGCTGAAGCGGGCGCTGACATTGTTGCGGTCATTCGCCACACGGCGCAGTCGCTCCTGGACTATGTTCCCCATGGAATTACGACCGAAGGCTTTGGTGGAACCTATGCCACGCAGGCCAATTTTCGGATCATGCGTGAAGGATTAGATAAAGTTGGAAAAAAGCTGAAACGTTATGTTCAGCTAACCAACTATTCATCGGGTCTCTGCATGGCTGAGATTGCTGTGATGGGGGCATTTGAACGCCTGGATTATCTTTTAAATGACTCGATGTACGGGATCCTCTTTCGCGATATCAATATGAAGAGGACGTTTGTTGATCAATACTTCTCGAGGTTAATTATTGCGCGCTCAGGCTTAGTTATTAACACTGGCGAAGATAACTATCTTACCACAGCGGATGCCTATAAAAATGGTCATACCGTTCTGGCCAGTCAATTTATTAACGAACAGTTTGGGTCGAGCGCCGGTCTCTATCCGTCGCAGATGGGCCTCGGTCATGCATTTGAGATCGATCCTCGAGTTGAGGATGGATTCCTATATGAATTGGCACAGGCCCAATTGGTACGCGAAATTTTTCACAAGGCCCCAATCAAGTTTATGCCGCCAACCAAATATATGACTGGTGATATCTTTTTTGGAAACGTTCAGGATGCGATGTTTAATATGGTGGCTGTTATGTCTCACCAGTCAATTCAGTTATTGGGGATTCCCACTGAGGCAATCCATAACCCCTATATCCAAGATCGCCATTGGGCTATCAAAAATGCCAATTATGTATTCAACAATGCGAAGAACTTGGGCGAAGAGATCTCCTTCAATCCCAATGGAAAAATTGTAAGGCGCGCCCGGCTGGTTTTGGACAATTCAGAGAAACTGCTTAAGAAGATCAAGATCCGAGGCCTGATGAAATCGATCGAGGCCGGCGTCTTTGCCGAGATGACGCGTGACGAGAATGGTGGCAAGGGACTCGAAGGCGTTTTTCAGAAAGATGCGAAATATTGGAATCCTCTCGAAGAAGAGCTTAGAAAAAAGGGAAAATAGATACCGAGGTGCTGAAGAACAGAGGCACCAACGTACTGAGGTTAATTATGATTAAAGTCGATCTCACAAAGGTAAAAGCATATGGCGATCGTTTAGATGATGGGATGGTTCAGCTTAGCTTTACGTTGCCTGTGAAGCAGTCTGAAGAGGCCAAAGAGGCCGCCAAGCAGTACGTGAAAAAGCTGGGGCTTTTTGACGTTAAGGTTGTTCATATGGAGTCGATGAGCGATCAGTTTACATTTTTTGTCGTCTATGGTGCGGCAAAACATTCGATTAACCTCAAAAGAATTAAAGTTCCGAAAATTGATGTTGAACATATGAGCTATAAGCCTTTGACTCAGTATATGGAAAAGCACATTAAGGAGCCGCTCGTGGTTCTCGGGGCGTGTACGGGAGCAGATGCCCACACTGTCGGGATCGATGCCATCTTTAATATGAAGGGCTTCGACATGGATTACGGCCTTGAGCGTTATCCACTCCTCGAGGCGGTCAATTTGAGATCCCAGGTCGACAATAAGCATTTTGTCGAAGAGGCCGCGAAACGAGGTGCCGACGCCTTACTCGTTTCACAAATTGTCAGCCAGCGAAATTCCCACATTAAAAATTTGAAAGAGTTGAAGGGGTTGATTTCAAAGACGAAGGGCCTGAAGCCACACTTGATCACGATTGTGGGTGGTCCTCGAATCGATCATGCCCTGGCCAAAAAATTAGGGTTTGACGCGGGCTATGGACCAGGAACAAAACCTTCTCAGGTGGCTTCGTTTATTGTTCAAGAATATCTCAAGCGAACAAAGGGGAAGGTTGCGAAAAAGCACGAACGCCCACAACGTAAAAAGCGGAAATAGATAAAATAGGGGAGTGTGCAATGCCAGGTATCGGAATTATCTTAAATCCTCACTCACGCAGTAATCGAAAAAACCCGGATCGGATTAAGCGCCTGGGGTTTATTGTTGGGGACAAGGGATCCTGTAAGATGACGCAGGACATATTAGATATCCCGGCAATTATTCATGAATTTAAAGAGAAGCAGATAGATATTCTTGGGATTAGTGGCGGGGACGGCACCAATCATTGTACTTTGACCACAATGATAGAAGAGTATGGCGATACGCCCCTTCCGAAAATTGCATTTCTCCGTGGTGGAACGATGAACGCAATACCAAATGCCTTGGGGATTCATGGAAGCCCGGAACAGATTTTGTCCAACCTGATTATCAAATATCATAACGATGAGTCCTTTGAGACAACAAAGGTTAACCTGTTAAATATCAATGGGAAATATGGATTTCTCTTTGGCAACGGATTGATCTCACGATTCATTGAGCATTTTTATCGAAACAAGGGTGGTCCACTGGATGCCTTTTGGTTCTTTCTAAAGGTAGCTGGCGGAGTCCTGGTTAACTCGTTAACCGCTCGTGAATTGATGGAGCGTTTCAATGCCAAGGTTGTGGTTGATGGTAAAGAGTGGCGCTTCAAGAACTTTGTTTTCATCGGTGGCGGGACGATGGAAGACTTCGTCTTTGGATTTAAACCCTTTTATCGGGCACGTTCAGAGGCCGACCACTTTCAAGTTATTGGTGGTGCCGGTTCGCCACTTCAGGTGATGGCCAGTTTTCGAAAAATCCTCTTCAGCAAGCCACCCAATCGCCGGTTTTATGAAGATGATATGGCCAAAGAGGTTGATATTTACACCGACAAACCGCAACATTATATGGTTGATGGCGATATGCAGGAAGAGACCGCGCACATTAATCTCAAGATTGGTCCTCGCCTCGAAATTATCATTCGATAATTTAATATTTGGAAATACGGTTGCGGTTTCGAAGCTCGTATCGTCTGTCGTTGTTCGGTTGCGAAGAAACGAAACCCTAACCACTTAACGATACGGACATCGCAACCCAAACCATATTTTATAAAACCTCTTTGATACTCTTTGTCACTTTTACTTTAGGCGGCTTTTTGATCAGCTCAGAAAGAAGGGTGATGCAGTTTTTGATGTCACGCTGATGGGCCATGCTACATGTGGTGTGAAGGTTCCTCACTGGGACGCTGATAACTGAAGCTGGAACGCCACCACGAGATGTCACAATTTTGCTCGCGTCTGTTGTTCCTAGATCACTCACCTCATACTGGAGTGAGATATCCTTTTTCTCGGCAATATCCTTGATATGGTTGTTGATTCGACGGTTGGCAATCATCGAATCGTCCATAATAGTTAAGACGTTGCCCTGCCCAAGTGTAATGCAGTCTTCACCGTATTCACGCATGATGTCATTGGCCACGCAGACGTCTACGGCGAGGCCCCAATCGGGATTGATTGTGTAGGCAGACGTTTTTGCGCCATGAAGTCCGATTTCTTCTTGGACGGTAAAAACAAAATAATATTCATAAGGATTCTTTTTCA
>CAYWXY010000003.1:25700-52464 GCA_964462555.1 uncultured Pseudomonadota bacterium | reverse complement strand
TGATCGATGCAGGTGTCCCTGGTGCCTCTCTCCTTCACATGATCGAGGATCGCAAACTTTCGATCATCATCGACTGTGGTGATTTCCGTGGAGAACCGGGTGAAATTCTGGTTGTCGATCCCAAGAAACTAGAAAAGCCGAGCGAAGAGATGGTCTCTCTTCACGGCATGAGTCTCCTCGGCACATTGGCCCTCGCCGAACAGACCGGAATAAGCATTAAGGAAGTTCGCCTCATTTGCGTCCAACCGAAGCAGGTCGAAATGGGTGACCAGCTGTCAGATCCTCTCCAATCGGCCCTTTCCGGCATCAAAGAGGCAGTCGACGGATTATTCGCCATTCTTGACAAGGGTCAAGCAGTCGACTAGATTCCCCTCGAATCTCAATTCACAAAAAAAGGAGGCTTTTCATGGCAAAGCTCGATTTTATTAAGGACGATCTCGGTGACCTTCAGGATTCCGGTCTATATAATGTTATCCGGACACTCGAGGGTGCCAACGACCCATGGGTCAAAATTGACGGAGACAAACGTCTCAACCTGACATCCAACAACTACCTCGGTCTCGCAAACCATCCAGAGATGGTTCAAGCCGCGAAAGATGCGATCGACAAGTACGGTGTCGGTGCCGGTGCCGTTCGCTCAATTGCCGGAACGATGGATCTTCACATCCAGCTCGAAGAAGCCCTCGCCCGTTTTAAAGAGCGTGAGGCCTGCATCGTCTTCCAGAGCGGTTTCTGTTCAAACTCTGGTGTGATCCCGACGATCATTCGTAAAACCGATGTTATTTTTAGTGACACATTGAACCATGCATCCGTTATCGACGGTTGCCGCCTGACAAAGGCCCCGATCATCCGTTATGAGCACAACAACATGGAAGATCTCGAGGCAAAGATTAAGGAAAATCAACAATACGAAAGAAAATATATCATCACCGATGGTGTTTTCTCGATGGACGGCGACATTGCCGACCTCAAGACCGTCGCTGATCTTGGTGAAAAGTATGACTGCGTCACATTCGTCGATGATGCCCACGGTGAAGGTGTTCTTGGTAAAGGTGGCCGTGGTGTCGTGAACCATTTGGGTCTGGGTGATCGAATCGATATCGAAGTTGGAACACTCTCCAAGGCCTTCGGCTGCGCCGGCGGTTTTGCCTGTGGTACCAAGGAACTGATCGACTGGCTGAAACAACGTGGTCGTCCCTTCCTCTTCTCAAATGCCCTATCACCGAGTGAGGCCGCAGGATGTCTCAAGGCCATCGAGCTTCTCGAAAAGAGTGAAGACCTCGTGAATACCCTCTGGGATAACAGCAAATATTTCAAGGCGAACATGAAAGAGGCCGGCTTTGATATTGGTCATAGCGAAACACCGATTACGCCGGTTATGCTGGGCGAAGCATCAACCGCCCATGGCATGAGTAAACGTCTCTTCGAAGAGAAGGTCTTTGCAATGGCCCTCGGTTATCCAACGGTTCCAAAGGGCAAGGCTAGAATCCGTGTTATGGTCTCCGCTGGACATACGAAGGAAGATCTCGATTACGGTATCAAGCAGTTCATTTCGATTGGGAAGGAATTCGGCGTTATTAAATAGATATTAAAGGAGTCCTAAGATGCCAGAAAAGATGAAGGCGGTCATCAAGGCACGCCCCGAAGAGAATGGTACGGAACTGACAACGGTCGATGTCCCCAAGCCGGGCCCGACCGATGTATTGATTAAGGTTAACGTCTGTTCGATCTGTGGAACCGATGTTCATATCTACAATTGGGACGCATGGGCGGCCGGACGGATCAAGCCGCCACTGATTTATGGTCACGAGTTTGCCGGTGAGGTCGTTGAGGTCGGCAGTCACGTAAACCATATCAAGGTCGGCGACTATGTTTCGGGTGAATGTCATATTGCCTGCGGCCATTGTCTCCAGTGTCAGACCGGCATGGCACACGTCTGCCAGAACACCAAGATCTTTGGTGTCGACGTCCCTGGCATCTTTGCCGAATATGCCTGTATCCCGGCCATGAACGTCTGGAAAAATGATCCCGATACCGCGCCTGAAATCTGTTCAATTCAGGATCCGCTCGGCAACGCCATTCATTCAATTTTTACGACCGATGTCGTCGGTAAGGATGTCGTCGTTCTGGGTGTTGGACCGATCGGTGCCATGTGTGTCTCGATCTGCAAACATGTGGGTGCCGCCAATGTCTTTGCTGTCGGCCGAAAAAATGAATATCGCATTGAACTCGCCAAAAAGGTCGGTGCCGATTACACATACAAGGCCGCCGATGATGTCTTGGGTGATGTTTTGGATAAGACGAATGGCAAGGGTGCCGATGTCGTTCTTGAAATGTCGGGCAACTCCAAGGCGATTGAGCCTGGTCTCGATCTTCTCCGGACCGGTGGTGACCTGATTCTTCTGGGTGTTTATGCTGACCCCGTGACACTCGATTTTTCCAAGAAGGTCATCTTTAAATATGCTACGATCAAGGGGATCAATGGTCGTCGGATGTACGATGATTGGTACCGGATGCGCGGACTCCTCAAAAACCCTGGCATCCAGAAGGATATGGAGACCATCATCACGCATCGTTTTAAATTTGATGATTTTATGGAAGCGATGGATACGATGCGTTCCGGTCAGAGCGGTAAAGTTGTTTTAACCTTTGACTAGGATATAATCATGATCGTCGATCTTCGAAGTGATACGCTGACGAAACCAACACCGGCAATGCTTGAAACCATGATGAGCGCCGAGGTTGGAGACGATGTCTTCAACGAAGATCCCACGATCCACCAACTTCAAGATCGCGTGGCCGAGATGCTCGGAAAAGAGGCCGCGCTCTTCGTGGCCTCTGGAACGATGGCGAACCAGCTGGCCATTGCCGCACAGACACAGCCTCACGATGAAATCATTCTCGATTTCAGATCACATATCTATCAATACGAACAGGGTGCCCCTGCGGTGATCAGCGGGGTTCAGGTGAGGCCCCTTTCGTTTGATCATGGTCTCCCGACAAAAGAGGTCATTACTGAATCGATTCGCTTCCCCGATGTTCATCAGACCCGATCTCGCCTTCTCTGCTTAGAGGTAACACATAATTTTCACGGTGGGCGAATTCCCGACTATGACACATTAAAAAATGTCTGCGATCATGCCCATTCATTGGGGCTTAAGGTTCACATTGACGGTGCTCGAATCTGGAACGCAGTCGTCGCGACTGGTCGACCGGTTACCGACTTTTCTGGGCTCTCAGACACATTGATGTTTTGTTTTTCGAAGGGGCTCGGTGCCCCGGTCGGCTCGATCCTCGTTGGATCAAAGGATACGATCACGGAGGCACATTACCTCAGAAAGGGCCTCGGCGGTGGATGGCGGCAGGCCGGCTATCTGGCGGCGGCAGGTCTTCATGCTATTGATCATCATATTGACCGCCTGGCGATCGATCACAAACATGCCGAACGGATCAAAGAGGCTATTGAGTCAAATCCTAATCTCGTTCTCACCGATCGACTCGATACCAATATGATCTTTTTTAGTCCCAAAGATGCGGCTCAGCTAGAATCTTATTCGAATAGGTTGACGGAAAAGGGAATACTCAACGACTGGGAACACTTCAACAAGATACGTCTTGTCACCCACCTCGATATCTCACCCGAAATGATTGATTATGCGGTTGAGGAGATCAAAAAACTATAACTAGGAACCTACGAGGTTAAGACGGTTATTAATACTCAAAAACCTTTGTAAGTTTGTACGTAGCATCGTCGATGGTCTTGAGATCTTTGGCCATTGTCGCAAGCGGAATCGGCTTGATGTCCTTTCCCTTTAGGGCCACCATTTTTCCATACTGACCCTTCTTGATACAATCCATCGCCGCCACACCGTAGCTGGTTGCCAAAACACGATCGTGCGCTGTCGGTGTACCGCCACGCTGAATATGCCCGAGGACCGTAACACGCGTCTCAAATCCGGTCTCGTGCTCAATCTGTTTGGACAAATAAGCACCGATGCCACCGAGCTGAACATGACCAAAGGCATCCTTCTTCTTTGACGCAAGAATCAAGTCATGTCCCTTGATCTTGGCGCCCTCTGAGACAACAATGATACTGAAGTTCTTCCCCGCGTCCCGACGTCGCCGAATGGTTTTGCAGACCTCTTTAATACTAAATGGATGTTCCGGAACCAAAATCACATCGGCACCACCCGCCAGACCACTATATGCCGCGATCCATCCGGCATGCCGCCCCATTACCTCAACGACAATACAACGATCATGCGATTCTGCTGTGGTATGAATACGATCGACCGCCTCTGTCGCAATCGAAACGGCCGTGTCAAAACCAAACGTAAAATCGGTTCCCATGATATCATTATCAATCGTCTTTGGAACACCGACAACCTTAATACCCTTCTTATGAAACTTATTGGCAACACCGAGCGTATCCTCTCCACCGACGGCAATAATGGCATGGAGGTTCATTTTCTTAATATTACGCAACGCACGGGTCACAGTTGATTTATCATGGAATGGATTGGTCCGCGATGTCCCGAGAATGGTGCCGCCCCGATAAAGAATACCGCCAACATCACGTAGAGTGATGCGAAAAGCGCTCTCTTCAACGATACCACGCCAACCATTTCGAATTCCCCAGACCTCATATCCATATTTCTCAGCACGCCACACAACGGCGCGGATAACCGCATTAAGCCCTGGACAGTCACCACCGCCGGTTAAGATACCAATTCTCTTAGCTGTCATAGATTCCCCCATATATTTGGAAAGGTTAAGTTTATCGCATTCTATTCATCTTTTAGATTTTTTCAAGCGAAACCTACTCCCCCATCACCTGTACGACTACTTTGCGGCTGCGGGGGCGGTTATCAAAGTCGAGGAGAACAATCTGCTGCCAGGTCCCCAGAATCATCTGGCCGCCTTCTAATGGGATCGTGAGCGAAGGTTTGAGGAGGGCTGCACGAACATGGGAATAGCCGTTACCGTCTCCCCAGCGCTGATCATGCTGGTACGTGCGATCCTGTGGCACCAGCTCCTCGATTGTCCGCTTCAGATCCTCAATGACACCACTCTCAAATTCGATTGTTGAAAGCCCGGCCGTCGAGCCTGGTGTAAAGACAGTCACGAGACCATCAGCAATCTTACATTTACGGACTAACGTCTCGACCTGAGAAGAAATATCGAGAATATCGGTATTGCCTGTTGTTTTGATCTCAATGCTCAACGTCTCTATATTCATAACCCCTCGGCATGCTCATAAATTCCAAATCACAAACTCCAAAACACAAACAATTAACAAATTACAATGACCAAAACTTTGTAATTTCGGTATTGTGATTTGTCTGTAATTTGGAGATTGGAATTTGTAATTTTATATTTTCCACTCCCCAACGACCTTTTTAACTTCCTTCAACATGCTTCCTGTTGCGAGGGCCGCACGAAGATCTTGAGATTCCGGAATGAGATAGCGATCGTGATCGACGAAGGCGCTACATTCTCGAACAACATTATATGCGGCCTTCGTTCCGACACCCGGTTCAAACTTTTCCTCGTGGAGATCGATCGCCTGACAGGCCGCGAGCATCTCAATCGTTGCAATCCACTCCACGTTATCAATAATCTGATGGACCTTTCGTGATGCCCACATCCCCATGCTGACGTGGTCTTCCTGTCCTGCTGACGTCGGCATCGAATCAACAGAGGCTGGGTGTGCCAATGTCTTATTTTCTGAGGCCAGACTACTGGCAACAACGTGAGGAATCATGAAACCCGAGTTTAGACCCGGACGCGGCGTCAGAAAGAGTACGGGGATATCCCCTGATTTAGGGTTCGTCAGTTGTTCAATCCGACGCTCCGAGATCGCCCCCAGTTCGGCGATTGCGATCGACAACGTATCCATCGCGATGGCAAGGGGTTCGCCGTGAAAGTTGCCACCAGAAATCACCTTCCCGCTCTCCTCAAAGACCAGCGGATTATCGGTGCAACTATTCATCTCACACTCCACAACACCCCGCGCATAATAAAAGGCATCTCGAATGGCGCCATGAACCTGAGGCACGCAACGAAGTGAATAGGGATCCTGAACGCGCGAGCAATGGACATGGGATGAAATAATTTTACTCCCCTTCACCAGCTTTCGAATAATCTCTGCAGCGACTTTCTGGCCCTTTTGATGACGCACATGATGGACCTCCGCATCAAAGGGCGATTTTGACCCGCGAAAACCTTCAACCGTCAGCGCGGCGGCAATATCCATCGATTGAATCAGATTGGTTGCACGCAATATCGCCAACGTCCCATAGGCGGTCATCGCCTGCGTTCCATTAATTAGTGTCAGCCCATCCTTGGCCTGAAGTGTGACCGGCTTGAGATTGGCTGCCAAGAGGGCCTTCTTCGCGGCCATTTCCTTACCCTTATAAAAGACTTCTCCTTCGCCCATCATCGCAAGGGCCACATGGGCAAGAGGCGCCAGATCGCCACTGGCGCCCACCGAACCCTGTGAAGGAATCATCGGGACAATCCCCTCATTGACCATCTGAACTAATAGATTAATGGTGCCAAGGCTCGCCCCTGAATAACCCATGGCAATCACATGGGCGCGATACAACATGATCAGGCGTGCCGCAGCTTCCTCCATCGCTTCACCAACACCGAAGGCGTGACTCCGGATGAGATTTGATTGGAGAAGCTGAAGATCACCATGCTCGATCTTTTCATTTGCCAGGCGACCAAAACCGGTATTGACACCATACGTGACCTCATCACCTTCGATATGATCCTCTACAAATCGCCGAACACTCTTCAACTTCTTACGCTGTTCATCGGAAATAACGACCTTCACCTTTTCGCTCAAAAAAGTTTGGGCGATATCGAATGTTAATGTCTCTTCACCAAGTTTAAAGGTCTGCATCGATCCTCCACACTAGTCATCCTCCGGCCTGACCGGAGGATCCAGAGTAAATACATGAGATCCTCGGATCAAGTCCGAGGATGACGTAGACTAGCAATATTATTTCTCTCGCCTAATTTGATATTTATAGACGGCCTTTTGATGTTCACTATAGTCCTTCGAAAAATAGTGGGAACCGTCGTTCTTCGAAACAAAAAAGTAGTAATCGGTCGTTGCGGGATTAAGCGTTGCCTTAATCGAACCACTTCCCGGGTTACATATGGGACCCGGCGGCAAACCCGCATGAACATACGTGTTGTAGGGATGGGGGTCCGAAAGATCTTTCTTTCGGATATTACCATCAAAATCTTTCAAACCGTAAATAACCGTTGGATCACTCTGTATAAGCATCCCCTTTTCAAGGCGATTGTAAAAAACCGAGGCAACTAACGGGCGCTCTTCCGGAAGGCTGCTCTCTTTTTCGATGATTGAGGCTAACGTTACAATTTCAGCGGGTGTCAGATCCACCTGCTTACTCTTTTCAATAATTGGATCTGAAAATTGTTTCTTAAATTCGCCCACCATTCGTTCAATGATATTTTTTGGCCCCTGCATTTTGTAGACATCGTACGTGCTCGGAAAAAGATAACCCTCCAGGTTGTCAACCGACCATCCTATCCCCAACTCTTCAATAAAAGTTTTGTCGCTTCCCAACTCATTAAAGGTCTCCTCAACGGCATCACCTTTCACAAAGGGGAGTTTCTTCACGTCGGCGGCAATCTCTTTCAGCGTCCACCCCTCCGGGATCGTGAACCGATATGTCATGAAATCGCCCTTAAGTAACTTGTCCACAACATCCTGGGCCGTGAGTCCCGATTCAAAGGTATAATCCCCCGCCCTGAGCTTTGATGAACAGCCCAAGAGACCAATATAGGCCCGAAAACAGGGGGAACAAATGATGACCTTCTTATTTTCCAACTCCTCAGAAATATCGGTAACTGACCGTCCGGGTGTGATCGTCATTTCGACCAGAGGATGTTCGATCGGCCAGCGAACATAAAGATAGACTGCAGCATAGAGTGCCGCTCCCATGAAAGCAAAAACAATCACAATGGCCAAAAATCGTCGAATGAATTTAAAAATGGTCGCTCCCCCTCATGTAACTTTCAAGTATCAAAACGGCCGCCAGTTTATCGACAACCTTTTTTCGTTTCTTTGTTGTTACCCCCGCTTGGGACATGATTTCGTGCGCATCTGACGTCGTCATCGATTCGTCCCACATCTCAATGGCAATCTCCTGTCCGGCGGACTCTAGACGCTTTTTGACCTGATCCGTAAATTTCTGAACCTTTTTGGCCTGAATTCCGACCTCCCCGTCGGCGCGCAACGGCAAACCAACAACGATCTTTCCAATGTCATATTCTTTAATCAACCCAAATAAGGCATCCCAATCATCGTCCATCGTCCGTCGTCGAATCGTGGTCAATCCCTGGGCCGTCCACCCCATTTCATCTGTGACCGCGACACCGATCGTTTTTTCACCAACATCCAGGGCCATTGTTCGCATCACCCGCTTATACCCTGCAGACCGTGTATTGGCAATATCTTAAAGAAAAATGCACCCTTGTAAAAGGGAGGGCTATTTGATAGGCCTTGCCGAAGATCAATTTCAACACCTTCCATACGAATGAAAGGAGTCTCTCATGTCTAATAAAGAAAAACTCGAATATGGTGCCTATCAGGTCATCAACAATTGCCTCAGGCTTCAGCCGGGTGAACGAATCTGCATTACTACGGATAAAAAGACGACCCATATCGCCGAGGCGATCAAGGCAGAAGCTCTTAAGATCACCGACCAGGTCAAGCTCTTTACGATGGAGGATTATGGTGAACGTCCTGAGGATGGATCGACTCCTCTCCCCTTCCCAAATGAAATCGGAGATTATCTCAAGACCTGCCAGGTGAGTGTCTATGCTGCTACCGGCAAGAAGAATGAACTAAAATCTTTTCGAATCCCAATGGTCACGATTGTCAGTGAACTCAAGACGATTCGTCACGGCCACATGCCCAATATCAATGACACATTGATGGAGACCGGCATGTCAGCCGACTACGCCAAGATCAAAGAGAACAATGCCAAGATCATGGATATCGTCAAGGGTGCCACTACGGCAAAGGTCACAACCGATGCTGGAACAAACTTTGAGGTAGAGCTCAATCCAGAATGGAAATGGGTCAACTGTAACGGCAATATTACAACCGACCATTGGTCCAATCTTCCCGACGGCGAAGTCTTCACCTGTGCCAAGAATATCAATGGTACGGTTGTAGTCGATGGCGTCCTGGGCGATTATTTAAATCAAAAGTATGGCGTTATTACTAATACACCGGTCACCCTGCAACTGAAGAATGGTCGCGTGGAGAGCATCTCCTGTGACAACAAAGATATTGAGAACGACGTTAAAGAATATATTAAACAAGATGAAAACGCGAATCGGATCGGTGAATTTGCGATAGGTACAAATCTGGGTCTTGACCAGTTGGTCGGCAACCTTCTTCAGGATGAAAAATTTCCGGGCGTGCACATAGCCATTGGTCATGGTTATCCCGATATGACCGGATCCGACTGGAACTCTGATGCCCATCTTGACATGGTGATCACCAAGACAACCGTCGAGATTGATGGTAAGACGATCATGAAGAATGGTGACTTTGTCGTATAGGTAACTATGAAACGGGTACACATCATCGTTCGAGGACGCGTTCAGGGGGTTTTCTTTCGCGCAACGACGCAGGAGGCAGCCAATCGAGCTGGCGTTCGGGGTTGGGTTCAGAACAGTGCCGATGGGGCCGTCGAAATTGTCGCAGAGGGAGATGAAGCTCAGATTGCAGAGTTTACCTCATGGTGCCGGAAAGGCCCACCCCTCGCGGAGATTACCGACATCGATTTCAAGGAGGAACCCGCGACCGGCGATTATACTTCGTTTCGTATAAAATACTTTTAGACTTTTTGACAGAGATGCTTGAAGGATGCTATATAAGGACGCCTAAACCTAGGAGGATCATAATGAAAAAAATCAGTTTGTGTGTGGTGATTATGATGACACTTTCGCTCATTGTTTCTTGTTCGGCGAAAAAAGAGGGAAAGACACTTGTAAAGATCGGGCCGACAGAAATTACTGAGGGCGATCTCCAAGTCATCTCAAGTATTAATCCCCGACTCAAGGCACAAATGGCCTCCGAATTTGGCAAAAAGAAGATCCTAGATAATCTGGTGGAACAGGAACTCTTCTACCAGGCTGCAAAAGGGGAAGGTCTTCAAAACGATCCCGATGTTAAGGAAAAGATCGACATCTATAAAAAGGTGATTATTTCTCAGGCCTATCTCGATAAGAAACTTAAGGAAAAGGCCAAGGCTTACTATAAGGAACACCAAGACGAATATGAAAAAATTCGACTGAGCCATATCATGGTCAATACAGATAAGGATGATAAAGCCGCCCTAGATAAAGCCAATGCCATTAAGAAAGAAATTGAGGGTGGAAAAGATTTTGCTGAGACCGCCAAAGAAAAGTCAGATGACAAGATGACTAGCAAACGTGGTGGAGATCTCGGTTTTTCGGCCAAGAAAGAGGCCCGAATTGTACGTCGTGGTTTTGAGCCCATCCTTGAGAAGGGCTTCACGATGAAGGTTGGCGAAGTGGCGGGGCCCATCAAGACCGACAAGGGCTATCATATCATTACAGTCACACGTGGCGTCGAGTTGGAGCCTTATGAACAGACCGAGCAGGCAATCCTTTTCAAAATGCGGGGAGACACCAAGAAAGAGCTGATCGACACATTGACCGAAAAATATGCGGTGACATATACCACAGACCTTAAGGACGCCCCTAAAGGTGGACCTAAAAAACCAGGGATCAAAGTAGGAAAACCTGGCCCTAAAGGTGGACCGGGAGGCCCAGGAAAAGGCCCCAAAGGTCCGGGAGGTCCGAAAAAAGAACTGAAACGGGAACTGAAGAGACAGAAGATCGCGAAGGATCAACCTGCTGAAGAATAACGTTTTTTGATGTAGAGAATGAATTTTTTGGAGGCCGGGGGGTAACCCTGGCCTCTTTTTTTATTTCCAGGTAAGGTGATCGCCGACTACTATCCCATGATTCTTGGCGTAACCGGCCGGAACTTCCAAAACATAGCGATATGAACCTTTCGAATAGATCTGCTTTGTTGAGAGAGGCTCTGTTTCCGACGCAATCCAAACAATTCGCTTCAGGTGATCGACGAACAGAATATCTAACGAAATGAATGTATTCTTCATCCAAAAGGGGTGGTTGGTCTCCTTATCGAAAATGAAAAGCATCCCCTTCCCGTTATCGAGACTTTTTCGAAACATTAATCCTAAGGCACGCTTTTCGGGAGTGCTTACGACCTCCGCATCTACTGTTGAAAGAAGTTTTTTTCCGTGAAAGAGAGAGACGGTAACGGTTGGGCTAGCGGCATAAAGAAATGAGCTCCATAGAACAAGAACGAAACCAATCAAAATGGGGAGCCCACGGTTCCTCACTTCGCACCCTTCTCCTTGGCAACGTCAGGTTTTTCGAGCTTTTCCTCTCTCCGGATCAATGCTTCAACCTTGCGTTTGACCAATTCAGAATCTGGGTTTTCCTGAACAAGCTGTTCTTGAAGAACAATAGCCTCTTCCGGTCTGCCCAGCTTTTCCAGACATTCCAGCATTCGAAACTGAGCATCGAGCAAAAAAGGAGCCTGTGGATATTTCTCTTTTAAGATCGTAAATTTGTCCAGCGCCTCTTTATATTTCTTGAGAAAGAGATAGCTCTCCCCAAGATTATAAATAGCCTTGACGTGAATATCGGGTGCTAAATTCTCATTCTTCATTAACTCTTCTAACTCAACAGAGGCCTGATACGGATCGGCCAAGTTTAGATATTCCTCGGCAAGGAGAAGCCGAATATAGGCCTGTTTGTCATGCTTTGGAAAGTTTTTCAAAAACCAGGAATATTTTTCAATGGCGTGGCGAGATTGGCCATTGGCTTTGGAAATTTCTGCATACCTGAGTGCTGCTTCAGCTGCCTCAGGAACAAAGGGCCAACGATCCAGGATAAACGCGTAGGTCGTCAGCGCCTTATCCTCTTTTTTAAAGGCATGGCGATATAGGTCTCCCATTCGGAGATAGGCCACGGCAGTCTTCTTGTCGTTTGGATATGTACTGGCAATGAGCTCATAGACCTGAATGGCCTCACTGAATTTACGGGTCCCTTTGAATTCTTCCGCGCGCCGAAGTTCCGAGTCAATTTTGTTCGATGTGCAGGCGAAGGAAACCACTGCAATGATAATACAAAGCCAACACCCCACCCATCTGATGGATTTATTCTTCATCTTTATCTGCAAGCTTGGCGACAGAAACAACCTTCTCACCCGAGTCCATATTAATCACTCGAACACCTTGGGTGCTTCTCCCAATGACCGGAATCCCTTTGACCGGAGTCCGGATGAGCTTTCCCTTGTCGGTAATAATCATAATGTCATCAGTAGCAACAACGTGGAGAGTACCAACGACCGGGCCATTGCGATCAGTCACCTTCAGCGTCTTAATACCCGATCCTCCGCGGCTCTGAATACGATACTCCTCAGAGGCCGTTCGCTTACCGTATCCCTTGACTGTCACCGTTAAAATCGCTGCTGGCTGGGACAGGGCTGCCATGCTAACAACTTCGTCATTCTTCCCAAGTGAAATACCGCGAACACCGCGTGCTGAGCGACCCATGACACGAACGTCTGATTCTTCAAATCGGATTGATTTTCCGTCACGTGTCGAGAGGAACGCATTATAATTGCCATCCGTCAGGCGTGCACCGATCAGACAGTCTCCCTTATCGACCTTGAGGGCAATAATACCGCTCGGACGCGGATTAGCAAAATCCATCAGATCGGCTTTCTTGATGACGCCATTTTGGGTCGCCATAATGATAAACTTTCCGTCTTCGAATTCACGAACGGGCAATACGGCTGCTACAGAATCATCTGATGCCATTCGGATCAGATTGGTAATGGCCTTCCCTTTTGCTGTTCGACCAGCCTGTGGCACTTCATGGACCTTGAGCCAAAAGGCCTTTCCGAGACGTGTAAAGATCAAGATATAACTGTGAGTCGAGGCCACAAAGAGATCCTCGACAAAATCTTCGCTCCCGGTCGACATGCCCGTTTTCCCTCGCCCGCCGCGGCGCTGAGCCCGATAGATGCTGATCGGATTCCGCTTGACGTAACCATTATGGGAAATCGTAACGACCATATCTTCTTCCTGGATCAAGTCTTCTACGGAGAGATCTTCAGTTCTGCCGATAATTTCGGTCCGTCGCTCATCACTATATTTCTTTTTCATCTCTTCGAGCTCTTCCACAACGATACCAAGAACCAGAGACTCGTCTGAAAGAATTTTCTTCAGCTTTGCTATCAGGGTCTGGATTTCTTTATATTCTAGTAGTATTTTATCTCGCTCGAGACCAGTGAGTCGCTGGAGACGCATATCCAAAATCGCCTGGGCCTGAATCGTACTTAACTTGTATTTCTTTATCAGAGCCTCTCTGGCGGCATCCGGTGATTTGGATTTTTTAATCAATGCAACGATGGCGTCGATATTTTCAACGGCGATCTTTAAACCTGCTAAAATATGTGCACGTTCTTCGGCCTTGCGAAGCTCATAGGCTGTCCGACGTGTCACTACTTCTTTTCTGTGATCAAGGAAGTGCGAGAGCATTTCTCTGAGCGACAAAATTTTCGGCTGACCACCAACCAGCGCCAACAAAATAACGCCGAATGTCGTCTGCATCTGGGTATGTTTATAGAGGCGGTTCATGATAACACCTGAGACCGTCCCCTTCTTGAGCTCAATAACGATTCGCATTCCTTCACGATCGGACTCGTCGCGCAGATCGGATATCCCTTCCAATTTTCCAAGCTGGATCAATTTGGCAATATGTTCAATCAGTCTGGCTTTGTTAACCTGATAGGGAAGCTCGGTGATCACAATGCATTCCCGATCCCCACGTGCCATGCTTTCAATAAGTGCACGTGCCCGCAACTGGAGAATGCCCCGGCCCGTCTGATAGGCCTGCTTGATCCCCTCACGGCCATGGATAAATCCGGCCGTTGGAAAATCGGGACCCGGAATGACCTTCATTAGATCTTTCAGTTCAGCATTGGGCTTATGGGCCAAAAGGATGGCACCATCAATAATTTCACCTATGTTGTGGGGTGGAATCTTTGTGGCCATACCGACGGCAATACCATCCGAACCATTGATCAAAAGATTGGGAACCTTTGCCGGAAGAACCGTCGGCTCAACCGTCGAGTTGTCAAAGTTGGGCGTGAAATCGATCGTTTCTTTTTCAATATCAGCAAGTAATTCTTCTGCGATCTTTTTGAGACGTGCCTCGGTGTATCGATATGCGGCGGCGGGATCACCATCAATGGAACCAAAGTTACCCTGACCATCAACAAGTGGGTAGCGTAAGTTCCAATGTTGCGCCATCCGAACCAAACTATCGTAAACAGCCGAATCACCATGAGGGTGATACTTTTTAAGAACTTCACCAACGACGCCGGCGCATTTGGAATAACGCTTACTCGAAAGAAGACCTTCTTTATACATGGCATAAAGAATTCTACGATGAACGGGTTTTAAACCGTCACGCACATCTGGAAGAGCACGTCCAATGATCACGCTCATTGCGTAATCGAGATATGATCCCCTCATCTCATCTTCAATGTTTACTGGAATAACTTCAGCCGAATCGACCATTCATCACCTCTGTCATTGCATTCATATTCATGGGGTAGCAGACGAAATAACCGGAAAAAACAGGGACTGTCTAGGCCACCAAAACTCCGATAAAACCCCCTAAAATCAACGTTTTGGAGACTATCGCACCCCCCGATCAAATGTCAAACCCTAAATCATTCTGCACATTTTTTAGACAACTTAGTTTCCACCGATCATCTCCAACTGAATAGTTATGCACATCTTATCCGGTAAGAAAAACTGTCTCCCCGCAGATTTTCGTTTGACAAGGTTTAGAGCTTATACTAGAATCGCCGACATCTTAGAAAATGAGCAGAAGCACGATTCATCGCACATTGACAGTCAAAAGGAATTTGGGGAAATTCCACTTCTTTAAAAATCTTCCCATGGAAGGAGGTGAATCACTATGACAAAAGCAGAACTCATTAATTACGTAGCAAAGGAATGTAAGACTTCAAAAGCTCTGACCGAGAAGATGATCAATAGCGTCTTCAATCATGTCGGCAAATGCTTGAAGAAGAAAGACAAGATCACGTTGACAGGTTTCGGTACATTCTACACCACAAGAAGAAAAGCTCGTAAGGGTCGCAACCCACAGACAGGGGCACCGATCAACATTAAAGCAGCTTATGTACCAAAATTCAAACCCGGTAAATTGTTGAAGAACTGGGTATCTTAATCGGTGGGGCACAAGTTTTTGAAGAAAGGGCAATATCTCAGGTATTGCCCTTTTTTTATGTCATTGCGAGCCTGAACTAATCTCTAACTTTTCGAATTACTCTCAGTCAAGGCATCAGCCATAGGCTGATCCGCCTCCGGCGGAAAGCAACCTCGCGAGCACTTTCGCTGGATTGCCACGGCCTCCGGCCTCGCAATGACTGAAACTTCCAACACTAGACACGCCTCGTTCAATCTGCTACATAACTACACAACTGGGGTGATTCATGAGAGATTTCAGGATACTAATTGTCGACGATAACAAGGTAAACGTAGAGTTAATTCGAGCGCAACTCAAGCCCTTCGACTATAAAGTCGACGTGGCCTATGATGGCGAAGAAGCACTGGAACGGATCGATAAACATCCGCCCGATATCGTCCTTCTGGATCTCATGATGCCAAAGATTAGTGGTTATGAAGTCTGTCGTTCCATTAAGCAGAATAAAAAGACCCAATTCATCCCGGTCATCGTCATCACGGCCCTTCAGGAGCTGGAGGACAAGATTAAGGCCATTGAGTTGGGTGCCGATGATTTTTTGGTCAAACCTTTCAATAAGCTTGAACTAACTACCCGGATCAAATCACTCCTTCAGGTAAAGTCACTGCACGACGATCTGGAGACCAGTGAAAATATTCTCTTCAGTCTTGCCAAGGCAATGGAGGCCAAGGATCTTTATACGCGAGGCCATTCCGAGCGTGTGGCGAAAATTGCCGTTGCGATTGCAGAGGCAATGAACCTGAATCAACGAGAGGTCGAAATTATCAATAAGGGTGGTCTTCTTCATGACATCGGCAAGATTGGTGTAAAAGAGCATATTTTGCTCAAGCCCGGACGTCTAACCGATGAAGAAATGGCGCACGTTCAGACGCATGCAAAAATCGGCTATGACATATGCTCACCCCTCAAATCGATTGAAGAGGCTCTCCCCTGTATTCGCAGTCACCACGAACGTCACGATGGCAGCGGATATCCCGATGGTCTCAAGGATAATGACATTCCATTGAAGGGGCAGATCATGGCAATCGCTGATGCCTACGATGCCATGACGACCGACCGTCCCTATCGTGAGGGGATGCCGAGGGAGACGGCCATCAAGATTTTTGAGGATGAGATCAATAGCGGCCAGTGGAATCCGGAGTTGGTAACAATCTTTTTGGAGACTCTGAAAGAAGGAAAGGACCTCTAGTCTGAACCGATGGACGTCTTACTCTACACATTGATCAAACGTCCCTATGTCTTTCTATTTCTTGCGGCCTTTCTCTATTTGGGCATTCGACACCAAGGATTGGTTCGGACGCTAATTTGGATGGCCTTTGGTTATATCATCGCCTTTGCCTCCGAGTATAGCTCGATTCACAATGGTTTCCCCTACGGAGAATATCACTATATCTATGAAAACTTACGGGGCGAACTCCTACTGGCAGGCGTACCGGTCTGGGATTCGATATCGTACGCCTTTATGACATATGCGGGCTACACAACGGCCATCTACGTCTGGCCAAAAGGAAAAGCATGGCAACACTGGGTTATCGGAGGTTTTTTGACAATGCTCCTTGATGTCATTACCGATCCGGTGGCGAAACTAGGAAAGGATTGGTTTCTGGGTGAGATTTACTACTATGCCCATGAGGGGATCTATTTTGGTATTCCTTGGACTAACTTTGCCGGCTGGTTCCTTGTGGCTCTTGCAATCATCGGCGCAAATCTTCTCATGAAGAAACAAAACTTTTACTGGAGAATCAATCTTCTCTTCCCTGCTTTCTATATCTCCATCTGTCTCTTTAGTACGGTGATTGCCTTCTTTATTAAGGCCTACGCCTTAGGCGTGACCAATCTCATTATCACAGTCAATATTGCCTGCGTCATCACAACTATCAGGGTTCATAATCATTTGAATAAGAAGACTACCTAAAGGTCTTGATCGCCTCGGCAAGCTTAGTCGGCTGGACGAAAAATAACTCCCAACATGATATCAAATCTCATCGAGTTTATGTCGTACGTTACATTTCTTTCCATTGCGGCTTTTGCAGACAATTCAAAATAACCGATACCGGCGGCGGCCTCAAATACGGCCGGCGCAAGAACGAGAGCATCGTCAAAAGTAACATCCTGCGATACTGAATCATGCCAACGTTTATTGTAAACCTCTCTGCTTACTGATATTTGTTTCCAATAAATACCTGAGCCTAGGCTCAGTCTTAATTGAAATCCTTTTTTCGGAGATCTTACAACCTCAAAGGCTGATTCGCCTCCCAGTTGCATCGTGGAAGAATGACATTTTGCGTGTGCAGAAGAGCATTGATCATCAAGACTAAAGACCGAATCACTTTTATCAAGCACCCCTAGACCAGCAAGTTTGATGGTATTTCTATAACCAATCGTATATGGAGAATTATCCTGGATTCTCCAGCCTCTCCCAGAGCCTACCTCAAATCCTCCGCCGAAAGATGTATTATTATCAACATCATTATTCCATGCTACGCCCAGTTTTATCGTGTACGTCTTTTGAGAATCTTTAATTCCACTTACGTTTGTCATTTGTCCTCCCGGTTATAATAGTTTAAGTATTACAATCAGTTATCGTGAAGAGAACAAAAAAACGGGCCCTTTGCCTCATTCACTGAGACATGCCCGCTAATCCTATTATCGGTTAAAATTTCAAAATGTTGCTAAGAAATGTTCATTTGTTATCAAAGGCCCCTATTGCTTCAGCTAGTTCAATATGACTCTTAGCATAGGTGTCGAGAGGTGTACCACTCTGAATGGCCTCCCAGGCCTGACGAAGGCTCAACGCGCCCCCTTTGGGTCCCATCGGATGCCCAAAGACACCCCGACCGGGAACAAACCCAAAATCGACGGTTCCCAGTTTCTCATATAGCATGGGAAGCGTTCCAGCCCAGTCACTGCCACCGGGAACGGGAAGTGATTTCTTGAGATGCCCCATCGGTTTGAGACACTCGTCTACGTTGAGACGAACCTCATTCTCAGGGGTCTTCATTCGCGCACCAAAACCGGGCATAATAATCGCGTCAAAGCCGGCTAAGCGCTGAAGCTTGGTAAAAAGCTTGGAGTGAATTCCGAAATAGGGCATCCGCGCAAATGGGGCGATAAAATCAAAGTGACCAACGAGCGGCACCTCGGTATGCTTCCGAAGCATCCGTACTGCTGAGAGCCCAGTCGTCATCCCGTTGACCATCAGGGCATTGGCGCCCTTCTCGACAGCGATGTCATGAAGCTCTAAAAGACGGTCAACCTCGTCGGTGATATTGGCGAGGTAAATCTTCTTTTCTCCCGTGATTCGCTCGGCCTCTTTCCTAGCATCGCCCAACACCTTTGCCCGTCTGACAAGGGGAGACCAGTCGACGTCGCTGATCATCTCGTCGTCTTTGGCAATGTCGAGACCACCGAGCCAACTTTCAAAGGCCAGTTCGCCGAAGGGTTCCGGGGCCAACCCCACATTAGGCTTAATAACGCCAAAGAAAATGGGGCGATCATAGACATTCAAGATTTCACGAAGACCGGTGATCCCAAATTTGGGCCCCTCAAAATGCTTAAGGAATGAATCGGGAAATTCAATATCAAAGAGTTTAAGGTTGGTGATCCCCGGCGAAAAGAAAGCCCCTTCGCCACAGGCCGCGGTCAGAATATTGGGGATCTTGGGACCAAAGTTTCTGTGAGGATGGGCAATCTTTACCTTACAGGCAAAAGAGGGCGTATCACTCCCCGCCAAAATCGGATAGGTCGGCCTCTCAAGATTCTTCTCAATAGAGAGCTCAATCACCTTCGCCCCAAAACGATCTCGAAGATCTTCATCGACACCGACACGTCGCCACTGGGCCGTCGACTGCTCCTTGCAGAGATGGGCCGCCGCCTCGTTGGGATCGATCGTCGACTCGAAAAAATAGTCGAAGATGAGATAGTCCTCAAGATCGAGCGCCGTCCGCTCCGCAAAAAAACCTTTTTGATCGTTTTTATTCATTGATTTGTATCGTTACTGTTCGCTTAGGCCGAGGGCCATCGAGTTCTATAAAAAAGAGCGATTGCCATCCACCCAGGAGCAGCTTGCCCTCAGTGATTGGAATCGTCTCAGAACTATTCGTCAGGAGTGATATGAGATGAGAATGGGCATTGGGGCGTCCATCAGCGGCGTTTCGATTATGGATGTAATCACCATCAGCCGCAACGAACTGCTTCAGAAAATCGATCATATCCCTCTGCAGCCCCTCTTCCTCCTCATTAATATTGATTGCCGTCGTGGTATGTTGCGTCAGGAGTGTCAACGACCCTTCCTGAATGCCGCTCTCTTGGAGAATAGACTTCACTTGATCCGTGATGTTGATCACCTGAATCGGTGCCGTTGTCTCCAACTCGATTGTCTTGATGATATTCTTCACAGAGTTAACTCCGTCTTTCGATAATATAGTGAGCGATCCCGCGCAGGGGATCGGCCGACGGACCAAAGTCGGAGAGCGCCTCAATTGCGATATCGATCAATTCAGCCGCGCGCTCCTTCGACTCCTTCATCCCGACGATCGCGGGAAAAGTCGCCTTCTCATTTCCCTCATCGGAACCAATCGGTTTCCCGATTTCCTCTTCATCCCCTTCAATATCAAGAATATCGTCGGCGATCTGAAACGCGAGCCCAATCGCCTCACCGTAACGTGTCAGCGCCGCCAGCTGCTTCTCATCGGCACCGGCAATCTTTCCACCGCTCGTTACTGAGACCGTTAGCAATTGACCAGTTTTATAGAGATGAAGTCGTTCCAGTTCCGCAACACTCAGATCCATTCCCTCAGATTCGATATCGATCACCTGACCACCGACCATGCCGCGAGGGCCAGTCGCCGACGAGATATCCCGCACCGCCTCCAGAAGGAGTGGGGCCGGAACCGCATCAAGCAGTTCGGGATGTGTTAAACAATAAAAGGCTTCGGCCAGCAGTGCATCCCCCGCAAGGACCGCCATTCCCTCACCGAAGACCACATGGTTCGTTGCCATGCCGCGCCTCAGATCATCGTCATCCATTGCCGGCAAATCATCATGAATCAGCGAAAAGGTATGAATCATTTCTAGCGCACATGCGAGAGGCATCACCTGAACCACATCACCATCGATTGCCTCCGTCGCCGCAATCGCAAGGATGGGACGAAGCCGTTTTCCACCGGCCATAACACTATAGTGCATCGACTTGTAAAGATTGTCGGGATACTTACGCTCTTCTGAGAGGTAGCGCTCCAGGGCCCGATCGACCTCGACCTTCTTACTGCCGAGATATTTTTTCATATCCATAAAAACCTCTTTATTATTCTGCGCCACCAAATGGCTCGGTCACCACGTCGCCACCCGCCTTTTTAACCAGGACCTCGACCTTTCCCTTGGCCTCTTTCAGTTTCTCCTCACATTGTCTTGACCACTTGATCCCATCCTCAAAGGCCTTGAGTGAATCCTCCAATGAGAGATCTCCCTTCTCAAGGCTTCGAACCGATTCCTCAAGCTTGGTCATCGCCTCTTCGTATGTCATCTTGGTCTCTGTATCCTTTTTCTTAGGCATCCTAAACTCCTTGAATAATGGGTTCCTTAAACCGCAAATACCCGTCAGTCAATCACTTTCGTCACCTTCGCCTCGGCGCTTCCCTTGCTAAATTGCATCGAAAGGGCATCTCCTGTCTTCAGCCCCGAACTCGCCCGAATCGCCCCCTTCTTTCCCTTATGCGTGATGACCGAATAGCCCTTACTCAGGACGGCCAGTGGGGAGAGATGATTGAGCTCTGCCTCTAGGGCCTTCAAACTACTTTCCTTTTGTTTTACAAGTATTTGAGCTGAGTATGTCATACGTTCCTTGAGATTATCGATGTATCTATAGTAATCGGGAAAGCTCTTCGTCGGAGGAGCCAGTCGGAGCTTTAACTCTCCTAACCGATCGCCCCGATTCTTAATCATATTTTGGAGGTTGATCACCAGCTGCCTGCGACCCCTTCCGATCAGCTGGAGGAGCTCCCCTATCACGGGAACGGCATGCTCTGCCGCAGCGGATGGGGTTGGGGCCCTAAAATCGGCCACGAAATCGGCGATCGTAAAGTCGACCTCGTGTCCAACAGCGCTGATAACCGGGACCCTTGATGCATAGATGGCTCGAGCAACGACTTCTTCATTAAACGCCCAAAGATCCTCGATCGATCCACCACCGCGCCCGACAATCATGACATCAACATCGTCACGTTCATTCAGAAGTTCGATACCGCGCACCACCTCCGCGGCACTCCCCTCACCCTGCACCCGTGCTGGAATAAGAAGAATCTCCACGTTTGGAAAACGTCGCGTGAGAACCTTAATAATATCTCGAACGGCCGCACCCGTTGGCGACGTCACAACACCGATCTTTCGGGGAAGGAATGGAATGGGACGTTTGCGGGCCTTATCAAAAAGTCCTTCGGCCATCAGCTTCTTCTTGAGTTGCTCAAACGCAAGTTGCAGTGCACCGACACCTTTTGGCTCAGCGTAGTTCACAATGATCTGATATTGACCACCGCGTTGGTAGAGCGAGACGCGTCCATGGCAAACGACCTCAAGACCATTTTCAATATTAAATTTGATCTGTCCGGCCGCCCCCCTAAAGATCGCCGCAGGGAGAACCGAATTTGCATCTTTGAGTGTAAAATAACAGTGCCCTGATGAATGACGCTTAAAACCACTAATCTCGCCTGCCACCCAGACATCACCATATTGTTTTTCAAGCATGGCGCGCGCGCCACCCACGATCTCAGTCACGGTAAAAATCTTTGGACGCGCCGGTTCTTTTCTTTCAGTGACCGGTGATTGAGGCTGAGTCTCCACCTTCGCAGGTTTCGCTGCAGCCTTCACGGGTGCACTCTTTTTCGGCGTCTCCTTCTTCTTTGGCTCCGCCTCTTTTTCGCCATTATTGAATAGAAATGTTTGTTGTCTCATTTTGGTTATCGCTGGCTCGCCCTGGCCGCGCGTCTTGGACGCTTAACCTTCTTTTTGGGCGTAGGTTTACGCTTGCTCTTCGTCTTGGGTTTTGTTTTTGGTTTTGTCTTCGAATTCCTTGAACCATTGTCGGCCTCGATGACCGCTCGCAGAAAGGCACTGCTCTCTCCCGCCTCACTCATCTGAGAGATCTCCTTCTCCACGCGCCGACGACCCATCTTGATTCCGTACGAACTGAGAATTTTGTCAATCTTGGTGTAGTTTCCCTTGATCGAATTATGAACTGACCGATAGCCAAGTGCGGCCGCCTTGATCCGGTTCCCAAAGACAAGCGGATTGAGACCAAAGAAGGCCGCATCATCCGCACTGGGCTCGATCAAAATAATATCACCCTTAAACGATGGGTCGTTACGATAATGATCGAGGGCAATGTGTAGCCGACTATGAAACATGGCACGAAATATCTGGTTCAGGACTGCCATCACACCGTCGTCGGAAAGTCGTCGATCATGGCTGACATAACGATTCTCTTTCCTCACATACTCGAGCAAGACTTTGTTGTCATATGGACGGAAGGGATTGTAACAGACGATCAAATCGGCACCCTTGGCAATCGCCACATCGATATTGGCCGTCTCTTGAACGCCGCCATCGACATAGTCAACACCGTTGATCCGCGCTGGCTTATAAAAACCGGGCATCGCCGTCGAGGCCTGAACCGCCTGAGAGATCGTGGCATCGTTATTTTCATCATGACCAAAAACGACACGCTTAGCGCCATCAACCGTCATCGCACTTATGTAAAGTTTCTTCCCGGTTAGCTTGTGGGCTACCTGAAAACTGTTTGTCAGATGGTTTTTCTTGATGTTGTTTCGAAGATATTTTTCGAGCGGTGCATTATCAAAGACTCCCGACGGCAAGAATTGCAGGAGTGACGGAAGTGAAAAATCAGAGATCACATCGGTCAGCGAATGCATGAGCGCCTCGTAACTCTTGGGCGAAGGGTTCGCCATCATCGCCTGAAAGAGCCGAGCGAACTGAATCATTGTAGTCGGAACACCCGTAAAGAGCGCCATTGCAAGCCGCGGCAATTGGGCAATCTGCCGATACCAAAAGCCGAGCGGCCTGGAAACCATCTCCTTGAGATTTGGCCAATAGTAGTACCAGGGTGATAACTCGGTGAAGCGCTTCGACGTTCCATCGAGTGACTTGATGATCTCACCGGGCGAAATACCACCGATAAGTGGTGCCATCAGGAGCGAACCGGAGCTGATCCCAACAAAGATGTCGAAATCGTTGACTTCAAAGTCGATCAAATAGTCATTGAGGGCCTTGAGACCACCCGCCTTAAACGACCCCCCAGTCACGGCACCGCCGGCCAAAATAAGGGCCTTTTTCGCCTTGGGTTTCTTTTTCTTAAGGTTACTCTTTTGAACAATGGTGATGCCCATAAGTGGCTTGCATATCTGAATTCTCGTGGAAATCCAAGTGTTTATTTATTCATCGGGAGCTTGGAAAGACGCTTCTTGGCAGCCTTGAGTTTATGGACCTTGATCGATTGTTGATAAGCATCTCTTGCCTTGGGGTAATCTTTCTGGGCCTCGGCGATTAACCCAATATAGTAAAGGCCCATCGCTCTACCCCACGGATCTTTTTCTACACCCAGATACTGGTCGAGGATTGGCTTTGCCGCCTCGTACTCCTTCTTCTTCGCGAAGGCCATCCCTTGATAGAATAGCGCCTTATTGTTTGAAGGATCCATCTGATAGATCTCTTTGAAGAGAGAAATGGCTGCATCGTATTTCTTGGACCAGATTAAGACTCGCCCCTTAAGAATCCGAATAATAATATTCTCTGGATAAATGGCGAGAAGCTTGTCGGCCGATTGAATGGCCTTCTGATATTCATCCTCGTTGCCATAGATAAAGACGAGATTGGCAAGGGCCAGATCCTTGGCATAGGTTCCATTCCGGGCCACTTTCTCCACCAGCGCAATCCCCTCTTTCCGCCGATCCTTAAAGAACGGAAGTATCTTGATCTGTTTGGTCACCACAGACCGCCAATAGGTGTAAGCACCAAACCCCAAATCCATATCGAGAAAATTGGGTTCCAGGTGTTTGAGCCGCTTGAGCATCCGCATCGCATGCATCGCGTTCGAGAGCGCCGACAACCATCGCTCCTCACGCGTTCGGAAGAAACCAATCATTCCATCGATCGCCCCATAAACAAAAAGATCCCACGGCGACACATCCCCGGATCGAAGATGTTTCGTGGAAAATTTTTTGTACTCTTTTTCAATGGCCGCATATTGATTTTTATATCGTAAATCGTCGTACTCGAACATGCGCGTCTGCCAAACAGCCAATTTTCCGGCAATTCCCGTCGGTGATTTTGGATATTCTTTTTGTATCGAATCAAAGAGTTGGGCGGCCTTGCTGTACTCCCGCCGAAAAATGAGTTCCTTCCCATAGACCGCCTTTTCGGTCAGCGCCGGAGAAACACCGAGAACCTTTGTCTCTTCGGCATGGGCGATACTTGGAAAGATCAGAACAAAAAGAACTATGGAAACAATTCGTTTCATAACTATTTCGAAGTTAACATAGTGTTGATGTAAAGTCGACCGAGATCAGAGAGATGGTATCGGTTGCGATGCCCGTATCGTCATTCGTTTGTCGGTAACGTCTATTGATTTGACGATTGACGCAACCGGTCAACGAAACGAGCTTCGAAACCTCTACCGGAATCGATTTCACTTGCATTCGACTTCGAATCAACCTAAACTTATACGCCATAGGGGGGAGTATGAAACGCAGATCGCTTACTATTCGTTATTTAACGACTAACACCAAACAACTCGAGGGCCTGCACCAGACCCTAAAGAGTCATTGGGAGGACCTCACACTAACGCAGACAACGTCTGCGCTCGATTCCCTCTCCAAACCCGAACCCGATCTTTTGATTCTCGATACCGACACGGTTGATGAAGGGATTATCCGTGAGACCCTCGACCAGGTCGGAAACCTTCCTTCAATCATTACCGGTACGGCCCCATATGTTCAAAAAATTCACGCAATCGAAACCAACAAGGCAATCGACTACCTAAATCCCAAGGAATTTAAATCGACGACACTGATCCATACTATTGAGCATATGATTGAGCGAAAGAATCTGATCGATGAGCTCTCTTTTCACACGGACCATCTTCGTGAGCTCTCGACGCGTGACGACCTGACCTCCCTCTACAACAAACGTTTCATTGATCAGTTGATCGATACCGAGCTTAAGAAGGCCAAGCGTTATCACCATCCGATCACCGCCCTTTTGGTCGGTATTGATGACCTCAAAAATGTCAATGAAATGTATGGATACCAGATCGGCAATCAGATCCTTCGTGAGTTTGCTATTTTGATCCTGCAGGCCGTTCGAGAGGTTGATATTGCTGCGCGATATAGCGGCGACGAGTTTCTAATCCTTCTACCGGAAACCGACGTCGAATCGTCGATTACGGTCGCCGAACGTATTCGCAAGGATATTCACGATGCGAAATTTGCCGCAGGAAAACTAACTCATAATCCAACGGCCAGCATCGGTGTTGCGCCCTGCCTTTCAACATATCGGTCAACCGATGAATGGCTCGACGACATTCGCCATGCCATGATGGAGGCCAAGCATGCCGGAAAGGATCAGATCCGAACGATCGATGAGGCACAGAATACAAAGCACCTTCTCCTGAAAGAAAATACCGAGATCATTCTTGGCCTTCAAAGCCAAATCCATCAATTAACGGAGGAGACGAAGAATGGTTACTTCCGAAATATTCTTCAACTCATTGAAAATCTTCCCTTCTACAAAAAGTTTATTGTTCCCCATGCGGAACGCGTCGCCTTTTTTGCGGAACGTCTGGCCTCGAAGGTTGGAATGCAACCTGAGGAAATTGCGGCCATTCGCCGTAGCGGCCTGCTCCACGATATAGGCAAGGTTGCGATCGACAAACGGATTCTCCTCAAGAGTAACAATCTGAGCCAGAATGAGTTCACACTTCTCAAACAACATCCGATCATTGGAATCCAGATCGTGGGACATACACTCTTTTGGAAAAATGAGTTGGCAATGATCCTACATCACCACGAACGTTTTGATGGAACAGGCTATCCCGACAAGCTGATGGGGCGCCACATCCCCTTAGGCGCCCGTATTCTCTCGATTGCCGAGTCATGGGACACCATGACCTCCGATCAGGCCTACCGTCCAGCGATTTCACTCGATCAAGCCATCAGTGAGATGCGCAGAAATCTCGGCACTCAATTTGACCCCGAACTCGGCCAGACGTTTGTTAAGTTGATTGAGGGATAATCTAATAATATAATTCAATACGGTTGAGGTTACGAAGCTCGTA
>CAYWXY010000003.1:16324-25600 GCA_964462555.1 uncultured Pseudomonadota bacterium | reverse complement strand
CTAAACCTTTGACGATACGGGCATCGACACCCAAACCGCATTACTTGTTCTGCCTAAGTGCATTGAGGGATAATCTAATAATATAATTCAATACGGTTGAGGTTACGAAGCTCGTATCGGTGAACGGTTACGGCTTCGTCTTAAAAAAACGAAACCGCTAAACCTTTGACGATACGGGCATCGACACCCAAACCGCATTACTTGTTCTGCCTGAGGGCTTCGTAAACAACAATGGCAACAGCATTGGAGAGATTGTGTGATCGAATCGGTCCGGTCATGGGGATCATGATTGTTTGATCCCGATTTTCTTCAAGAAGTTCCTCCGGTAAACCATGCTGTTCACTCCCAAAGATAAAGGTGTCACCCGATTGGTATGAAACATCAGTGTAGGTATTTTTCCCGTGCTTGGTCACATAGAATATCCGATTGATCCCAGGGGTTTTTTTCAGATCATCTAATGAGTCGTGACAGGTTAGATTCACGTGTGACCAATAGTCACAACCGGCGCGTTTCATACTCTTATCATCCAAAAAGAAGGCAATGGGACGAATCAAGTGAAGATGACAGCCTGAGCCGACACAGAGACGTGCGACATTGCCGGTATTCGGTGGAATCTGGGGTTGGTAGAGGACGATATTGAACATAGTCTTAAATCTTATGGTTCGGTCTACGGCTGACGACGTTTTGTAAGCTCGGCATCGGATTTTCGGATATAGTTTGGAGCCAATTGATCGAGATCGTCAAAATCGCTACGTGCTGCCCGCTCCATTGCGAGATGCGCGATGTTGGAGGCCCGCGGATGAATGTCACTCGGGGGTGGAACGATGATCTGATCTTTGAGACGATCTCCGGTCCGTTCGTGCAGACTATAGACGCCATCCCCAACAACAACGACCTTCTCGTTTAACGATTCGATGTATGTGGCCAGCTCCTCCGGCTTCATTACTGTGTCTGCTAGATGGGTCTCCACTTTAGGGCCTTCAAACCGATAGTCAGCAACATAGTACTCACCACGACGGGCATCCAGAACCGCAACCACTGGCTCCCTCGAACCATAGACATTGTAGGCAAGCCCAAGAAGTGTTGAGACACCCAAAATTGGTTTCTCCGTTACAAAGGCAAAACCCTTGGCCGCCGCCAACCCAATGCGAAGCCCAGTAAACGATCCGGGGCCAATCGCTACGGCAAAAGCATCCATATCATGAAGTTTGAGTTCCGCGGCTTCAAGAAGAGCGTCAATCGATGCAATAAGGCGTTCCGAGTGCGTGATCTTGATATTAAGAAGTTGTTCGGCAACAATCATCTGGCCGTCTACAACCGCAACCGAACCCATCATGCATGATGTGTCTAGGGCAAGTATCTTCATATTAAAATAATTTATCGATGAAATTGCGAATCACTTCAATGTTCATCAAGTCGTTAATTGAAACGAAGGCCAAGAGGAGCAAGATCAACGCAAGACCGACGTGCTGTGCTATCCCCTGTATACGCTCACTGAGCGGCTTTCTCCGAATGGCCTCAATGCCAAAAAAGACCAAGTGGCCGCCATCCAGGACCGGTATCGGAAATAGATTGAGGATGCCCAATTGCAAACTCAAGAACGACAAGAAGTAAATAAAGCTGGCGAGTCCTGAACGTGCCGCCGCAGCCGTCGCTTGTGCAATTTTGATCGGACCACCGAGCGCTTTATAAGAGAGTTGCAGCGTCACGAGCTTCCCAACGACCTTAAATGTTACACTGGCCAACCGCCCAACCTCCTTAAAACCCTCCGTAATACTTTCGAAGAAACCATAACGAATTGTCGTCATCGGAATGTCACGTTTTGAGGGATCCTTCGAAACGCCCATCAGATATCGTTTAACCTCTTCATTATATTCGGGCATCAATTCGATCTCGATCGTTTCTCCGCCCCGCAACACGCGAAGACGAATCAGCTCTCCCTCACTCTTCCGAATCTTGGCCACCATGTCGGTCCAGTCGCCGACAGGTTCTCCCTCCATCGAAATAATTGTATCACCAACCTGAAGGCCCGCGCGCTCCGCAGGTGAATCACCGTGAACCATGTCGATAACGGCCTCATTCCCGATGAAAAAGATCGGCTCTACACCCAGGTATCCTCCCTGACCGTCCGGAACCTCTTCAACGTGCACCTCTTTATCGATCCTTTGACCGTTGCGATCAATCGTCACAATCAGATCCTGATTCATTGCAATCAAAACATCATTAATTGCTTCTTTCCATGTCTCAACGGGCTGTCCACTGACCTCAACGATAAGGTCACCCTCTCGAAAGTCAGCTTTAAGTGCTGGAGAGTCCGCTCTCACTGCGGCCACGATCGGTTTTTCCTGGAGAAATGTTGGTTCACTCTTTCCGAGCATAAAAACGATTGGCATCAAAATCAGGCACAGGATGATGTTCATGACCGGACCTGCTGCAACCACACAGGCTCGCGCTCCAACCGATTTATTATAAAAAGCGGCCGGATCAGTCTTGTCACACTCCGCCACCTCATCACCACTCATCTTAACAAAACCGCCAAAGGGCAAGAGTGACACCTTATATTCTGTATCCCCCCGCTTGATTCCCCAAATTTTGGGACCAAAGCCGATTGAAAACTTTTCAACGCGTATACCAAAGAGTCGGGCCACAATAAAATGCCCCCACTCATGGGCAATAATCAAGATGCTCAGTGCAATAATAAAATACAAAATTGTCATTAGATTATCCTATGTTCTCTTGTGCCAGCCTGCGACCCTCGCGGTCAACCGCCAGGACATCATCGATGCTATTCATTTTGACTGACGTATGTTTCTCCATGGCCGTTTTGACAACGCGATAGATATCCAAGAAGCCGATCTTCTCTTCCAGAAAGGCAGCCACGGCAATTTCGTTTGCCGCATTCATAAGTGCTGCTGTCGAACCGCCGCTGCGAATAGCCTCGCGCGCTAGGCCCAGCATTGGAAACCGATCATCATCGGGCGCAAAAAAGGTCAGTTTATTTAATTTTCCCCACTCAATAGATGAGACATGACTCTCAATCCGCTCCGGATAGGCTAGCGCGTAGGCAATGGGGCCGCGCATGTCGGGTTTTGCCAACTGGGCAATAACAGCGTCGTCTTTATATTCGACCATCGAGTGAACAATACTTTCCGGATGAACAACGACATCAATCTTATCTTCAGGCAGATTGAAAAGCCAATGCGCCTCGATCACCTCAAGCCCTTTATTCATCATCGTTGCAGAGTCGATTGTGATTTTCTGTCCCATCGACCAGTTGGGATGTTTGAGGGCCTCAGCAACAGTGACCTTGGCAAGATCACCGGCATAATCTCTGAAGGGTCCGCCGGAGGCCGTTAAAATAATCTTTTTAACATCTTCCGTTCGATGTCCCTCCATCGACTGAAAGATCGCCGAATGTTCGCTATCAACTGGCAAGAGTTTCTTTCCCGAACTTTTAACCGCATCCATCATCAATTGACCCGCAGCGACCAGACTCTCCTTGTTTGCGAGCGCAATCGTTTTGCCAGCACAAATGGCCTCATAGGTCGGGCGCATACCGATCGCCCCCACAATAGCCGAAAGGACGATCTCAGCATCATCAATGGTCGCCACAGCAGAAACCCCGTCCAGACCAGACAAGATCTCCACATTCGCGCTACATTTTTCTTTCAGCTTCTGCCTGGCATCGTCATCCCGGACCGAAACCACCTTTGGCGAAAAGGTCTCAATCTGTTTGGCGAGGAGATCAACGTCATGACCCTCGGCTAACGCAACGACATCGAAGCGATCGGGATATCGGCCAACGACGTCAAGCGCACTGGTACCGATCGACCCTGTCGACCCTAGAATTGATATTTTTTTCTTCATCAGATCCATCCTGTCATTTTAAAGGTATAATAGACAAAGGGGGCCGCAAAGAGGAGTGCGTCCAGACGATCCAAAATACCACCGTGACCCGGAAGGATGTTCCCGGAATCTTTCACGTGGTAGGCCCGTTTGATTAGAGATTCAACCAGATCACCCAAGGCGCCGATCAATGCGACGGTAACGCCTAGGAAGATAATAAGTCCTACTGGAAGCTCGGGCCAAAAGGCCTGCCAACAGATCACGGCACCCACGACCCCACCGAAGAACGAGGCGATAAAACCCTCGATCGTCTTCTTGGGGCTAATCAGTGGTGAAAACTTGTGGCGACCGATCATTTTTCCAAAGGCGAATGCAAAGGAATCGCCGAGAGCGACAATCGCGATCGTTAAGACAATTAAAAAACGGCCATGATTGGAAACTCGGAGCCATACAAATGCCGGAAGTGTGAGTGACAAATAGGCCGCTCCAAAGAGTATCAAACCGAGCTTTGAAATAACTCTTTCGGCGTTTGTGGCGTGCACCATATGGACAAGTATCAATATGAAAAAGGCCCCGATAAAGAGCGGAAAGGCCCACGCGGGAAAACCAAAAAAGATGAGCACTCCGGCAATCAAGAGCCCAAAGAGAAGACCTGTGATGAGTAAAAAATGATCCTGCGGGTTGACGATCCGATAGAATTCCCATAGTCCGCCGAATGCTAGCCCTAGCACCAGGAGCTGAAAAAGCCAAATGGGTGACCACATCAAGACTACGACAACAACCGCAATCAGAACCAACGCTGTAGTTATCCGTTTAAACATTAGTCATCCTCGCCGACTCCGCCGAAGCGGCGTTCACGTCCTTGAAAATCAGAAATGGCCCTGTCGAGTTCAGCCTCACTGAACTCTGGCCACAAAACATCGGTAAAGTAGAGTTCCGAATAGGCCAGCTGCCAGAGCAAGAAATTACTCAAACGATACTCGCCACTGGTTCGAATAAGGAGATCGGGATTCGGCATCCCTCGGGTATCCAGATGATCTTCCACGTCCTGAACCGTTACCTCCGGTTTCCCCTTGGCAATCAATGTATTGATTGTCCGTGTCAATTCAGAATGGGAACCATAACTGAGGGCCAAGACAAGTTCCATTTTTTGACCATCCGAGGTCTTCTCCTTGACCGCCTGAATCTGTTCCAAGACATCCGCTGGCAACTTTTCAATATCCCCGATTGTTCGAAAGCGGATACCATTGTCGAGCATCTTCTGGCATTTGGCCGTCAGAAAAAACGAGAGGAGCTTCATGAGCGATGCAACCTCCCCATCGGGTCGGTTCCAGTTCTCTTCAGAAAAGGCGTAGAGCGTTAGGTGCTTCACACCACGTTCCTGACACGCCTCGACGATCGCCTCAACGGTCTCAACACCTTTGCGATGTCCTTCTTCACGTGGCAAACCATGTTGCTTGGCCCACCTGCCGTTACCATCCATAATAATGGCAATATGTTTGGGTACTGGATTCATGTGATTTTGCAAAAAAGATGACGTGGAGAGCTATACGGTCATGATCTCCTTTTCCTTCATATCCACGATTTCGTCGGTCTCTTTGGTGTATTCATCCGTCATCTTCTGGACGTCCCCTTGCGCCTTCTTGATCTCGTCCTCAGAAACATGTTCTTCTTTTTCTAATTTTTTCAAATGCTCATTGGCATCGCGTCGAATATTGCGAACGGCTACTTTTGATTCTTCACCATGCTTCTTGGCATGCTTCACCAAGTCTTTTCTTCGTTCTTCGGTTAACGCTGGGATCGGCAACCGAATCAACTTACCATCGCTTGTTGGATTCATACCCAGGTCGGCCTTCTGGAGCGCCTTTTCAATCTCTGGAATAAGATTGGATTCCCATGGCTGAATGGTAATCAATCGTGGATCCGGCGTCCCAAGTGTTGCCACCTGATTGAGTGGCGTGGGGTTTCCGTAGTACTCGACCTTAACATCATCGAGAATTGAAAGAGAAGCACGCCCGGTCCGCATTTTTGCGAGCTCATGTCTGAGCACTTCGATCGCCTTCCCCATCCGAATCTTTGCATCCTTCAACAAAGCATCTTTATCCATGGACATATGTTCCCAGCCTTTCCCCCATCACGACTTTTTTCAAGTTACCTTTTTTGAATATATCAAAGACAACGATGGGTAAATCATTATCCATACACATCGAAATTGCTGTCGAATCCATCACGCGAAGCTTTTGCTTGATCACATCGATAAAGGTGATTTCATCATAGCGTTTGGCCTTTGGATCCTTGACCGGATCCGAGGTATAGACGCCGTCTACCTTTGTTCCCTTCAGGATGGCCTCAGCGCCGATCTCCATAGCGCGAAGGGATGCTGCGGTATCCGTTGAAAAATAGGGATTTCCCGTTCCTCCGCCCACAATTACCAAACGACCCTTTTCCATGTGGCGAATGGCACGGCGTCGAATGTAAGGCTCTGCAAATGACTGAACGTGGACAGCGGTCATGACGCGCGTCTCAATACCGCCACGCTCCAGTGAATCCTGTAGTGCGAGACTATTGATGATTGTTGCCAACATTCCCATCGAATCGGCGGTAGTGCGATCCATCCCCTCAGCAGTCTCAGAGAGACCGCGGAAAATGTTACCACCACCAATGACGATGACAACTTGAACACCGAGATCAGTAACTGTTTTGATTTCGTTGGTTAGAAAGTCAACTGCGTCACGTTTGATTCCATGGTCACCCTTGAGACCGAGCATTGCCTCTCCACTCAGTTTAAGCAATACACGACTATATTTCGGGCTCGCCATAGTGACCTCTCTTTATTGGTTGACCATTTCGGCTACTTCCTGTGCTAAATCGGCTTTTTTCTTTTCAACTCCCTCACCCACCTGGAGTCTCACAAAGCTCTTGATTTTTATACCAGGATCGACATTTTTCAAAGTGTTTTTTACGGAAGTTTTACCGTCTTCAGACTTCACAAAGGCCTGATCTTCCAGGCAGATCTCTTTAAGCTGCTTGCTGATCTTACCCTGGATGATCTTTTCCATGATTTCGGGTGGCTTCTTTTCGTTCGCCATCTGCTCCATGAAAATTTCTTTTTCCTTCTCAATAAAGTCGGTCGGAACATCTTCGGAACGGACATACATCGGATTCATGGCTGCAACGTGCATAGCGACTTCACGAGCCAACTGCTCATCCAACTTACCATTCGGATCATCGAAAAGTGCCAAGACGGCAATCTTTGAACCAGGATGAACGTACTGTGTCACCTTGTCGCTGCCTTCGAGCTGAATGGTCTCAAAGCGTCGAACATGAATATTCTCACCAATCTTGGCGACGATATCTGTCTGAACATCCTTGACTGTTTTTCCACCCATGCTGCAGGACAGAAGTGCATCGAGATCGGCTGGTTTTTCATTGACGATCAACTCTGCAATCTCTTTGGAGTAATTCTGAAAATCTTCGGTTTTGGTCACAAAGTCGGTCTCGCAATTGACTTCGACGACTGCGTGAGACTTGCTGTCACCACTTGTGGTAACAACAATGGTTCCTTCGGCCGCAACACGTCCCGCCTTCTTAGCAGCGGTAGCCAAACCTTTTTTACGAAGATAATCAATAGCGGCTTCCAGATCCCCATTCGACTCTTGCAGGGCTTTTTTGCAATCCATCATGCCGGCACTTGTTTTTTCTCTAAGTTCTTTAACGGTTTCTAATGAAATAGCCATGGTTCTTCTCCTTTTATAAATTTCTGAATTAGCTCTTTGTTTCTGTTGCTTCTCCGCCAGAGGCGGATCCGCCTTCGGCGGATTTCTCTTTAACCTCTGGCACCTCCTTGGTGTCAGCTTCTGTGACCTTTTCATCGGGTCTCGAGACGAAAGCACGCGCCTTCACGGCCGGCTTCTTCTCAACAGCTCTGGCCTTCGGCGAACGAACCGATCTTTCTTCTTCAACTTCCTTGCGAATAACAACTTCACGACGTTCCAGACCTTCGGCGCAGGCATCTGCAATAAAAGAAACAACGCGTGTGATGGAACGAATCGCATCGTCATTACCCGGGATGATAAAATCGATATCATCAGGATCACAATTTGTATCGGTGAGTGAAATTACCGTACACCCAAGACGATTGGCCTCGCGCTTGGCAATGTGCTCTTTGTGAGGATCGACGATAAAAACAATTTCCGGAGCCTTCGTCATGGTCTTGATGCCACCGAGACTGTACTCCAGTTTGTCCATCTTGCGCTGCATTGTCAGAACTTCTTTTTTCGGCAAGGCCTCGAGTTCTCCCGATTCCTTCTTTTCATTCCAGTTGTTCAGACGATCGATACTCTGTTTGATTGTCCGAAAATTTGTGAGCATACCACCGAGCCAACGGTGATTAACGTAGTACATGCCCACGCGTTCGGCCTGCTCCTGGATGATATCCTGGGCCTGCTTCTTTGTCCCAACAAAAAGAACCTTCGTACCGAGAGCCACACTGTCGGCAACAAATTTGAAGGCCTCATTGGCGTATTCAGCGGTTTGCTGAAGGTCGACGATATGAATCCCATTACGTGCGGTAAAAATGTAGGGTTTCATTTTGGGGTTCCAGCGGGTCGTTTGATGACCGAAATGGACACCCGCCTCGAGTAGTTCTTTGACTGAAATCTGAGCCATACGTTCCTCCTTATGGGTTTTGACCGCCGTCTCCATGGGACTGGAACTACTCCAGCAACCGAAAGAGGCTCCCGTTTAGGCACGGGAGTGAATGGAGACGTGTGGATTTAGCTCTTACCTTCGAAAAGGCTTGGGGACTCCTAGCATAACCCATCAAAATTGCAAGGAAAAAAGGCGATGAAAAAGCTAGAACAACATGATATGATGGCACCCTATGAAGCCCTCAAAAATACTTTATCCTCTTGTTATCATTGCTCTATTCTCATTTTCTCTTACGGCTGTGGCCGGAGATCTCGACGATTATCGAAAATCGGGCCACAAAAATCCACGATGGTCGGCTCTAGTGGAGGCCGGCTTTGAGTCTGCGGAAAATGGCCATATGGGAACCGCCATGACCTTTTTCCAGCGAGCCATTGCCAATGGGTGCCAGGATGGTCTCGTCTTTTTCACGATGGCCATCAATTATGAGAAGGGGAATAATTATCCCACCGCCAAACACTATTTTGAAAAGGCCAAATCGACACTTCCCAAACACTATCGCAATCACATTGCAACCAAGACGATTCATGAACACCTGGGTCGAACGCTCTATATGCTGAACGAAATCCCCGCGGCCAAGAAAGAGCTTAAGCGGGCAGAAAAACGTCAGGGAAACAATTTTACGTTGATGTTCCTTCTGGGATCCATCGCCAAACAGGAGGGAGATCATGAAAAGGTAATCGATTACTATACGCGCGCAGTGGCCCTTCCTCCGCCACCTGG
>CAYWXY010000003.1:0-16224 GCA_964462555.1 uncultured Pseudomonadota bacterium | reverse complement strand
ATGAAAAGGTAATCGATTACTATACGCGCGCAGTGGCCCTTCCTCCGCCACCTGGCACCGATGTGACGACTGTGATGCTGACCGTTCTTCGGGAACTCGGAAAGTCATACTTTGAACTAAAAGACTATCCCCGCTCCCTCGATGCCTGGAATCGCCTTCTGGCCATTTCACCGAAGGATCGAATGGCCAGGAGATATAAAATGCAGATCGAGCGAGACACGCAGAGCAGGCTTCAACAAAAAGAGGAACAGCGCATCCTAAATAGAACTCAAGGGTTAAATCGATAATATCCATTTATGCAAAAAGCGTCAACTTTATGGCGCCCCAGTCAATATATTGTCATCTTTCCCCCCTCTGACTCAGTGCGTCGCAGAAGAATTATGCGTAACGCATTGATATTATTATTATATTCATCATAATCGACCTCATTTCATTTTCTGTCAAATCGGCACACATATTGCAATTCTATTGGGTGGAAAGGACATTGGCTCTTCACGAGCCCCTTACGTAGTTGGAAAGAAGGAGGGTGTCATGAAGGAACTTATCATCACAGGAGAGATGCGGGAAAAGATCAACAAATATTTAGGGTATGAGTTGATCAAGCAGAATGAGATTGGTCACCACATCTTCGATGAAGCGCCCGGCCTTGGAAAAATTGGTATCGAAGGGAGTGAGCTCGATCACGTCGTTACCAACAAACAACTCGACAGCAACGGCAATGTCGAGTGGTACAAAAACCCCCACCCAAAGGAGCGTCCCGGTCGAATAAAACCCTTTCATTGCAAACTTACAACTGTCTCCTCAAAGAAGGCCAAAATTCTTATCGCGTCACTTTTTCCGGAAGAGGCCCTCGACAGAAATTTTCAGAGTGAAAATCAGGAGACAATCGAACAACTCCGCGGCCAGCTCAAGATTCTGAAGGGTAAAGAAGCGGTGATGAAAAAGAGGGTCAGGGGTGAGCCAACACATATGATCATGGGGCCAAACGATATGTTCTTTGAGGGGGCCAAACTTTTTTCGTCCTCTGATATGAAAGAAGAAGAGATAAATCCCCTTCTCTATGGTCCGAATGATATGCCGATGAAGTGGTAGCTTGACTAGACTTGTATTTTATCTTCCTCGCGCATCCGGTAGACGATGACGAGAAGTTCTGCGACCGCAGCATAAAGTTCTTCGGGAATCTCATCACCAACCTCTAATTCCAACAAGGCCCAGGCTAGCGGAACGTTTTGCATGATGGGAACATTGTGCTCCTTGGCTTCATCTCGAATCATCTCAGCAAAAAGCCGTTGTCCCTTGGCCACAATCTGCGGCGCCATCATTTCGGCCTCATTGTATTTGATGGCTACAGCCACCTCTGTCGGGTTGGTGATCACCACGTCAGATGCTGAAACCGCCTGTTTCATATCGCTCATTGCCAATTCTTGATGGAGTTGCCTTCGTTGACTCTTGATCAGAGGATCACCCTCATCTTGTTTGTACTCGCGTTTCACTTCTTCCTTTGTCATCTTGAGTTCTTTTTTATAGTGCCAACGCTGAAAACCAAAATCTAGAATTGATACAATCATAAAACAGATGAAGAGTTTGAGCAAAAATGAACTAATGATGTGAGCTGCAACGGCCGCCGTCTGAGGCAACGTTCCTGCAACGGTCATCACCACTTCGTGTAGATTCTTTTTCACCGTAAGATAAGCTAGGAAGAAAACGAGAAAAACCTTTAGAACATTTTTTATCAACTCGACCAAAAGCGTCATCTTGAACATATTCTTAATATTTTGAAACATGTTGAGCCGCTTGATCTGGGGCTTTAAAGGCTCCGGCGAAAAAACCGGACCCACCTGAATAAATCCGATAAAAATAGAAATAAAAACCACGATGCCAAGATATGGCGCAATCGTTTTAAGATAGGTGATGAAAAAATTTTCAAACATCAAGAAAAGTTCTTCATTCGAAATCATTGTCTTCGAGGCAAAATTGAAGGCATTGTGCATGATGGTTCGGAGATGTTCCATGATGTGATTTTTAAGGAGTGCCACGGAGCTGAAGGCCACAATGAGAATAACGATGGTATTCAAATCTCGACTCTTGGAGACCTGTCCCTTTTTACGAGCATCCCGAAGTCGCTTCGGAGTTGCGTCCTCGGTCTTCTCTTGGCTTGAACTCTGGTCGGCCATCGATTCGGTCCTTTAGATAAAGTACCCCTTATATGGATTATCGGCAGATCCTCCCCCGAAAGTTGCTATTCTTCTGACTTTGGGGGTTCCGTACTACGTAGCAGTTTGGATGCCTTTATGGCAAAATCGGACTTCATATCGGGGTCTAATTCCAAGATTTTCTCCCACTCTGACCGAGCCTTGGCAACATCGTGGTCCTTATTAAAATAGGAGATCCCGCGATCATAATGAGCCTCAATTTTGACCATGATCTCACTCGGCATTTTTTCCTTGGAATTGTTCTGAACAAAAAACCAGGTACCACCACCGATAACAATCCCCAGAAGAAGGGCAATCAGAACAAACCAGATCGCACGATTTCCGCCCGGCGCCACCCATCGCCCACTCGGACTGACCACACGGAACTGCATCCGATTTTCGCCGATATTAACAATATCCCCGGGCCGAAGCGTTGACTCCTGAATCTTTCGTCCGTTGACGTAAGTTCCCTTTAGACTATTGAGATCATTGATCACATACTCACCATCAACAAAATTGATGACGGCATGCTTTCGCGACACTGATTTTTCACTCAATATCAAATTGTTGTTCTGGCTTCGCCCCACAAAAAAAGTGCTGCTTGTCAGAGGGACCTCACGACCCGAAAGCGGACCATGTGTAAAAAAGAGTGACGCAACAGGAAAACTTTCAAGGGGTGTCTTTGCTGTAATAAAAGACGTGTCCTGATCAGAGAATTCATTTGTCGACTTCTCAATTACCATTGTTTTTGTAAGCTACCAAAAAAATGCTAGTGGAGCAACGATTAGTTGGCCCACTTGCTCCTTGATTAAAAGCCGAAAAAACACTACATTAGCCAGGTATGCTGAGAGATAAGCACAAGAGGGGCCCGGAGCTAGCGGTTTCACCAGTAGGACAGTATTACCTTCTAGACAAAATCGCCCAGGGTGGAATGGCTGAAATCTTTAAGGGTCTTGCGTACGATCTTCACGGCCTTAAGAAGACTGTCGTTATCAAGAAGATTCTCCCGCAAATTGCCGCCGATCCAGAATTCGTTAATATGCTAATCAACGAGGCCAAGATTGCCGTCATGCTCTCCCACGGCAACATTGCCCAAATCTTTGACCTCGGAAAAGTGGGAGACGATTACTTCATGGTCATGGAGTATGTGGATGGGAAAAGTCTCTCACAAATCCACCGTCAAAGCCTCAAAAAGGGAGAGTTAATCCCTATTGAGTATATCTGTTACTTTATCTCCGAAGTCGCCAATGGCCTTAACTACATGCATCGACGCTCCGACGACCAAGGCCGCAACCTCGGCATCATCCATCGCGACATCAGCCCTCAGAATGTCATCGTCTCCTATTCCGGAACGGTCAAAATTATTGATTTCGGAATTGCGAAGGCGGCCATGCAGGTCAACATCACCGATTCTGGTGTTCTCAAGGGAAAATTCGCCTACATGTCGCCCGAGCAAGCCCGCGGGGAACCGATTGATCCTCGCTCCGACGTCTTTTCGCTCGGCATTATCCTCCACGAGCTCGTGACGGGTCGTCGCCTTTTCAAGGGGGCCAACAAACGTGAAACGCTCCAGAACGTTCGTCGCGGTTCTGTTCCGGCTCCATCGCTGGCACGATCAGATCTGCCCGATGAACTCGATACAATCGTCTTGAAATCCCTCGCCAAGGATCCTAAAAATCGATATCTCTGGGCATCTGAACTTCACGACGACTTGGTCAAGTTCCTCTACACTCATTATCCCAACTTCCAACCGTCCACGGTTACCGATTTTATTCGCAATCTCTTCGCTGAAGAAATCAGTGAGCGAGAGGAACTGGATGATGATGCCAAGACACCACTGATGATCATTGATCATACGCAGTCAGCGATTCTCCCGGAAGCTCTCGAGTCAACAGATATCATGAAGGTTCCTCCACAAATTAAAGAGTTTATGCTTGAGGAGACGACGCCCGTTGCAGACAAAAAAGAGCTTATGAAAATCGAACAGGAGCTTTCCCTCATAGAAGGAGAGGAACCAGAAAAAGAGCCATTCTTTGAACGATGTTGGGCAGGTATTCGGAGACGATTCAATCCTCGCGCTTTTTTTTGCGACCATTGGAAGGGAATTACCATTTCTCTGTCTGCTGTGATTGTAGTCGCTTCGGCCGTCATCGTAATGGGTGGCCATCATAAATGGGTTCCTTTCCATGGAACCATCCAGACATGGCTTTCGAGAAGCAGTATTGTTATTGAGGTCGAACCAACGGACGCCAAGGTTCTCTTTGGCGGCATTCCTCTCACGGGCGACCCTCCATATCGTGTAAAGAATATCAAGCCGAACCTTAATTATAGATTGATTGTCGAAAAGGAGGGCTTTGTTCCCTACTTTCACGCCGTTTCGATCAAAAAGGGAGATCGTCGAGAACTGCAGGTCGTCTTAAAACCTGAACCACCTCATTATGCCAGTCTCGACATCACATCCAATCCGGATGGGGCCAAGGTTTTTTTAAATGAAAAAGATACGAACATGGTCACCCCGACGCGACTCTCAAACATTCTTCCCAATCAGTACCATTCGATCGGCCTCTACCTTGGTGACCATGTCTTTTGGGGACGTGACATCCAGCTAAAACCTGATGAGAACTCATCATTGCACGTCGACCTCACCGTCAACTTCGGTGAACTTCAAATCATCTCTTCGCCAAGTGGAGCCAGTATCGCTATAGATGGCATCCTGGTTGGAACAACACCCTATACGCTAAACAATGTGGAACCCGGCAAGATCATTGAAGTGGTGGTCGGGAAGGAAGGCTTCACCGTTTGGAAAAAGAAGGCCAAAGTTAAGGCCGGTGAGGCGCTCGTCTTACGACCCCGTCTGACACGGACCAAAGATGCACTCATTCCCCACTTTCTAAGAAACCTTGATAGACCCATCCCTCCAATTGACGAAGAAACTCCCGAAACGCCCACCCCTGGGGACAGAATGCTTCCACCAGCTCCGATTCGGTAATCACTTTTTAAAAAACGTTGAATTCCCCTTTCCATTCCGTTAGACTGCGTCACCGGGGATTTTAATGACCGCAAAAAAGAAAAAAGACAGTTTTGATCAGACGATCGTTACCTCGATCAGCGGTGTTGTGGGCAAGAAGCCCAAACGCGGTTACCTCTTTTTTCTGGCCGGTCCTCTTCTTGGAAAATTCTTTCCCCTTCAGGAGGGGCTCACGATTCTTGGACGAAGCCCAGACGTTGACATCGTCGTCAATGATTCCCGAATTTCACGTCAACATCTGAAAATTATGGTGGAAGGCGAAGACGTAACAATCGAAGATCTCGGCAGCACCAATGGAACCTTCATCAATGGTGAACGAAAAAAGATTTGTTCGCTCAACGCCGACGATAAGATTCAGATCAGCCCAGCAACCATTTTTAAATTCTCATTGGCTGATGAAGATGAAAAGGTGGCCATTAACGAGCTCTATGAACTAGGCGTCATCGACCCACCCACCAATCTTTACAACAAACGCTATTTTCTGGACCGTCTTCAAGAAGAACTGAGCCACTCCAAGCGCCTCAAGATCTTTCTCTCGCTCATGATGGTCGATATCGACTATTTCAAAAAGGTCAACGACACCCACGGACACCTGGCCGGGGACAGTGTCCTCCTCAAGCTGGCCAACGTTCTTCAAGCGATGACTCGCCACGAGGATATCGTCGCTCGTTATGGTGGAGAGGAATTCGCCATTATTCTCCGAAATACGGATGAAGATGGTGCTCATCTTCTGGCCGAGCGAATTCGAATAGCTGTTGCAGGTACGCCGATCAATTTTGAGGGTGAGGATATCAAGATAACGATTAGTACTGGCATCGCCACACTTTGTGACACATTTGTCTTTGAAACGCATGAGGATTTCATTCAGGCTGCTGACAAATGCCTTTACTACTCCAAGGAACATGGCCGCAATCAGACGACCAAGTTGTCCCAACTTGACTGACAAATATTCTTATTCGGTTTAGGTTACGACGCTCGTATCGTCCTACGTCTCACGTCCTTCGTCCCTCGCCTTTTTATTATCTTTCATTTGACACCGAGCGCCTTTCCTAATATTTCTGGACCCCATATTAGGGGGTCCTATGGGTGAAATGATCAACGGAAAGTCACTAGCCAAGGAGATACGCTCCAACCTCAAAAATGAGGTGAAAGAGCTCAAAACGCATGGCATTTCCCCCAAACTGACCGTCATTTTGGTCGGTGAGGACGCCGCATCCGAGGTTTATGTCCGAAACAAAGAGCGTGCCGCCAACAAGATCGGCATTGAGAGCCAATTGCTAAGATATCCCGCAGATACGACCCAGACCGAAATCCTAAATAAAATCAACGAATTAAATGCTGACCCAACGAATCATGGAATCCTGGTTCAACTCCCCCTTCCGAAATCATTTAATGAAGGTGAGGTGTTGCTGGCCATCGATCCTGAGAAGGATGTGGATGGCTTTCATCCGATTAGTGTCGGCAAGTTGGTCGCGGGTCAGGATTGTCTGATGCCCTGCACACCATCCGGCGTTATCGCCCTGATCGAATCGACGGGAACCGATATCACCGGAAAGAATGCCGTGATTGTCGGACGGAGCAATATCGTAGGTAAACCGGTTGCCATGATGTTGATGCACAAACATGCAACGGTGACCGTTTGCCACTCTCGGACCGTCGACCTCCCTGGAAAAGTGGCAGATGCAGACATCGTCATCGCCGCTATCGGACGTCCCAAATTTATTCAGGGAGATTGGATCAAATCGGGTGCTATTGTGATTGACGTTGGAATCAATCGACTGGATGATGGCTCACTTTGTGGGGATGTCGACTATGACACCGCACTAGAACGCGCCTCCTACATTACACCGGTGCCTGGCGGTGTTGGACCGATGACGATCGCGATGTTGATGAAAAATACCGTAACGGCCGCACGACGACTAGCCGCAAAGGAGTGAGTTGAGATGGTAATACGAACGGCTCTTCATGATGAACATCTAAAGCTTGGCGCAAAGATGATTGAATTTGCCGGATGGGAAATGCCAATTCAATATCGTGGAGTTACCGAAGAACATCTGACCGTTCGAAACAAGGCCGGCCTCTTTGATGTCAGTCACATGGGAACATTTGACATTTCGGGACCCGATACACTTGAGTTTTTAAACTATCTCACACCGAGCGACAATAGACAGCTTCGTGATGGACAGGCCCAGTATTCTCTTCTATTAACTGACGAGGGAACACTGGTCGACGATCTCATTCTCTATCGCATCAAGGAAGATCATTTCCTGGCCGTTGTTAATGCCGGCAATATCGAAAAAGATTATCAATGGGTCGAGAATCACCTGAAGGGCAATGTCACACTAAAAAATGTCAGCGATAACTATACATTGATGGCCATTCAAGGACCTCTGGCCGCGAAGATTTTGGGAAAGGTTACCGATGTTGATCTAGAAACGATTCCAGCATTTCATCTTTCAATGGGCAATATTCATGATGCTGGAGAGGCCATTTTTGCGCGAACCGGATATACCGGTGAAGATGGTTTTGAAATCTTTGCTTCCCCGAAACATGCGGTGCGCGTATGGCAAAAAATAATGGAGGCTGGAGAAGAATACGGCATTCAACCGATTGGATTGGGCGCCCGTGACACGCTCCGCCTGGAGATGAAATATTGTCTCTATGGCCATGAAATTTCGGATGAGACCAATGCCCTTGAGGCAGGACTCCGTTGGGTAATCAAGTTCAAGAAGGATGGTGACTTTATTGGAAAGAGCGCCCTTCAGAAAATCAGAAAAGAGGGGGTTCCGCGCAAACTGGTTGGATTTCGGATGATCGACAAGGGAATTCCACGTCATGGTTATACGATTCAGATCGATGGAAAACCGATTGGCAGCGTGACCAGTGGTACCTTCTCTCCATCTCTCAAAAGCCCGATCGGCATCGGCTATGTTTCAACGCCGCACAGCGACATTGGAGCGAAGTTTTCTATTGACATTCGAGGTAAGGAACGACTAGCAGAGGTAGTTAAGACGCCCTTTTACAAACAAACCGCCTAAAGCACTGGGAGGATTTATGAACACTCCGGACGATCTAAAGTATTCCAAAGACCATGAATGGATCCGCATCGAAGCCAATATCGCCACTGTTGGAATCACCGATTATGCGCAGGAACAATTGGGCGATATCGTCTTTGTCGAACTTCCCGATATCGGTGAAGAGATGAAAAAAAGCGAAACCTTTGGGGCCGTCGAATCGGTTAAATCGGTCAGCGATTGTTTTGTTCCCCTCAGCGGTAAAATTGTAGAGGTTAATGACAGTCTCAAGGAAAGCCCTGAAATCATCAACGAAGATTGTTTCGGCGAAGGCTGGATGCTCAAGATCGAACTTGAAGAAGGATCGATCGGCGAACAAGACGAGCTCTTGACGCCCGACCAATATGAATCATTCGTTAAAGAAGAGTCCTAAACATTCATGGAGCCAACATGCGGTATATTCCCCACACGGAGTCTGAGACTCAAGAGATGCTCTCGTCCTGTAAGTTAAGTAACCTTGACGATCTTTTTAAATCTATCCCAACCCAACTCAAACTCAATCGTGAACTCAACATCCCACCGGCACTTTCTGAACAGCGGTTGATCAAACATTTCGACAAACTGGGCGCCAAAAACCTTCCCGTGGGTCAGGCGCTTTCGTTTCTGGGGGCCGGCTGTTATCAGCATCATACACCGGCGGCGGTCAGCGCCATCATCTCTCGAAGCGAGTGGGTGACTCCCTATACGCCCTATCAACCGGAGATCAGCCAGGGAACGCTCAAGGCCATTTTTGAATATCAGACGATGATTTGTGAATTGACCGATATGGAGGTCTCAAACGCCTCGCACTATGACGGTGCCACGGCCACCGCCGAGGCCGCACTCATGGCGATCCATAAAACGAGGCGCAATACAATCGTTGCGGCGGGAACACTTCATCCCGAATATCGTGATACGATCGAGACTATTTTAAAACCACGTAACCAACATCTCATTCAAATTCCGTTTATGGAAGATGGAAGAATTGATATTCAGGCTCTGAAGGACGCTGTCACTGAAGAGACTGCGGGCGTCATCGTACAGAGCCCCAACTTTTTTGGCGTGATCGAAAATCTGGATGAAGTCGAAGCCATTGCTCACGACAAAAAGGCGTTCTTCATTGTTGCCGTTCCAGAACCAACTAGTCTTGGAATTTTAAAGGGACCAGGGTCTTTCGGTGCCGACATTGTCACGGCCGAGGGACAGGCGTTTGGTAGTGGCCTCAATTATGGCGGTCCCAATCTTGGTATCTTTACAAGCCGTGAAAAATATCTTCGCGCGATGCCGGGGCGCATCGTGGGAGAAACAGTCGATACCGATGGCAAAAGAGGCTACGTCTTAACGATGTCAACGCGTGAGCAACATATTCGACGAGAAAAGGCGACGTCCAATATCTGTAGCAATGAGGCCCTTTTGGCGACAAACGCTGCCATCTATCTCTCGTTGCTCGGCAAAGAGGGCTTACGTAGACTGGCTGAAATCAACCTTTCAAATGCAGAATATTTGAAGAGTGAACTTGCCAAAATAGACGGCGTAACCTTGGCTTTTGGGGGACCGACGTTTAATGAATTCGTGATTAGCGTAAACACGGACACCGACGCCCTTTGTGGCGCCCTTGTGAAAGAGAAAATCTTTGCGGGCGTGCCGCTCGAGTGCTGGTATCCGGAATTAAAAAATCATCTTCTCGTATGCACCACAGAGTGTCACGACAAAGATGATATTGATCACTTTGTTGATACATTAAAGAAAACTCTCTAACCGAGATTTGAGGTTTAGGCATGACATTGCATTCGACCAAACAGGAAGAACCCCTCCTCTTTGAAATGAGCCAAGGAGGACGCGTCGGCTTTTCACTTGGTGACACCGATGTGGGCCCAGCCGATCCCAAAAAACTGATACCCACCTCGATGCTTCGGAGTGAGGGACCTAACCTCCCCGAGCTTTCAGAGGCCGATGTGGTTCGTCATTTTGTTCGTCTCTCCACCTGGAATTATAACAAGGATGCTGGTTTCTACCCCCTCGGATCGTGCACCATGAAATACAATCCCAAGATCACCGAGGCCCTCTCTACTAAGAGCTCGGTAGCAAATCTCCATCCTTATCAACGAAGCGAAACGTGCCAGGGAAACCTGGAACTGATGTTCAATCTTGAGAATTATTTGGCCGAAATCAGTGGCATGGATGCTGTCACGCTAATACCTGCAGCTGGCGCCCACGGCGAACTGGCCGGCATGTTGATGATTCGTGCCTACCATGAAGCCAAGGGAAACCCTAGGAGTAAGGTCATTATCCCGGATAGCGCCCATGGAACAAACCCAGCCAGCACCGCTATTTGCGGTTATAAAACCGTTGAAATCAAGTCGAGCCCAGAGGGATTGATCGATCCAGAGACAGTGGCCGAGGTCATGGATGAAGAGACGGCAGGAATCATGATCACAAATCCCAATACACTGGGACTTTTTGAAAAGAATATCATGCAAATTGCCGAGATCGTTCATAACAAAGGTGGGCTGGTTTATCTAGATGGTGCCAACCTGAATGCCATGATGGGGATCACGCGCCCCGGCGATTTTGGTGTCGACGTGATGCACTTCAATCTCCACAAAACCTTTTCGACGCCGCATGGTGGCGGTGGACCGGGGTCGGGCCCGGTCGGCGTGACAAAGGAATTGGAGCCCTTCCTTCCGATTCCGCGCCTCACGAAAAAAGGAGATCTCTTCCAACTCGATTACAACCGCCCCAAGACGATCGGTCGGGTGAAGGCCTTTCTTGGAAATTTTGGCATTTTGGTTCGGGCCTATGCCTACATTCGTGAATTGGGCCCAGAAAACATCAAAAAGGTTACCCAAATGGCGGTTCTCAATAGCACATACATACGGGAAAAGCTGAAGGACTATTATCACCTTCCCTACGAGGGCGACACCCTTCATGAGTGTGTCTTTTCGGATAAGAGACAAAATGAACATGGTGTTAAGACCATCGATATCGCTAAACGCCTGATGGATTATGATCTTCATCCGCCCACTGTCTATTTCCCGCTTATCGTTGCTGGGGCATTAATGATCGAACCGACTGAAACCGAAAGCAAGGCGGCCTGCGATGAGTTTATTAATGCCATGATTGCAATAGCCAAAGAGAGCGAAGAGAATCCTGATCTTGTTACGAGCGCACCACAAACCACATTTCGAAAGCGGCTTGACGAGGTGAAAGCGGTTCGTAAACCTGTTCTTCGCTGGAAGGGTTGACAATGGCCGAGACCAAAGAAAAAACGTTTACCACATTGGATGGAATCGAACTCGCCTATCGCGTCACGGGGAGAGGTCCTAAAACACTTCTCTGTTTCAATGGCATCGGTGTTGCCAAGTGGGCATGGGAACCCCTAGAAGAACATTTCTCGAAAAAATTCAAGATCATAAGCTGGGATTATCGGGGTCACGGCGATTCCCAAAATCCTAGACGGACCGAAAAGGTATCTTTCGATGACCTTATTGATGACGCCCTTGAACTGATCGACTCACTTAAGATTAAGAGTGCCATTCTCTTAGGCCACAGTTCGGGACTACATGTCGCACTCGAGGTGATGCGTCGGCGCCCAAAACTTGCACGCGGCTTGATTTCGTGTCTCGGAACACCCGGCAAGACACTCGAGTCGTTTATGGATTCTTTTTTGGGGCAACTGGTATTTGATGTCGCCTACATCTTAAATGCTGTCATTCCGGAGACTTCCCGTTGGGTCAACACCAATCTCTTGAGCAGTCCCGTAACATATCAGATTGGGGCAGCTCTCAACTTGGTCAATCCTGCCATTAAGGCAAAAAAAGAAGTTTCTCGTTATCTAGAACATTTTACGCGCTTAAACTTTGGACTATTCAGCAATTTAATCGCATCGGAATCAAAGAAGAGCGGACGCGACCTTCTGACTAAGATTAAGATTCCATCTCTCTTAATCGCCGCAGAATTTGATCAATTTGTTCCTCTTCGAATTGCCAAGGATATGCATCGACGGATCAAGAAATCGGATCTCTTTGTCATTCAAAAAGGAACACACGCTGCCCTCTTTGAACAACCCGATATTTTTAATTTGAAGATTGAACAATTCCTAAAGAAACTTACTTAGCCTTATCGACTATCCATTTTCCACATTTCCTAACGGCCGATTTAAAGAGACTTTCGCGAGTCATTGCATCATCACCATAATCATACGATGAATAACCCATGATATTTTGAACCCTAACCGATGAGGCCTTTGCTGCGTAACGATCCAAGAGTTGTCCCGAAGCCGGTTCACGCATGGTGCAGATTAGCTGAATCTTGGAGCTCTTCGCCGACATACTTCCGATAGAAACCGGAACATCGACAAACTGGCCAATTTCACTCGGAATGCCTGAAGCGCTCATGCCACCCTGACTATCCGCCACACTGAATTCAAAATAGGCATCTGCGGTTACGGGTTTGTGAACCTTTACCTGACCACTCATCTGTTTTTGAAATTGTTGCATCTGGGCCATATACTTCATAATCTCAGCCTGCGTCGGCTTGGATGAAATGGTGGGCATTTTCGATGCATCGGGTTGGGACCCTTCAACGACTACCGCTGGTGAAGTAATAATGACATTGAAACGCCCTTTCCCCTTTTTCTCGATTTCTTTCTTCAACATCATCTGAATTGTCTCTTTGACCTCATAGGCCTGCTGACCCCCGCCACTATTCCCGACATTTACATCACCCAGAGCGATGGTCTTCATCACTACCGGTTCGGTTGGCTGCGGTTGTTTCTCGACCTTCTTTCTCCGCCACCGTGCATCACTATTTTGAACGATAAAGAGAATCCCCAATACGACAATGAGCCCAACGACAACGATCTTTTTCATAAGTCCCCCCTTTTTGGATCGCACCAGTGTAGCTTTTTCTGCAATATTGTCAACGGGAGGTAAGCGAATTTCTGTTTGAACTGCCTATCTATTTGTGATATCCGCATCGTCATGACTACAACATACAAAGAAGCCGGTGTCGACATTGACAAAGGCAATGAATTCATTAAGAAAATTGCCCCTCACGTTAAGGCCACCTACAAACCGGAAGTGCTGGCCGGCGTCGGTGGATTTGCCGCCCATCTGGCCCTTAACCTTGAAGAGATCCGTGAACCTGTTCTTGTCACCGGAACCGATGGCGTTGGAACAAAACTGAAGATTGCTCAGACGTTGAATCGTTTCGACACGATCGGTATCGACCTGGTGGCAATGTGTGTCAACGACATCTGTTGTAGCGGCGCAAAACCCCTCTTCTTTCTCGACTACTTTGCTGTTGAAAAGCTTGACCCCGATACCCATAGTGAAATCGTGAGAGGAATCGCAACGGGATGCCAAGAGGCCGATTGTTCGCTTGTGGGTGGCGAAACAGCAGAGCTCCCTGGAATTTACCAATCAGGGGATTTTGATCTAGCGGGCTTTGCCGTTGGCATCATCGATCGTTCAAAAATTGTAGATGGTTCCAGCATCGGAATCGGAAACACCATTATTGGAATTCCGTCCAGCGGTTTTCACAGTAACGGGTACAGTCTGGTTCGAAAAGTCATTGCGGATAACACGATCGATCTAAGTAAAACAATCGACGGCATGCAAGAGAGCCTGGGTGAGGCCATACTTAAACCTACCACGATTTACACCCCGCTCGTTCAACATCTGATGCGTGATTTTTCAATCCATGGCATCGCTCATATCACGGGCGGTGGCTTGATTGAAAACATTCCTCGGATCCTGCCGGAGGGTTGTCAATCACGCCTCTCACTTAGCTCTTGGGAACGGCCGCCCATTTTTTCTTACATTCAGAAAATGGGAGACATCCCCGAAGATGAAATGCGCCGAGTCTTCAACCTGGGTATTGGTCTGGCCATCATCGTCCCCGCCTCCGAATCGGTTGAGGTATGTGAACGAATTCGATCATTGGGTGAAACCCCCGCTGTTATCGGCGAAATCACCGAACGCGCGAAGGGTGAACCTCACATTGTCCTGGAGTAATTTATGACAAAAAAAATCTCCCTGGGTGTCCTGGTTTCGGGTGGCGGAACGAACCTTCAGTCGATTATCGATAATTGCCAATCGAACAAAATTGATGCCGAGATTAAGGTGGTCGTCAGCGACAAGGCCGATGCGTACGCATTAACGCGCGCCGAAGAGGCGGGTATCCCAACGGCTGTTCATAATCGTAACGATTATTCTTCAAAAGAGGATTTTGAGGGAGCCATTATTGAATCCCTGAAATCGCACGGCGCCCAACTGATCTGTCTGGCCGGATTCATGCGAATTATTTCACCCGAATTTCTGAGAACCTTTCCAAATCGTGTCATTAACATTCACCCAGCCCTCCTTCCCTCCTTTCCAGGCCTTCATGGCCAAAAACAGGCCTTTGACTACGGAGTCAAGGTGAGCGGCTGTACGGTCCATTTCGTTGACGAGGGAACCGATACGGGCCCAATTATCCTCCAGACGACCGTCCCTGTTAAAGAGGACGATACCGAGGAGACGCTGGCTGCACGCATATTGGAACAAGAACACCGAATCTATCCAGAGGCAATCCAGCTTTATGCAGAAGGACGACTTGAAATCAAGGGGCGACGTGTGATAATTAGTTAGACAGTTCAATAGTTGATAGTTTATAGTCACTAAGTAGGGGGAAATTAATGAAGAAATTGATTATTGTCTTTGCTTTCATTTTAACCTGTCTTGTCGCCTCTCAGGCCCATGCTCAATATTATACGTTTGGCATTGGACCTGTTGGCAATATTTTTGTTGTCGACACCGACCCCGAACTCAGTCCCGGTGTGGGCGGCTATCTCTTCTTCGATTATCGATGGAGCCCACAATTGTCAACGCAGGTTAGCGTGATCGTTACGACGGAAGATGGTAAAGGTCGTAATGCTGGTGACAACGGCATTGAATTTCTTGGCATCCCCACATTTGATATCAAATATTATCTAATATCCAGTGTGTCGCGTTGGGATCCTTATCTCATGGTCGGTATCGGTTTCTACGCGATCTCCGAAGGAACCAATGGTGCTGACAACACTTTTGCCGTCGGTGTCGGCGCCAATGCGGGCGTGGGGTGTGACTTCTATTTTAATGATCGATGGTCAACAGGTATCACGGCCTCATTTCGCAGTGTCGGCTTGATCGATTCGACAAAGGGCCCCAACAATGGAACGGCCATCTTTCCGGTAACACTAACAGGGAATATCGCATATCATTTCTAGGTCGTCGCGTGAGCTTCTTTCTTTTCTTCTTCACTCCAACGAGATACTGGTTTTTTGATTTGATGTTTATCTAGTGAATGCTCTGGATCAAAACAAGCGCGGCAACGGGCCTCGTAATGTTCGCCCGAGCCCACAATGACACGCTCGTTTTCGGCGGTCAAACGCTGAGTCTTTGTCGCCTTTCCTCCACATGTCATACAGACGGCATTAAGTTTGAGAATCGATTCGGCAGTTGAAAGAAGTTGAGGCATCGGACCAAAAGGTTTTCCAAGATAATCCTGATCCAACCCAGCGGCAATCACCCTCATTCCGCGGTTTGCCAACTTACTACACACATCAACAATTCCTTCATCAAAGAACTGGGCCTCATCGACACCTACAACACGCGTCGAATCATTGATCGTCTCCAGAATTTCATATGAACTCTGTACCGGTGTCGCTTCAAATTTCTGGTCACTGTGAGAGGTAATAAATGTATCTTCATAACGTTTATCGATGGCATGTTTAAAAATCTGAATGCGTTGTTTGGCAATCATCGCCAGGCGAAGCCTACGGATCAGCTCTTCGGTCTTTCCTGAAAACATTGGCCCACATACAACTTCAATCCAACCCGACTGTCTTCCCTGATGATACATAATTCCTCCTATGATAATCCCTTAGCCCAAAAAAATGTCTACTACAATAACAATCCCGCAATTGTTG
>CAYWXY010000002.1:21713-54637 GCA_964462555.1 uncultured Pseudomonadota bacterium | reverse complement strand
ATTCGAAGTTGCGAGAGAGACATAAAAAACGGAGACCAGAAGGTCTCCGTTTTCAACGCATTCTTCAATTTGCATCTAAAAATTAACAGGGCACGGTTTGTGCGGAGTTTTGGTCGTAATATATTTGTCGACTAATTCACCCGTATCGGTTGTGCCAAGTTTTGTGAATAGCATATCAAATGTCTTGGCCAGCTCACCCATGACGGCATTCTTTGTTGTCTCGGGAAGGGCCCAGAGCTGTTTTTTAAAGGGGCCAAAGCCTTTTTTACGTGTTTTATAATAGAACTGTTCGTCGGTCTGTCCCTCTTTACGCTCATTGCCACAATTTTTGCTGAGCCATGCGTAGATTTCATCCCGAAGGTCATTCGGGAAGTGGGTGCTGTCATAGATGATGTTCTGAAATCCGGTCGCCAAATGAACTTCAAGTGTTTCGGTCTTCGGAAAATTATCGAAGGCCTCTTGTGGAAGTGTTGAAGCACCATGTTGAACCATGCCGCCGACGTGGAATTGTTTGCGGCCAACGTCACCCAATTTTTCCAGACAATCAAAGTCGAGCTTAATCTGTGCAACCGAGCCATCCGGCAGTGGAACGCCACCATGCGTTGTGCCTGTCTGGATGCTGATCTTGCTCGGGCCGGTAATCGGCTTGTCGCCAGAAAGTTCGCTCTGTACACCGTCGAGGTAGGCAATCAACTCTTCGACTGTGCTATTTTTCCCGCCGACTTCGCCGATTTCACCGCCAACCGAAATTGTTACACCTTCAGGTTCACATTCTCGAACCGTTCGTGTCAATTCAGCGGTGACCTCATAATTATTTCTTTGTTCTTCCTCGACGCTCTCTTGATCGAGATCGACCAATGTCGACGTATCGATATCAATATTGTAAAAACCGGCATCAACGGCCTCTCTAATCAAATCCTGGACAGCCCCAACCTCTTTCTTTGCATTCTCTTTCCAGTTCGAAGCCTTGACCTGAAAGTGGTCTCCTTGGAGGAAGACGGGGCCCTCCCAGCCGACGGCGATTGCCGCAGCCAGAACCGAGGTTGTATATTCGTTTGGACGCTGCATCGTATAGCCGATCTCGGAGCGGGCGATCTCAAAGAGACAGGCCTTGGCGTTATGTTTCTTGAGCGTTTCAAAGATCGTCTTCGAGACGTCGAACGTGAGACCGCGAATATTAATGGCGGGAACCGTCATTCCTTTGTAGAGGTTTTCGGCCCGGGCCATGTAGAGTTCATGAATCGATGCTGACGGGCAACCAAGGGCAATGCTGGCCTCCCAGATGACCCAGCGTGCCAGGGCCTTCAGCGAGTCGTCACTATTAAAGACAGCGTTGTATAGAACCGTTTCTGCCAATGTGCGAAATGTATCCTTATTGGAAATGGTAAGCTTTCCATCTTTAATTTCGGCAACACCTGAAAAAGTGGCGTTAAAATCTGCTTGCTTCTTCCATAGATCCATTGTGACCCCCTTCAAAAATTATATTCTCGTGATACTAGTGATTAAATAGGTAAAGCGCCTCTTTCATTCGACGAAGACCTTCCGTAATGGCCTCATTACTTGTAGCAAAAGATAGACGAACACAATCGTCCATCCCAAAGGCCGAGCCGGGGACAACGGCAACGTGTCCATCGTTCAATAGATATTCGGCAAGTGATTGTGATCCGGTAATGTCTCCGCGTCTTCCGAAATAGTTGGAAACATTAACAAAGGCATAAAAGGCACCTGCTGGTGTGACACATTTTAGGCCTCGAATTTCATGAACCAGTTTCACAATAAGATCACGGCGCTCTTTAAATGTTTTTAACATGTCAGCCGTCATCGACTCCGGTGCAAGAAGGGCCGCTGCTGCTGCCTTCTGGACAAAGCCGGGGATACAGGTCAGAAGTTGACTCTGATATTTGCACATCGCCTTGATGACCGCTTCGGGCCCTGCGGCATACCCCATTCGCCAACCAGTCATCGCATATCCCTTGGAGACACCGTTAATATAGATCGTATGCTCCGCGGCCCTTGGGTGTGATGAAAGAACGGACGTGAATGTGCCATCGTAGATGAGTTGATCGTAAATTTCATCGGCAATAATGGTGACGTTGTGCTTAATGCAAATTTCAATGAGATCGGTTAGCTCTTTTTTCGAATAGATTGAACCTGTTGGGTTCGAGGGTGAGTTGATAATGATTGCACGTGTTTTGTCCGTGATGGCTGCCGTCAGGTCCTCAGGTTTCAGTTTAAATTGATTAGCCTCTTCTGTTGTGACAATTTTAGGTGTGCCACCCGCCAGTGTAACCTGTGCTGGATACGAGACCCAATAAGGAGCCGGAATAATTACTTCATCACCCGGATCGAGCAGGGCCTGAAAAGCGATAAAGATAGCCGACTTGGCGCCGCACGTGGTTATGACTTGGTTATCCAGATACTTCACATCGGTCTTCTTAAAGACATGATCACAGATAGCCTTTTTGAGCTCGGGGATGCCAGGAACCGGTGTATAATGCGTCATGCCAGCATCGAGAGCGGCCTTGGCCTCGTCAATGATCGGTGTTGGCGTTGTAAAGTCGGGTTCTCCGGCGCCAAAACTGATGACATCGATTCCCTTGGCCTTCATCTCCTTGGCCTTTTGTGTGATCGCGAGTGTCGGTGACGGTTTTAGTTCACTGATTCGTTCGGATAGTTTCATTTTTTGATCCTCAACTTTTCTTTGAGTTTCTTCTCGACAAGCGGATGGATCATCCCTTTGCCATCGCCACCAAAGGTCAGGACCTCCTTGATAATCGACGAGCTGATATGGGAATACTTTCCCTCGGTCATCATAAAAAGAAACTCGAGTTCAGGGCTTAAGGTTTTGTTGGCCAGCGCCATTTGGTATTCATATTCATAATCGCTCATGTTGCGAATGCCGCGAAGAATCGTCAATGTGCCATGCTTCTTGGCATAATCGACCAAAAGGCCTTCGAAATGATCGACCTCGACATTGTCGTAATCCTTGAATATTTCCTTGAGCATGTCGACGCGCTCATCGGGCGTGAGAATTGCATCTTTCGACGTGTTGACGGCGACAGCAACGGTTACCTTGTCGAAGATCTTGAGTGCGCGCTCTACAATATTGATATGCCCGTCGGTGGGCGGATCGAAACTTCCAGGACAAATAGCCATATTGTTCATAAAGGACCCCTTGTAAGCCCGGAATTGAGCATATTTTCCCTAGGGGGTCAAGAACCTTCGTTACACCCTCAGGGTGTAGATGGGGTTACCAGGCGCGGTAGAGGAGGGAGGGGCCGAAGAAGATGTTCATCGCTTCGGGGTCGCCAACGCGGTATTGGAACTCTCCGAGGAGGCCGACCTCGACGTTAAGGTTGGCCTTATAATAGATGCCGAAACCCTGATTAATCATGACTCTTCCAACAGGATCTTCCTCTTGGGCATCCACTTGAAAATCATATCCGGCATCAGCAGAAAAATTGAAACGCAATAGTCTGTGAATGAATTCCAGCTCAAGCCCCGCAGATAGACCAATCCAATTTTTTGAATCATCATCTTGATTATAACCGGTATAGCCAACGGCATACCGGGGGGCCAAGCGTAAGATTGGTGTTTCCACGATCAATGGCCACCGGGTTGACACTTTTAGTCCCACGCCCATGGTGTCTCTGATGGAGCTGGGAAAGAGTCGAATGCCGGTGTCGATCTGAATTTTGTCGATCGGAAGCTCCATAAGATTGAAATTTCGCGAGGCAATTCTATTGCTCAGGTCCATCATGTGAGCCTCAAGATAATGTCTTTTGGCCTCTGCGCGATTGCCGAAAAATTGAAACAATAGACCGCGCAAAACAGTGAGTTGGGCGGCCAGGGGCTTGGTCAGTTCTGAGCGAGAGTTGTAAGCGATGTTGACATGTTTAAACGACTCCTCGTAGTCGCCTTCACGAAAGAGAATGCCTCCGAGCATATAATGGCCCAGCACTGAGTCTTTATCCCTTGAAAAGATAGTATCTATGATGGGCCGAGCCTTTTCCATTTCGTTGAGTTCTATATAGGTTTCAAATAGATTTAATGCATAAGCACCAATGTTTGGGTTTATCTCATAGGCCCTTCGGTGATGGTATATGCCCCTTTCATAATCTCCTCGAGTGCAAAAAATGACTCCCAACATGTGATGTGCCGGGGCAAATTTAGGAAAAGATTGAATGGCCCCCCTGAAAAAGGTGATGGCGTCGTCATAATTTCTCTGGCGATAAAACTTCATTGCTCGCTGATACCCCACCTGTGCGATGGCATAACGATCATAAACACCTTTTGCCTTCCAGAAGATTTTGTCTCTGTTGCTCCCGAAAAGGTTTGGTTGTTTTCGGATAAGAAACATGAGCGTTTGTGCTGAATAGGGATCACTCTGCTCCACTCCTTTAATGATTGCTCTGATCCCCTTTAGCGTCATCATTTCGGGATTATTTATTGCAATCATGCAGATATGATTAAGAGCATTAAACTCACCACCATTAAATTTTTCGATTGCCCAATCGAGAATAACTTTATCGGAGAGAGTAAGACGAAAAATATCATTCAGCGGGTTGTTGCGGTCTCGAGCTTCAATAAAACGACCCCCATGGTCGATAAGGATAACTGCAGGAATCTCAGAAACACCATATTTACTGAATATAAGCTTTGTTTCCGTCTCATTTTTAGGCTGGATCCAGAGATTAAGAATAGAGCCGTCTTGTCTTTTGGCGAGCTCTGTAAATACGGGTAGATATTCACTGCACGCGGGGCACCAATCGGACGCAAACGTAACGACAGCAAATTGACCGGCACGAAGTTTCGAGAGTTGATCACGCAAGTCCTTGGCCGTCTTTACGATAATCATACCCTTTGGAAACGCGACTTTGGTTGTTTTGTCTCCGAAGCCGATATCACTATAAACCTTTCCCTTGAGATAGATAGGAAGAGCGCTTGGAAATTCTTTTTTATAAACCCTGGAAGTGTAGGCGAAGCGCTCCTGCATCGAGATGATGCCATCTGCGTTTGTATCAGCACTCTTGTCGATTAGGACATCACTTGATTCCCAAAGATTCGGGGCGAAGAGCTGGCAGGCCACCTGGCGTCCCTTCCAATCGGGCGAGATAAAAAGTGTTTTATCATTATGCCACCGCTCAGCCGAATTGCCGGTGTAGCAGGCGTCCATGATAATGGTGCGTTGTCCGTGTGGGAGATTTCCCGTAGTTTGATAAATGAAGTCCTGTGAGATTCGTTTGCCATCGTCAACTGCATCGGAATCAAGGCCATGTCCGGTATAATAGATAACCAGCTGATCATCATCGTCGATCTGAAGCCCTTGAACAATTGCATCAAGATCCTGACGTGTGGGGATCTGATACCGATCATTACCAAGTGACTGAGGATTCAAGGCATGAACCTCATATGCCCCTTCCTTGAGCGCCGTTGCCGCCCGTCCAATATTCTGGATATGCCTCTCCTCAGTATCCGTATTAATCAATATGGCATGTCTGCGAACTTTGCCGTCGCCCATAAATAACCTCTCAATAGTGGTATTTCCCCTTCATAGAGTTATCGGCAGAATGGGCGAAAAGTTGTGTATTTATTGCGTCGGATAATATTTTATATTGAGGATGGTATAGTATAACAAGTTGAAATCGTTCAGCATTTTCACCCTAAGGGTGTAAGAAACAATGTCGAATAAATGTAACACCCTTAGGGTGTCGCGTATTGAATGAAGGTGATGAGGGTTTGGCCATATTTACGCTCATCCGAGATGCCAAGGCCTCCTGGCAGGCCCTGAATTGGCTCCTTGGGGTGGTGTTCTGTGATGATCTGGCCATCCGGGGCAAGGAGACCGGCCTCAAAGACAGCCGCAATTGTGGGGACGACGAGATCTTTAAGATAGGGCGGATCGATAAATATCAGATCAAACGGCTCATCTTTTTTCCCGAGGATTTTGATGGCCGACTCGACATGTTTCGAGATGATCCGAGTCTCGTTCTCAAAGCCGCATCGCTCAATGTTTTCCCGAATGGTTGAAACGGCATCGCGGTCATTGTCGACAAAGATCGCTTCGCGTGCGCCACGGCTGACAGCCTCCAACCCAATCGAGCCGGTCCCAGCAAAGAGATCGAGAACGCGAAGATCTCCCACATCGAAAAGAATATTAAAAATAGATTCTTTTACCTGATCCAGAACAGGACGTGTTGCCGAAGACTTTGGTGAGGCGAGGCGCCTTCCCTTAGCGCTCCCCGCAATAATTCGCACGACCTATACTCCTCCCTGAAATTCCTCCATGGCGCCGACGGAGATGCCGAAGATAATGAGGACGATATAGATCAACGCTCCAAGACAGGAGAGAGCCGTTCCGACAATACCGAGGATGAAACCAACCTGCGCAAGCGTGAAGCCTTCTTTTTTAGAAAGGCCTTCCTTGATGGCGTTCATCTCCTGCTTTCCGATAATGATCGCTGGAATACCGGTAAAAAAACCACAACAGATAAGTGAAAGAATTCCCAGGATGAGCGCTGCAATTGCCTTTCCTGCCGGGCCCGGCGGTGGTGCCATCGGAGCCTCCGGCGTAGGGGCGGGTGCCGCGGGTTGCGGTTTTGCATCGGCGGGAGATTCTGTTGGGATATTGCCATTCGTCATAACGAGATCCTTTCCATTAAGGGTAGCATTCTTACAATCCAAATAATCAGGTAAAGAAATATACCACACAGAATAGCATTTTGAAACCATCTCTTTTCAGTGACACGCCACCACGATCGATTGAAAATCACACCATAGATCGAAATCAAAAGAATTAGCGCCATCATCAGAAAGGCAAAAAGGCCGAGAGGGTGCGCCTGAAGAGCCGCGCCCCATTCACCGCGCATCAAAAATGAGAGACTTGTTGTCAGCCCACACGATGGACAGGGGATTCCAAGTGCCAGATGAAAAAGGCAGGGCATTGGCACCAATTGTCGATGCGTTCCCAACCCGCTCGCCGACGGTTCCAACATTATTAGTGTGATGAAGAGGGCGGAGAGAACGATAATAATGGAGAGATTAATAATGCGGGTAGAGTGGCGTTGAAGCATGAATCGTCCAATATCGGTCTCTGATCCCTTTGTCTACGCTATAAAAATAGACAATGGAGCCTGTCCCCGATGGCCAGATGCAATCTTATGCGAATTTATCTTTGACACCCTTTATCGAATGCGTTAAAATGCCTTAAATCTCAGGGGATTATAGCGAATTTGTATAATCATTTTCTAAACTTAGCCTGAAAGAAGGAGGAAGGCTATGACTCGTCTTATAAAGCTATCACTAATCGTCGTTGTTGCAATCAGCCTCGTTGCCTGTTCGGCCACGCCAACTCGCCGCTCGTTCAAGGAGGGGTGGAAGGATTCGGTCGTCTCAACAAAGGTCAAATATAAACTGACAACGGACAAGTTGGTCAAGAAGCGCAACATCGATGTTGATACATGGCGCGGCGTGGTGACGATGACGGGTCGCGTGACGTCGATGGAAGAGAAAGAACGCGCTGAGCAACTTGCATGGCAAGCCTCTGGTGTTCGCGGCGTCGAAAACTATCTAAATCTGGTTGATGATTCCTACATGGATACCCCGACCGAGGTCATGGCGGAAGGGGAGATCGAGACAGAGACGGTTGAGAAAATCAAGACAGCCGATGGCACGACAACGATCACGGACAAAAAAGATGAAACGGTTGTTATTACAGAAAAGAAGAAGGCATCACACCCGATGAAACAAATGAACAGTTCAGTCAATAATCGGGTCGATGGTCCGATCGTCTACGAAGATATTGAAAGCAAATCAAAGAATCAGTCAAGGGTCGTCGCACGTCGTGGTCGTTACAGTCGACCGCAGGTCAGCGAAATCCAAGAAACCGATTTGACCGATGAAGAACGTCTAGCCCAAGAAGCAGCAGAAGAGTTGCGTAAATTAAGGGGCGAAGAATAAGAAGTATTATCGATAACGATTTAAGCCCACCCTGGAGACGGGGTGGGCTTTTTATTTGCTTCTTTCCCGTCGAAAAGTTATATCCCTTCGCATGAAAACAACATCCATTACCAAATTGTTGAAGATTCAATATCCAATCATTCAGGGCGGTATGGCTTGGGCCTCTCATTCTGGTCTCGCGACTGCGGTGTCTAATGCGGGAGGACTCGGTCTCCTTGGTTCCTCGACGATGTCGGTCGATGAGCTTGCCGAAGAGATCGATAAGGTTCGCAGTCAGTGTAACAAACCTTTCGGTGTTAATGTTGTTTTGATGAGTCCCGAGCCCGACGAAAAGATCGCAATGATCATCGAGAAAAAAGTTCCGATTGTAGTGACGGCAGCAGGAAGTCCGAAGAAATATACTGCCCAATTAAAGGATGCGGGAATTACTGTCGGTCACGTTGTTCCATCTGCCAAGCTTGCCGAAAAAACAGAGGGAGCAGGGGTTGATTTTATTATTGCCGAATCAACGGAAGCCGGTGGCCATGATGGTCTGGATGAGATTTCAAATTTTACATTGATTCCGCTGGTGAGATCCCGCACATCGCTTCCGCTGATTGCGGCTGGCGGCATCGTGAATGGTGGACAGATAGCGGCGGCCCTTTTGCTGGGCGCCGATGGCGTTCAGATTGGAACGCGGTTTGTTGCCTCAAATGAATGCCAGGTTCATGAGCGATTCAAAGAGGGGATCGTGGCGGCCGGTGAAGCCGACACCCTTTTTGTGGCCAGATGCTATAAACCCCAGAGAATACTCAGGAATCCCTTTGCTGAGCAGATCCGACAGCTCGAGTGCGGCGGGTCAACAGCCGAGCAGATCCGTAATGCCTATGGTCCAAACCGTGGCAAAATGGGCTGTATCGAGGGTGACTGGGAAGAGGGCTATTTTAATTGTGGACAAGGCGCGGCCCTTATAGATAAGGTGTTATCCGTCAAAGAGATTTTTGAGGATTTTCAGAAGGAATACGATCAAGCCATTTCGAATTTATAAGTGGAGGTAGCATGTTTAAGAGAGCCATCACAATTGCAGTTTGTCTCGGACTTCTTGGGGCCGTGGGTTCCTGTGGTTTTAAAAACCGCAAGGGCTATTACTACGACAATCACCGCTTCAACTACGTCCGCGCTGAGAAATTCAAAGACATCGGAGATCGAAACCTTACCCAGCCGTATACATTCAGTGAACCAGAGATGAGTTCCATTCTTCGGATGATTGAGGTCAACAAGGGATCTTTTGCTTCGAAAAATGTAAAGGTTAAAGAGATCTTTGATTCCTACGCCGTTCAGAAGCTGACGCCACATATCGTAAAGGCCTTTCAGGAAATCGGTCCTGACCAACGCGTTGGCTTTGGTTTTCTGCAAAAACATCCGACATTCGTTCTTCGTAACGATCGTCTAAGTACCGGCTGGATGTGGGTAGAGGATGGCAAGTTGCATGTGTTGTTTGATCTGATCTATGTCAAGATAACGTCCGATATCAATAAACGTGGGTATACAGCGATACATCAACAGGTTGCGAAGTCGCGCGGTTTGCGGATCTCTTTCGATCTTCAGCCCGGACAAGAATATGGTGATTCAACAAAAGAGTTGGTCATCGAACCATCTGTTTACACAATGATCGCCGAAAAAGAAAAGCAGAAGGCCGAGGAGTTGGCGACAAAGGGAATTGATGACACGGTCAAGATTGAAGTTGTTAAGGATAAGACAACAAAGGATCGGTTAAAGGAACTTAAGACGCTTCGCAAAGAGAGAATGATCACTGAAGAGGAGTATCAACAGAAGCGTGAGGCGATATTAAATCAGTTGTAATCTAGGGTGGCGCAGGGGGACGCCTTCCTGATTCACGCCCGGTCTCTTTTGGGCAGAGAGGAGGGGTTATGCGCTGGTACTTATCATTTCTTATTATTCCTATCATTTTTTTGGTGGCATGCGGTAATAATGGTCCGGCGCCACGTCCGGGATGGGCTGGCGATGCCAATCAGCAAATCATGGGGGGTGGTGGCTCGTCAGGCATCAGTTCTGGGATAAGTCAAAGCACGTCATCGGTGGCGAGTGCACTAATAGCGGTGACCGATATCCAATGCGGCACGTCTGAGAAGGATGCGTATCTTGTTAATGTCACCTGGGTGACATCCTTGGATGAACCCGATCTCATCGAAATCGAGTATCAGATATCCGAGGTCGGCGGAACAGTTGTCATCGACGATTCCATTGAGGGTGAATATCTGAATGATCCTCCACCTGCAGGTTCTCTTGCATTCCCAATCAGCAAAGACGAAATCGATGTGATTGGCGATACCGTTTTGGTTCGGATGAAGGTTGAAATGGGCCCGGCGATTATAACATCACCGACGAATGTTTATGAGATCGAACGCCTCTGTACGGGAATATAGGTTACGAACCAATTTCGGATTCTAGAAGCTTTCGCTTGATGAACTTATTGATCTTACGTTTTGGGATGACACCTGCGAGTTTGCAGCTCTCTTTGTTGTCGACAACAACCAGATAATCATATTCTTCAAACTCAAAAATATGTCTAGCCTCTCTGAGTTTTGTCTCGGGTGTAATCGTTGTGACCGCAGTGTTGGCCATATCTGATGCACAGATCAAGGGCCCCAGTCCCTCTTCAAAGAGGATGCCGCGAATCTGATCGAGCTGGATGGCGCCATGGAAAACACGTTCATTGTCGATAACCGGAAAATAGATGTTATTGCTGTTTTTGAGCGTATTGATAACCTGATCGCACGGTGTACTTTCAGAAATGGTTTCAGGTTCTGTTACCATGAGGTCCCGGACACTGTATTTTTCAAGGACATCGTCTTCTGTTAATGCCTTCCATGTTTCTCCAGCGCGCTCCAGGCTGAATTTGACGAGGGGTGGGCCAATGAGCTGAACAACAAACGTAGTCGCTGTAATAACGCTCAGAACCGTTGAGCCAACGGCCTCGCCCTCAGGCCCCAATTTAGAAAAGGACTGGTAGATAGCAATGGCCAAACCGATGGCAACGCCTGCCTGCGAAAAAAGTGTAAGCCCCAAGAAACGACGAACCTTGACATCGGCCTTGGAGATCCAGGCCCCAAGATACGAGCCAAAATATTTTCCAGCCGACCGACAAATAAGATAGGCGACGCCGATTGCCCCTACTTGAGCCAGGAGATTTAGCTGTAGGCGTGCGCCGACGAGGACAAAGAAAATGACATAAATTGGCGCCGTGATTCGCGCGGTCGATTCGAAGACCGACTTGCTTCGCTTGGGATTGACATTAACAAGTGTGGCACCAAGGGCCATTGTGGAGAGGATAAGATCCAGGCCGCAGATGGCTGCGATGCCAACAGTAATTAATATAGAGCTGAGCGAAAAAGCCAGGTATTGATCCTTTTCATGAATCTCATGAACGCGCCGAAAAATGAGCGACATTAAGAGGCCCATGCCGACACCGAGCCCCAACGAGAGCGTCAGTTCTACAATGGGGGCGAGAAGAGTATGATAAACCGAAAAGGCATTACCCAAGAGAAGACTTTTGGCATAGACCTTCGAGAAACCGTAGAGGATCAGAGCAAGGGCATCATCCATTGCCACTATGGCAAAGATTGTGGTCGCCAGAATGCCGCGTGCCTTATATTCCCAGATGACATCGACCGTGGCCGCTGGCGCCGTCGCCGAGGCCAGGGCCCCGAGCAAGACACCCAGATAAAGTTTTCCGGTAATAAGGGTAACGGCAATGCCGACCAGAACGAATGCGAGCATTCCCTCGCAGAGCAGGATTGTCAGGAATTTCTTTCCATATTTCTTGAAAATCTCAAGCTTGATTTCACCACCGATCATGAAGCCAATCATGCCGAGGGCAAAGCTCATGAAGGGTCCGAGCATGGCGATCGTGTCTTGATCAAATATCTTAAGGAATGATCGTCCGAGGATCAGGCCGATCATAATATACCCAACAACCTGCGGAATACGAAGCCGCTTAAAGATTCGTCCGCCGGTCATTCCAAAGAAAATCGCAATACCGAAGAGAAAGAGAATGTGATTAAAAATGGCTAGGTCTGTCATAATATTTCAAGTTTCTTAGGATAGCTTGCCAATATCTTACATCCAGATCCGGTGACATAGACCAGATCTTCGATTCGGACGCCACCGATCCCCTTATAATAGAGGCCCGGTTCCACGCTGGCGACATACCCCTTTTTCATTTTATAATCGACTGGGCCGATTCTCAAAGGAGCCTCGTGAAGTTCAAGGCCGATGCCGTGTCCGGTAGAATGAAAGAAGCCCTGCATGCGGCCATTCTTTTCGCCGGTAGAAAAACCCTGACTCTCAAAATAATCGAGGATTCCCTGATGAATCTTAAAACCATTCACGCCAGCACGAATCTTTTTCATCGCATCGATCTGTGCCTTTTTGACGACGTTATACATTTTTCTAAGTTTAGCAGGAGCTTTGCCCTTGCAGAACGTTCGTGTGGCATCGCCATAAAAGAGCGTCTTCATCGATTTAGGAAAGATGTCGACAATGATCGATTGATGAGGGCGCAGGATTCCCGATCCAAAATTATGTGGATCGATCGAGTCATTCCCACAGGCAACGATCGTCCCCTCACTGCAGACGTAACCCTTTCCGTAGAGGTGAAGCTGAATTTCATCACGTACGCGCTCTGACGTGAGCGGCTTTCCCTGCAGATAGAGGGCATTTTTCTTAATCGTCGATTTCCGAATCATATCTTCAGCAAGGCGCATTGCAGAAAAAACAGCGCGCTGTGCATCGAGAACATATTTCATCTCTTTCGGATTTTTTTGAAGACGGTTCAGATAAAAGGGTGTCGGACCTGATTCGACCCTGAATTTTTTATTCCGAAAATAATCAACCTTTGTGAATGCCATCGAGTCGGGGACCAGTAGCTTCTTGATCTTTTTTTCCTTGAGAGCCACGATCAGGGCATCCAGGGCAGTAGGTGTCTTGCTAAGCTTTTCCGCCTTTTTCTGATATTTAGTGAGGGAGAGTACCGAGTGAACATTGGCCGTCTTTTTTGCACGATCAATCTCCAGATCGTTCATCATCATATGTTTTCGACTTCCAATTTTGAAATAGATGAAGGGGTCAGGTGCTGAAAACCCAGTAATATAGTAGAGATCCGCATTTTTTTCAGTTGAATCGATAATGACTTCGGCTGTTTTCATTGAACCCCCTTAAGATAAATGTTCTTGCCCTCGGCAAGGCTACCTTATATATGAACCCTATGCCTGTGTCTAATAAAAAGCCGGCTTTTCTCCTCATAATCCTTGTCCTTTTTCTGGTTGCCTCTTGCGCCAAACAAGAACGGGTTCTTATTCCGGTCAACAAACAAAAGGGAATAGCTTCCTGGTATGGTCCCGGTTTTCACGGCCGGAAAACCGCAAATGGCGAACGGTTTAATCAGGGCGCCATGACAGCAGCGCATAAAAAGTTGCCTTTTCATACGTGGGTCAAGGTGATCAACCGCGACAATGACAAGTCGGTGATTGTTCGAATCAATGATCGCGGCCCATTCAAGCCAGGGCGGATCATCGATCTTTCTAAACGAGCTGCAAAAGAGATTGGGATGATAGGTAGTGGTACGGCTAAGGTTATTATTTTCTATCTAAAAGATGAACCCGAAGAGGCTGGAGAAGTGACGAAGGAGAGTATATGAGCGGGCAGCCCTTAGAGCATCAGACGAGTGAAAGTCTTCCAAGAAAACCATTAAGGGTAACCCGTGAAAAAAAGGAATTAGGAGATTTCCCCATGCGTTTTATGTTCCTCTTTGCCAAACGTTTTATCGCAGGTGAAAGCCTAGCCGAGGCACTTTCAGTTATTCGAAAAATTAAGGACAGAGGTTTTCGAACGACGGTCGATATTCTGGGGGAAAGTGTCACGCATGTCGATCAGGCCAAAGTTGCCACCGAAGAATATTGTGAGCTCATTAGTCGTCTGAGTGAAAAGGGACTTGAGCTTAACATTTCGCTAAAACCGACGATGCTCGGTCTCGATATCTCCAAAGAACTCTGTTTTGAAAATGTTCGAAAGATTTTAAAGCGCGCCAAAGAGGTTGATGCCTTTGTTCGGATAGATATGGAAGGTTCAAATACGACCGACGATACGTTAGAGCTCGTTCGCCGTTGGCATCAGGAATATCCCAAGATGGGTACGGTCATTCAGACGATGCTTAAGCGTTCATCGGCCGACGTCGAAGCACTGATCAAAGACGGAATTCCTATTCGTCTCTGCAAAGGGGCCTATAAAGAACCTGAGGAGATCGCTTTCAAAGATAAAAAGGATGTTGATCGTCAATATGCCACGTTGGCATGTGAACTCATTAGTTCCGGAATCTATCATGGCATCGCGACGCATGATGAAAAGCTTATCAACGAAATCAAAGAGTATGCAACTTGTCACGATATTTCAAAAGATGCCTTCGAGTTTCAGATGCTCTATGGGATTCGTTCTGGCCTGCAGGAAGATCTTTTGAGAGAGGGTTGGCGTGTCCGCGTCTATATCCCTTACGGCAAACATTGGTTCAAATATACGATTCGTCGTCTTCGCGAACGCAAAGAGAACATCTGGTTTGTCGCCAAGAATTTATTTCGCCGTTAATAAGTGAAATGCTGGAACACCCAGCTGTTTAGCCAGCGCAATAATCTCTGGATCTCTTCGGAGGGTCGGTGATGCCATCGCATACGCCATCGGGTTGCTCTTAATTGCTGCAATGACAATCTCACGATCTTTTTGGAATCGACGATTGGCATAATGCAAAACAGCTCCATTGATGCGCGCCGCCCGGAGAACAAAGGCACGATCGTTCTTGAGTCGCTTCGAAGCGAATTTAAATGCCACAACCGAGTCTTTCAGGGCCTTCATGACCATCTCTGGGTCGTTTTTGAGGCGCTTGGATGCATGTTTGATGAGATGTCCGGCATAGCTGATGGCCTGAGAGACAATTTTTGGATTGTTCCTCAGGTCGTCAGAAAGATATCGAAGCCCAAGTCCACCCGTCTTCTCAATAGCCTTGAGCCCAAATGCAGGGTCGCTTCTAAGGGAGTCATCGGCATGTTTGATAACGGAAGGTGACCATTTTGCTAGATGAAGAACGGTTCGAGGTGTTCGCCTAAAAGAGAGTGGGGCGAACTCAAAGGCGTCTCCATCATTTTGAATAGCCGTCTTTACAATTTGACCCATTCTGCGAAGCCTGTGAGCGGTATATTCAAGGAGGGTTCCCTTTTGAGAGATAGCGGCCTCCACCATATCGATCGTCTGAATTTCGTCCGGGACAAACATTAAATTGTGAGGTTCATTTTCGATCGCATCTTGAAAAATCATTTGGGCGTGTGCCCTCTTGTTGGGATTAGGGTGTATTAATTGTTTCATTAAATGTAAGAGAGCAATATGGAAGAGCTTGGGTTCCTTGTCGAGAGCAAGCTCTATCAGGTTTAAATCTTCACGATCTTCGCCCTCAAGGTGAATATAAACACGAGGATTTTGTTCGATCATCCGCCAAACGAATTCATCCGTAATATATTTTTCAGGAATATATTTAATCGCTTCGGGATTTTTTCGGACAGCTTCTCCGCGGAATGATTCATATTCCATAAGGCGTTCTGAGGCGTAGCGTAAGGCCTTTGGGGCATCTTTAATGGCCAGAAGAACGATATCGGCGTTGTCCCGAAACCTTTCTGATAGATATTCCAACAGATACCCGTCATTTGCAACAGCCGCTGCAGCGATCTCCTCATCCTCTTGAAATTTCTTGGGGATCACATCGTAGATCCAGGGATTGAGTTTCATTAGATCTAGATTGAAATTTCGATTACTGCGCAGTTTTCGCGGAAGATATCTGTAGACTTCCGGATTTGTTCGGAGTGCAATAAGAACTATGTCAGTTTTTCTGCGTAGCCGTAGAGAGATAAACTTATGGGCCTCTCCGTTATTTGTGACAGCAACCTTAACAAGTTCAGGGTCGTTCTTGAATTTCGGTGAAAGATTCTTCAGGGCAAGGCCGTTTCTCTGAAGGACACGAAGCATGAAGTCTCGATCACGAAGAAATCGTTTTGGGATCTTATAGGCGATCCATTCATTCTCAGAGAGGGCTTCATAGGCGACTTCAGGGTCATTTTGTAGACGTTTGGAGGCCGAGTCGTATGTCATGCCGCTTTTCCGAATGGCGATCATAACGATTTTTTTGTTATCCTTTAGTCTTGTCGATGCATAGACCAAGGAAATTGGATCATTTCGAACGGCCTGTTCAACAATTTCTCGATCATCTTGAAGTTCGGGCGATGCGTATTTCAGGATTTCGGCATCAATTGCGATAGCCTTCAGGATAAAGTCTCTGTTTTTCAGAAGTGAAGGCGCAATGTTCTTTGCAACCTCTGGCCACTCTTTCGGTTTGTCGATTCTGCGGATTTTCATCAGACAGAAATCGGGATCGATCCATTGGGCACCGGTGAGGTAATGTTTGGATTCCAGGGGGTAGTTTCTGTCGTCGACAGTGACGTGCCTTCCTCGGTGATCAAAGATGAGAACGGTTGGAAATCCCTTCACCAAATCTTCCCATTCCGGTTTATCTCCATCGGGAATAGTGATGAAAAGGACGCGTCCCTCATTTTCCCTAGCCAACTGCTTAAAGTGAGGTGCATATTCTTTACATGGACCGCACCAAGGGGCTGAGATTTTGACGACAGCAAGATCTCCGGGCTTCATTTTTTCGAGTTCCTTATTAAAGACCGAGCGGCTGCCAACCGAAATTACCTCAGGTTTGAAGTGAGGTTCTTCGCCCAACCAACTGGCTGTGCCAGTATCTTTATAGTTGCTTCCACGAAAAAATGTGCTGAGTGATCGCTTTTGATTTTTTGAGGCGAAGGCAAAACGTTCCTGCCATGTAATGACGCCATTCTTATCGATATCGGGAATTATATGGTCAGACGCAAAGAAGCGGGGGTCAAACTCCTGACAGCAAACCACCTCTCCCTTTGATCCGACACTAACAAAGAGTGTCTTGGGATCCTTAGCCACCAGGTGTGCCCAGTTGCCAGAAAAACACTGGCTCATGACAACCGTTCGTTTGCCGTGAGGAAGTGTGAAGAGCCTTTGGAAAAGCTTGTGATCCTTTGCGAGACAGCCATCTTCCAGGACAAGACAGCCGCCGTCATCGTTATCGCCATGACCAGTAGTATAGATAACAATCTCATCGTCATTATCAACACGACCCTTGAGACCGTCGAGGAGTTTGGTCAATCCAGTTGTAGTTGGTTTCTGATAATAATCAGCAAGATCTTTCACTTCAAGTGGAGAGGCCACGTGAACTTCATAGCCCTTTCCCTTCAAGAGTCCTGCCGTTCGTTTGACATTGTTGAGATGGCGGGGTTCGGTATCCCCGTTAATGATTACTGCGACTCGTTTGACTTTTCCGTCACCCATCGGGTCCTCCAGCTGCCATAGCGCGGCAACCCTGGACCCCAGGTTTGACCTCATCATTATTATCGGTTTAGGGAGAGGGTAATGTTGCTTGACGGAGGGAAAAATAAATTTAATAATATTAGGTAATTAGGAGGTTATTTGATTTCTTTTGGCTGGTTAAGGATGGCTTCCAGATGATCGATTTGGTCAGTTTTAGTGTCGTAGACTGGTTTGAATGATCTGATCCGTGGGCTTTGACCATTCTCCACGATCTCCCAAACCGAAACAAAGTCAGTCTTTGAGACATCCTTGTGACGGACGCGGAAGAAACGTCGGGCCGACATACTTTCGTATTGGATCTCACCATCGACCATTACACATTCACCATTTGCATCTTTTTGACATACTTTCTCTTTCGGGAAATAGCTTCGACCAGTCGTGATTTCTGCAGGACCAGTGAATTCCGCATTCGGAAGGTGAATCACCACCTGTCTACCGTCACTTAGTGTGAATGGGCCGATATAATTATTTTTAACAATCGCTGTTTCATCAAATTTAACATAGCGGTAGATATCGTCTTTTTCTCCCTGCTCAATCGGGTCGCCATTCTTTGTCGTGGGGAGGAAATCCGTTTCTGCTGCCGAGATATTAAAAACATAATCGAGCGCGTCAAAATGACTTTCGTCCAACGGGTTTCTTTTGTTGATAGACATGTGGTCGATAAAAAATCCTTCGGGCGTAATATGAACCTCGCGAAAGACGGCGGCGTTGTCTTCAAAGGAACGAAGACTATATATCTTGGCGCCATTCTCTGTGAAATCGGTTGGTATGCCACCGCGGGAGTAGGCCGACGAATAGGTCTCCCCTGTGTTTTCGCCAAGCTTAGAGAGATTTTGAGCGGTATTGCGTATTTGTTCTTTGCCGTTGACCACAACGCCATTATGAAGCGAGCTTAGGGCCTCAAATGAAAACATTGATCCCAGACCACCATCGCCCAAGATTTTGACTGATCCCATTTTAAGATCGACGTTAAACAGATCGTGGTGAGCATAAACCGAGGCAAATGGGGAGGCGGACATGGAGAGTTCGAGATTTTTGACATTGTCTGGGCGGAGGATGGCAGTTCTAGAGGGTAAAAAGAAAGTGCTCCGTCCGATCCATCCGAGAGCATCCTTATTTTCAATGGAGACTCCGTCTTTACCAATGCCACCGAGGCGATTATCGAATGTCGGAAATGCCTCGTCGATTGGATCCGGAAGCCCATCATCTTTGTTTAGGAAATAGAGATAACGGTAATCTCCCCAGACCTTGTAGGCCAGCTCGTACAGCGTGCTGAGATCGCCACCAGCAATACTATAGTCAAAGTCTAAAGCAGCTGAGCCAAGGAGTGGGGTTGTGAAGTCAGCGAAACGGTTCGCAATCCGGGCATCAAGGATCTTCCGGACGATGTTATCATCGACGTTGTATTGTTTGCAGACTAACGACATGTTGTGAAAGATGTCGACATCGTTCGAATGGAAGGCCCAGAAGATGGGCGCTAGATAGCCAATATCTCGATATTCCCAATTCTTGTTGCGTCCCCAGTATGTGCCGTCGTCATAATAGCCATATGTCATCAGTCGACAGAAACTGTTGTTACTGAACCCTTTCCGTTCATTGATTCGGATATAAGGATCAAGGACATCGTATAGTGCTCCAGATGGTTCAAAGACGGAATCGTTTCCGATCATGCCCTGCAGATATATTTCCTCATCGCTCAAGACAAGACCGGCCAGGATGTAGGCACCAAAATTGCGTGTCTGGCCGGGGCCCATTCCGGAATTAAGTGCAAAGGCCGTCAACCAGCGTTTGATCAATTGATTCCGAACTTTTGCTGATTCTTCAGGGGTCCATAGGCTTGTAAAGATCTTGGCAACATCATAGATGCGGAGAATGTCTTGAAGGAGCGAAAATGTTACATCAAGGTCCGAACTGAAAAAACCCTCATTGTTACCGGTCTTGATCAAATTTGGAAGGATGTCTGCCAGGACAAGAAGGTCATATTTGGCGACACTAATGCTGGCGAGTTTTTCCTCCTTTGTCAGATTTTCACTGAAATAGACACCCTTTGCGATTTCGATATCACTTTCGAGGTATTTTTTTAGAAAATTGAGGGAATATTTTCGGATTTTTTTGTAATCGATAATGGCATCACGATATTTTTTAATACAATTTAAAAATTGTGGTTGGCTGGGTGAGATTCCATTCTTGGCCGCTGCACACTCATTGAGGCCCTTTTTAATTGGATATCCGGCATCCACCAGGGGACCCAGGCTCATTTTGAGATCATAGGCGGGTCTCATAGCCACGATCTTGTTCACTTCGGATTTTGTTAACTTTTTGAGAATAGGAGCTTTTTTGTAGATCGGCTTCCAACTAAAAACAAAAGGGGCAACCCGCTTAATATCTGTGTCATGGTCTTCCGGCAGGGCAGGTTTCATCTGATCTTTATCTTCTTCCTCGGTCCGATCTTCTTCCGGTTTGCCACTATCAAAAAGGAAATATTTTTTGAAAAGCATCTTGTCACCGAAGATGCCTTCTGTATCGGTAATCGGGACGATCGGTTCGCCCGGATCGGGTTGACCACCGGTCGTCGGAAGGACACCTTCGCCCTCGGGCGACGTATCGCTCTTGCAAGCCCCTCCCCAAATAGAGAGAATCATTACGATTCCGACGACGACGAAAGGTAGACGTTTTGTATAAGACCTCACCATACCGATCATAAATATGTGCAATAAGTGAGCCAAAAACAAATAAAAACACACTTATATACCTGAATGATCTCAGTAGGTTAGGTTTGCGTCGTCAAATGGGAGGGGTCTCAAAATGCCAAAATGGGACTTTTGTCGTCAATTAATTGACTCTTGTCATGATCCACATGTTCTTGTATAGCTGGCCTGCTGTAGCGAATTCTCGCATGAAGGAGGATGAAATGTCTTGTAAAACCCATGATTTTATTCAGGAAGTCGAAAAATATAGTGCCCACAATTACCATCCCATCCCGGTTGTGATTTCAGAGGCCAAGGGCCCCTGGGTGACCGATGTTGAAGGGAAGAAATATCTCGATATGTTGTCGGCATATTCGGCCGTCAATCAGGGTCATCGGCATCCAAAGATCCTGAAGGCAATGATCGATCAGGCCGAAACATTAACGCTGACATCGCGTGCCTTTCACAACGACAAGATGGGTCCTTTCTGTAAAAAAATTACCGAGCTAACCGGTTACGACAAGTTTTTGCCGATGAATACCGGTGCCGAAGCGGTTGAAACCGCAATCAAGGCGGCTCGTCGTTGGGGGTATCTTGTCAAAAAAGTTCCCGACAATCAGGCCGAGATTATTGTTTGTGATGGAAACTTTCACGGTCGTACGACAACGATCGTCGGTTTTTCGACCGATCCCGTTTGTCAGACACAGTTCGGTCCATTCACACCAGGTTTTAAGATTATTCCTTATGGTGATATCGAAGCTCTCAAGAATGCGATTACGCCAAACACCGTTGCCTTTATGGTCGAACCAATTCAGGGTGAGGGTGGCGTCTTGATTCCACCGGATGGCTATCTCAAGGCCGTTCGCGATCTAACCAAAGAGAAGAACGTCTTGATGATTGCCGATGAAATCCAGACCGGTCTCGGTCGTACAGGTAAGCTCTTTTGCTGTGATCACGAAAATGTTCGTCCCGACATTATTACAGTCGGCAAAGCCCTTGGTGGCGGTGTCTATCCAGTCTCCGGAATTCTCGCCGACAACTTCATTATGGAACCGGCATTCACACCGGGGAATCACGGTTCGACGTTTGGTGGAAACCCACTGGCTGCGGCCGTCGCAACAGCTGCTCTAGATGTCATTATAGATGAAAAACTTTGTGAGCGAGGCCTGGAACTCGGGAATTATTTTAAAGAAGAGTTGAAGAAGATCGACCATCCGCGGATCAAAGAGGTTCGTGGCAAGGGGCTAATGGTTGCCGTTGAACTGAAAGAAGAACATGGTAAGGCGAGGGGTTATTGCGAACAGTTGATGGCCGATGGAATCTTGGCCAAAGAGACGCACGAACAAACGATCCGTTTTGCGCCGGCCCTCACGATCACGAAAGAGGATCTTGACTGGGCACTGGAGAAAATTAAAAAGGTCTTAGGAAGCTGATTGAATTTTCGGTTGCGGTGTCGATGCTCGTTTCGGTGTCGTTGTTCGGTAGCGGTAATAACGAAAGACGTAACCGATTAACGATACGAGCTTCGAAACCGAAACCGATATACGAGGGGTTATAATGAAAGAAGAGCTAGCGAAGGCATACGAGCCGGGTGAGGTTGAAGACAAATGGTATGCATCGTGGATGGACAACCATTGTTTTAAGGCCAATCCGGAATCGAAGAAGGATCCATATTGCATCGTCATTCCGCCCCCCAATGTCACCGGTATTCTGACGCTGGGTCACGTCCTCAATAATTCACTTCAGGATATCTTGTGTCGTCGGAAACGGATGGAGGGAAAAGAGGTCTTGTGGCTTCCGGGAACCGACCATGCTGGCATTGCCACACAGACCGTCGTGGAACGGACGCTCAAAAAAGAGGGGAAGATCAAACACCGCGATGATCTTGGACGTGAGAAGTTTCTGGAAAAGATCTGGGAATGGAAAGAAAAACACGGGAATATTATCATTCAGCAGCTCAAGAAATTGGGTTGTTCGTGTGATTGGGATCGCGAGGTTTTCACTATGGATGGCCTGGATCCTAAAAATCCAGATCCAAATTCCAAATATGCCGAATGCGTGCGAATGATCTTCGTTGATCTTCATAAGAAGGGTCTCATCTATCGTGGTACCAAAATGGTTAACTGGTGTCCGATCTCCAGAACGGCCCTTTCGGATGAAGAGGTCGATATGAAGGAGGTCGACGGTCACCTCTGGCATCTGAAATATCCGATCGCGGATGATTCTGGAAAACCAACAAAAGATTGTGTGATTGTTGCAACGACACGCCCCGAGACGATGCTCGGCGATGAGGCGGTTGCCGTTAATCCCAAGGATGATCGTTACAAGGATATCGTTGGTAAAAAGATTTTGCTTCCACTCCAAAATAAACTCATTCCAATTATTGCTGACGAACTTGTTGAAATGGAATTTGGAACTGGTGCCGTCAAGGTGACGCCGGCACATGACCCGGCCGATTATGAAATGGGAACAAAGCATAATCTTCCGTTGACCGTGGTGATTGGTTCTGATGGTGTGATGACCGACGTCGCGGGTGAAAAGTTTGAAGATCTGGATCGCTACGAATGCCGCGAGGCCGTCATCAAAGATTTGGAAGAGGCAGATCTTTTAGAGAAGATTGAACCCTACAAGCATAACGTAGGTTATTCGCAACGCGCTGATGTCCCGATTGAGCCCATGCTCTCCGAACAGTGGTTCCTGAAATACCCAAAGGTCAAAGAGTCACTCAAGGCTGTGACAAGTGAAACGGTCAAATTTTGGCCCGAGCGTTGGACGAAGGTCTATTCGCACTGGATGGAGAATATACGCGACTGGTGCATTTCGCGTCAGCTTTGGTGGGGGCATCGAATTCCGGCCTGGTACTGTAAGAACAGTGCGGAAGTGGGGAAGTGCGGAAGTGGGGAAGTGAAGTGTCAGCCGATAGTCAGTATTGAGAAGCCGGAGAAGTGTCCAGCATGTGGTGCAACGGATTTCGAGCAAGATCCCGATGTTTTGGATACCTGGTTTTCGAGTTGGCTCTGGCCATTCGCAACGATGGGGTGGCCCGAAAAAACAGCGACTCTTAAAAAGTTTTATCCCACAACCGACTTGGTCACCGGTCCCGATATTATCTTTTTCTGGGTAGCCCGGATGATCATGGCCGGTTACGAATTTATGGGCAAGAAGCCCTTTGATAATGTCTATTATACCGGCATTATCCGTGATTCCCAGGGTCGCAAGATGAGCAAGTCTCTCGGCAATTCACCCAATCCACTCGATCTGATTGCCAAGTATGGCGCCGATGGTCTTCGGTTTGGCCTGATGTTGATTGCACCAAAGGGGCAAGATATTCTCTTTAGTGAGGATCGCATTGAGATCGGCCGAAACTTCATGAACAAGCTCTGGAACGCCTCGCGCTACGTCATGATGAATCTCGATTCCGAGGGAGAGCTTAAGATCGATGAGAAATCACTCACACAGGCCGATAAATGGATCTTGAACCGTCTCGACCATGTCATCGAACTTGTAAATAGCTCGCTTGATATTTACCAGTTTGATACGGCGGCCCGTGCACTTTATCAGTTTGTCTGGGGGGAATATTGTGACTGGTATCTGGAACTCTCCAAAAATCAGATCACAAAGAGTCCAGCACTTAAGGAAAACACACAGGCCGTCTTGATTCATGTTTTGAGAGATATTGTCAAGCTTCTCCATCCCTATGCTCCATTTATTACGGAGGAGATCTGGCAGAAGTTGAATGAAAAAGATGATACGATCATGTTTGCCGATTTTCCAAAGCCGCCAAAAAAGATCAAGTTTGACAAGGAGGCCTCTGAGATGTCGGCGGTCATGGATGCGATTAAGGCCCTCCGAAATATTCGAGGTGAACACAATATCAAGCCAAGTAAAGAGATTAGCGCTACACTAATTACGAAAAATAAAGCACTCCTGAAGGTCTTGGAAGATAACCGCGATCATTTTAGGCTCGCGAAGCTTTCGAGTTTGGCCATTGAATCGACATTCGAGGCATCGGAAGATGGCGCCACGGCAATAGCTGGTGAGATTGAGGTCTTCGTGCCATTTGAGGGTGTGATCGATGTTAAGGAAGAGGTCGATCGTCTGGCGAAAGAGATTACCAAGATCGAAAGTAATGTGGCGCGACTGAGTGGTAAGCTTTCAAATAAAAAATTCGTCAGCAATGCACCTGAAGACATCGTTAATAAGGAAAAAACGAAGTTAGCAGAAGCTAATGCAGAGCTAGATAAATTAAAAATGGCATTAGGTAAATTGTCGACATAGGGTTGCGGTTACGATGCTCGTTTCGGTTTCGTTTGACGGTAACATAGCAGACGACAGACGAAAACGCGTGACGATACGAGCTTCGGTACCGCCAACGAAAGACGAATCAATGAATTCAAATCTCGACAAATTAATTGAGTTAGCTATCGAAGAGGACATCGGTGCGGGTGACATTACGACTGATGCCATTATCGCAAAGGATAAGATCGGCGCGGGTCGTATCGCCGCCAAACAGGACATTATTGTGGCGGGACTTCTTGCGTCCGAAAAGGTCTACGAAAAAATCGACCCAACGCTTCAGTGGGAGCCGGTCACCGAGGATGGTGATCGCATTGAAGAGGGTCGTCTGATTGCAAAGGTTTCGGGTTCGGTAACGTCGATCCTCAAGGGTGAACGAATTGCCCTCAACTTTCTCCAACATCTCTCCGGAATCGCCACATTTACAAACCTCTTTGTTCAGACAATAAAGGCGACAAGTGTTAAAATTCTCGATACTCGAAAGACCAAACCCGGCTACCGCGAACTCGAAAAAGAGGCGGTAAAATTGGGTGATGGTGAAAACCATCGGATGGGTCTCTACGATCGCTACATGATCAAGGATAATCATATCGAGGCCGCCGGTTCAATTACCGAGGCCGTGAGACTCGTCAAAGAGCATCAAAGGGAAGGTTATCTCATCGAAGTCGAAACGAAAGGCTTTGGTGAGATCGAAGAGGCCCTTGAAGCATCGGTCGACATCATTATGCTCGATAATTTCTCACCCAGAATGATCGCCAAGGCCGTGACAATGATTGGAAAGAAGTGCAAAATCGAGGTCTCCGGCAATATCACGATCGATAATATCGAAGACTACGCCCTTTCCGGCGTTGACTATATCTCCATCGGCGCCCTCACACACTCCGCCCCCGCCGCCGACATCCATATGCTTATTGACTAATAATATTGTATGTTATACAATATAGATGTGCATATTTTGGATAAAAAGCGTTTTTTAGAGGTTTTGAAGGCCAAGGGATATCGCTCTATAGGTGATTTTGCAGATGCCATCGGTGTCCATCGTAATTCGATCCATCATTATCTCTCTGGAAATGGTGTCTTTCCTGAGGTCATCGAGAAGATTCTCAGTGCTCTTAACGTCAAGCCATTTGATATGATCAAGCAAAAGAAAGTAACACAAAAGATTGGCCTTGAGGCAGTGGCCTCGTTGCTCGATGAGCTTAACGCTCACTTTCCCGACTGCGCATTTATCCTTTTTGGTTCGAGAGCGAATGGGAGTGCCTCGAAATATTCTGATTGGGATATTGGTGTCTACGCTAAAGATGGACTTCCGCATAGCAAATATCGAGACATTGTAATGATGAAGGATGAGTATATGGAGGATGAGCCATTTTTCGTTGATATCGTGAATTTGAATCGCGCCGACGATGATTTTATGAGGGATATTTCAAGGAATTGGCAATTTTTGTCTGGGCGACTGAGTGACTGGATCGATCTTCAGAGAAAGGCGGCTTAAGTGGTCGATCCTGAAGTGAAAAAGCTCATCAAATAATACCCTCGCAAAATTTTGAACAGGAGTGTTCAAAAATAAATCATCTAAAATGTTCAATAAATTACACAAATAGCTAGGTTATTCCGTGATATCGGGGTGTTACAATGTTCTAAAATTTTCACAATAATTCACAACTTTTGAACACTTTCAGCCGATAATGAAATATGGCCAATGAGAAATTGAACATCCTATTTCATTATCTCGACTACCGGGAATTCCTGAAAGATCGGTTTGATTACCTCAGAGTAACCAATCCGGCCTTTTCATATCGTTACTTCAATCAAAAAGCAGGTCTTAAATCGTCGGGTCATATGAAGATGATTCTCGATGGAAAGGCCAACCTGAGTAAAAAAACAATATATAAGGTCTGTCGTGGTCTCGGTCTTTCCGAAAAAGAGGCCAGCTATTTTGAGACACTTGTTTCGTTTAACCAGGCCAAGACGCACGAAGACAAGGATGCCTTTTACAGGGATCTCCTAGAGTGTAAGCCGCCAAAAGAGGGACATGTTTTAGGGGAACAGCTCTATAAGATTTTTAATCACTGGTACTATGCCGTTATTTTGGAGCTGGTCCGCTCCGACGATTTTCAGGAAGATCCGGCATGGATTGCAAAAAAACTTAAGCCAGAGATTGCGGCGCGTCAGGCAAAGAAGGCCCTTGAGGAACTTGAGGAGTTGGGGCTTCTAGTCCGTGGCAACGATGGGCAGTTAGAACGTGTGGATTCAATTCTTAAGACACCCGATGAAGTTGCCAGTCTTGCGGTCGTTAAATATCAGTCACAGATGATGAAGAATGGTTTTGAGTCGCTGAAGCGCGATGGCGTGAAGGAGAGAGAGTTCCAAACGCTTACGGTGGCATTGCCGCCTGAGCATTTTGATGGGGTCAAAAAAAGGGTAGAAGAAATAGGTGATGAACTGAGGGATTATATTGAGTCCCTCGAGGGTAATCGGTCCGAGGTCGTCAACGTAAACATACAACTTTTTAAGTTGACGAAGGAGAAGTGATGAAACACCTCAAGAGTTTTATATTGTTGATTGCATCCCTGCTTGTTGTTGCTGGATGTGGTTCGAGCCCTGCGGTTCAGACGACGAATCCAGAACCGATCGAAGAACAGACACTCGTTGTCCAGCAAGAGGCCAGTGGTGCCATGATCATGTTGAGCGTCGATGACAAAGGAGATGCCTACGTCCTGAAATTTGATGAAGATGGTAAACAGGTTGAAAAGGTTAAGGTTGAGATAATTTTGGATTCCGAAGGAAATTTCACCATAACAGTTACCTTTTCAGACGGTTCGACCGTGACTATCGAGGGAACAGTGGGGCCAAATGGAATGATCGTTGATGCCGAGCTGTCGCTTTCAGCAATCGAGAACGGTAATGATAATAAAAAGAAAGAGGGAGAAGATGAAGACAAGACGGAATATGTAGCGACAAAGTATGATAAGAAACTAAATTTTGATCAGATTGAGGTCGGTCGTGGTTTTGGTTGTGTTATCTTAAACAATGGATCTCTCCGGTGTTGGGGGAATAATAAAGAGGGGCAGTTAGGAAATTGGAAGTATGGAGAGACAAAAGAGCTTGTTGCTGTAGATTTACTCGAGAAGATTCAATCTGTGGCGACCGGAATAAATTATGCGTATGCCGTATCGATTGATAATGAGTTTTATGCCTGGGGTAAGGGTGAAATCCACCCTCAGCCAGTTGGCGACATCAAAAACGCTGACCGCGTTTTTACATCGAAGCAGAGTGATACTATAAACAATCAAACGTGTGTTATCACAATTGATAATGAGCTTATTTGTTGGATGGAGAGTCCAGAAGGGATTGACGTTAAGTCGATACATATCATGAGTGATGTCAGGGATATCACCGTTAAGGATGAAGTGGGTTTTCTCCTCAGGATAGATGGTTCAATCTATCGATGGATCAACGACGGAAGTAAGGCGAAGGTGAAAAAAATTTATAAGGGGTCAAGTAATAAGGATGCTGACTTCCATGTTGAAATTGAGGTCATTGATGATGGGATCTATCTCTTAAATAGTGATGGAGCACTTGTGGTGTACGATGAGGATAGTGGCACTTTTAAGACTTGGTACGATAGTTCATGTTTGGAATCGATTGCCTTTTCAGGTGGGACTGCTCTCGCGTTTGACACAAATGGTGCACTTTTTAGTGAGGTCGTGGATAACCCCAATAAATGGATTAATGACGATACATTCATCTCTTATGTTACAGCGATTGCATCTGGTTTTCATTCGGCTTGTGTTGTTGAAGGGTTTAAAACACTCAAATGCTGGTCAACGCTCGATCCCGAAATGGTCCCCCATATCATCGACTTCCATTTAACCTATTGAAATAACTCATAATTTTTCACGCAACTTTTCTCTTGCCCTGCCGAGGACCATATACTAGTGGAGCGGTCTATTTGAGACGCGTCATTCTCCGGTTTAACCGGAGAATCCACGATTAAGTGCAATTGTGGATCCTCCGATCTCCGCCAAAGGCGGATCAGCCTCTGGCTGAAAGTCGGAGGATGACAATAAGTCGTCGGAGGATGACAATAAGTCGTCGGAGGATGACAATAAGTCGTCAGAGGATGACGACTATATTAGGGCATGGAGGCACAATTGGTAATAGGTAAACCAAAGGCGGTGCGCGTAAAGGCGTTTCCGCTTCCAAAGAATAGCGGCGTTTTATTGACACCCCAGGTCCAGGACCTGGTGGGTGCCAAGGTGTCATCGTTTGCCCAACACTTGGTCCTCCCAGAGGCTCCTCTTCCCGATTTCATGCCAGACACGGCATTGCCGATTGTACCTTTTTCGGGCGAATTTGTAGTCAACGATTATCTTGAGGTTTTGAGTGGGGGGACGACACTACTACTTTCCCCTGAGGATGGTTTTTCAGCTTCCGGAATGTGGAGGCGTGGTTCGCCCGAAGCAACCCAACAGGCCATTACATTCCTCAAAGATCTGGATTTTACATTCGTGGGCTCATTTCGGAAGATGTTTGATGGGTCGTTGCCATTACAAGACATGTTGCCGGTCGGTGCCGTCGTTCTTCATACTCTTCTTCCGTTCAGTGGTCTGGTCGTGAGGATTTCAGACGCTGCGAACTCTATTTTTGATCTGGTCTATCGTGTAAATGCAGAAGAGGGAGAATTAGATATTAAATTGCCGAGAATGCTTATGCTAGGTGGTGTTCTGGATGGAGTTGAGGGGTTTCCCCCCGATTTATCAGCAAGAAATTTGGGGTCGCAGTTAAGCGAAATATGGTCAACGACGGAAAGTATGGAGATAGGTCTGGTTTCTAGTTTTCGCACTGAACCGATAGGAAATTTTAGAAGACTTAAACGAATGTTGGAGGCGTTGCTTTTCTCCCAGATGGCCAAAGGTAAAAAAGACTTGGTCGTTAGTGTAGCGGGACACGGTCAATTTGATCCATATTCAATTGAAATGTTGCTACAGCTAGATTCGGAGATTGATGGGGTGAATCTTAGGGTTGTGTCAATTGAGAGCGAAGAAATTCAGAGTTATTTGAGGCGTTTTGTCGAGAGATACCGCCCTGAGGAATCAGAAAAGATGTCTGTAGCAGAAAAAGAGGGGCGACTAGTCTTTTTGCCATTTACGGAGAAGAGTGGAGATGAAAAATACGATATCATAATATGGCCTCATCCCTCCCCTTTGGGATTGGGGCACAGCCCGAGGTTTTTAGCCAGGAATCTAAGAGAAGATGGCCTTTTGGTGTTACAAACAGACGACACCGAAAAATATCGTATTGATGATGAAGATGGTTCCCCATTTTTCAACTATTATAGCAACAGTAGAGATTGGGAAACTCTGTTCAGTAGAAGGGTAAGTAAGTCGGATTATTTGTTCATCAGCGGTCAGCTCGGATTTGACGCCGTGGGAGATGTAGGCGTGTTTAGAAAGAGATAATTTATTCGTTGGAGGAAAAATTGGCAGCGGGCAATCCAATGGCGGTGCGCGTAAAGGCGTTTCCGCTTCCGAAATTTGATGGCGTACGATTGAGACCCCTGGTCCAGGATCTCGACATGTCCCCCTTTGTCCGGGATGTGGTTTTGCCGGGAAGTCTCCTTTCGGATCTCCTGCCAGGTAACCTGTTGCCACTCGAGACACTTCCAGTCGAAGTACTTCCAGAGGAGTCGGCCGATACGGTTGTCGATGGCTATCTTGGAGTCCTTGATGGTCAAATGATGGCTCCGTTATCCCCTGAGGGTGGTTCCACCATTCCCGGAATGTGGAAACACGGTTCTTCAAATCCAACCAAGAACGCGATTACATCGATCCCAGAGCTCGATCCCACATTGGTCAGCGCATTGCAATCCATGATCGAAGAACCCCTTCCGTGGCGTCAGATGGTTCCAATGAGTGCCGCCGTTCTTCACATGCTTCTCTGGAGCGGAACCGTTGTTAAGATTGCACTAGCCAGCACAAAAGATTTCGAACTTGTCTATAATAATGATGAGGGCCCGAGGCGTCTCTCGTGGAGGAAGGCCCTTGGGGAAGGGGCCCCACTTGACGAAAAACATTTTGAAAGGGCAGCTGCCAATATTCGAAGAGGAGAGCATGGAAATTTAAATCTCGGAATTCAAAATTTCCATAGAATGTTAGGTGAAGAAATCGTTGCTCAGGGTGCAGTTGATCCCGGCCTCTCTGCGATTGAGAAGAGACAACTCCTATCATTTCTTGTTGATTACCCCGTTATCGGGACGCCACATATCGGTCGAGTCCTGGGCATCGGAGGGCTCGCAGTTCCGGGCTCTTCTTTTAGCGAGTCACAGCTGCAGAGCTTGCGTGCACTTATCAAGATCCTTCCTGAGGTATTGGCCGAACAGAGGGAAAGAATAAAGCATGATCTTACCCACGTTGTCTTTGCTGTCTCTGATGCAGAAGGGAGTGCCGTCGTTGAAAAGAAACCAGAGAGATCGGTTTCTGAATTACAGGAATTGTTCCGACTTTGGCGTGCAATGTTGACGGCGGGTAAACGTGTTCGTCTGGATGCATATGTAAGAAATCAACACGAAGGTGATGTTACAGGTTTTGTGAGGAATTTTCTTCAGACACTGGAATTGGGTCCGCTGTCAAAAGGGTTGATCGGTCCTCCAACCAGAGAGCTCTTCTTCCATGCCCTTGACTATTTTCTAGGTTCACGGAGTCCTTCACTTCAAAGACTCCAATTGTTTCGCGGTTTTTATTTCTTGGGCCAACAGGTTGCTAAGGCTATTGCCAATAATAATCGGAATATCACGTTCTGGTTGATCGATAATGTCTTGATACCCTGGATGAAGGAGGGAAAAATCCCGGCTCAGGGTATCGTTTGGACGATGATAACCAGGATGCGAGATGCGTTTGAAAGGATTCAAGTAGGGCGTTTCCTGAGTCGAGAGGTTGCCTATAATTTTGCGTTGGAACTCTATGCCAAAGATCCGTTGGTCGAATATGTCGTCACAAAATGGAGCGGTTATTTCTATGTTTGGCGGGGTGGTCCCAAGTCAACATTGATCCGGGGTGAGCGAGTCATGCAAGTTCATCCTTATGGATTCAGTTCAACGCCCTCGATCGGTGATGTGTTTTATGCCGATGTTGGAACACGTGAGTCAATCACGTCTCAACGTAAAGGAACAATCAATGAAACCTTTTACATAAAGGTGCATAAGAAGACCGCGTGGGCCGATATGATACGGCGACACAGGGGAAAAATAATCGAAAACAACGAGGGTTTCTTTATCTATCCCGATATCACGACGGGTAAGGGTAAAATCATCGGTCGTCTCTTTGTACCGCTCCAAGTTATGAGAGAGGCAGCTCAATCAAAAGGGTGGCAGGGTCATGAAGGGAGTCTTCGTACCGTCGAGATGACACCGGTCGGTCTTCAAAATGGCGCCAAGCGAACCGTTCCTTACTCTGTTCGTAAGGTGGTGTACAGAGACAAAACCTACATGGTTGTTAGTCTTAGTACGAATAGTGATTACCCCCCAATCCTCTTTGAAGGGGATGTGAAACAGCTGATTCGATTCAGCGACATCGGTCTCACGCAAGAATCCTATGATCGTCACGGAATAGCGTTGATTCTCCCTTGGGAAGATGCCTGGCTTCATAATAAGCCCGACTTCAAACATATCCCGAAGCCAGAGGTAACCAATGAGTTGATGTCCGTTGAAAATAATAGTGGCTCCAATCTTGTCATCAAGGTGATCGGCAATCTTACACAGGCCGCGACCACTATCATGTCACACGACTACGTCGTTCGTCATGGAGACCCAACACCTACAAAACTGAAATCATGGAATGCTCAGCTAAAAAGGGCGGCAACCAAAGCGGTTACGGTTCTCGATTTTATTGTGGGTCTAGATCCGGTAGCCAGGGAGGAATATGTTGCCCGGCTGAATATGCAGTGGGGTGATCATATTCCGGCACTACCCACGATCCTCGAAACCATCGGTCAGTTGACAGATCGTCACTTTGAAGCGAACATTAACGGCGGTCAACGCCTTCATGATATCACTGAAAAAGAGCAATAGATCCAGAGCCCTACGCTTTTTCCCGCTATCCTTGACAATTACCCCAGAGCTGATATCAACGCGGTGTTTCGCCCAGTCATCGTTTTTATTGAGGCAATAGGGCGTCAATAGTGGACGATACGGGAACCAAGGAGGAAAAAATGAGTGCAGAAACACTCAATCCATTTGCCATCGCACAAACTCAACTTGATGAAGCTGCGAAGATGCTCGGTCTCGATGAGGGGACCCATCAAATGTTGCGTGAACCGATGAGAGAACTTCACGTTTCGATTCCGGTCCGGATGGACAACGGAACGGTCAAGGTTTTCAAAGGCTTTCGTGTTCAATACAACGATGCTCGCGGCCCAACCAAAGGTGGCCTCCGCTTTCACCCCGATGAGACGATCGACACCGTTCGTGCACTAGCCGCATGG
>CAYWXY010000002.1:12199-21703 GCA_964462555.1 uncultured Pseudomonadota bacterium | reverse complement strand
GCTGTCGTCGATATTCCATTAGGTGGCGGAAAAGGCGGTATCATTTGCAATCCAAAAGATATGTCGCAGGGTGAGCTCGAAAGACTTTCCCGCGGATACATTCGTCAGGTTGGTCGGATTATCGGTCTTGAAAAAGATGTGCCGGCTCCGGATGTTTACACTAACCCACAGATCATGAGTTGGATGATGGATGAGTATTCGGCCATGAAGGGTCACAATGAGCCAGGCGTTATTACTGGAAAGCCGATTCCGATCGGTGGATCGCTTGGTCGTGGTGATGCAACGGCGCGCGGCGGTATCTATTGTATAAGAGAAGCGGCCAATGCGCTGAATCTTGATGCCTCGAAAGCAACGTATGCTGTTCAGGGTTTTGGTAACGCCGGTCAATTCGGTGCTACATTGATGAAAGAGATTCTTGGATCAAATAAGTTAGTGGCTATCAGTGATTCCCGCGGTGGTGTCTATAACCCCGACGGCATTGATCCCCACGAAGCTGTGAAATACAAACTCGAAACCGGCAAGGTCGAAGGTTTTCCAGGAACGAAACCAATTTCAAATGAAGACCTTCTCGAGCTTGACGTTGATGTCATGTTTCCATCAGCTCTCGAGAACGTGATTACCGCCAAGAACGCAAACAGCATTAAGGCGAAGATCATCGCGGAGCTGGCCAACGGCCCAACGACACCTGAAGCCGATGAGATCCTCCACAAGAACGGTAAGTTTGTCATTCCGGATTTTCTCTGTAATGCCGGTGGTGTGACGGTCTCTTACTTTGAGATGGTTCAAAATACCTATAACCACTATTGGGAAATTGAAGAAGTCCATAGTAAACTCGACCATAAGATGACGAAGGCCTTCCACGATGTCTACAATATGTATAAGGATCGCAACGTTCATATGAGACTGGCAGCCTATCTTGTCTCTGTTCAGAGAGTTGCAGAGGTTATGAAGATCCGGGGCTGGGTGTAGTTTAGTACGTAGTGCGGAAGTTGTTAGTTGATAGTTAAGGGGTAGGATCTCGGATCCTGCCCCTTTTTTTATAGGTATTGATTATTTAGGGGATTCGTATAAAACGTCGATATGCATGAAGCTATCATAATTGGTTCGGGGATGATCGGGGGGAAGGCCTCCGGTTATTTTAAGGCAAAAAACTATCTTGAGCGAGATGATGTTCGAAAGTCGGTTCCGGAATGTGCCGCTGCAATGCGTTTTCCCCGGACGGTTTGCATTACCGCCGATGTTTTTAATTCCTTCGTTCGTGAAAACAACTTGGGTCCACTTATTCAACAGCAAAAGTGGAAAGAAGAAACCGCATATGAAGTCCTCCGCGGCCACTTTCTCTATGGAAAATTTTCAGAGCCGATTCGGGACGCTCTAAGGCACGTCCTGGAGGAACTCGATTATCCATTAGCCGTTCGTTCGTCGTCGATGCTCGAAGATCAGCCGGGGACTTCCTTTGCCGGAAAGTACGAAACGATATTTATCAGTAATAAAGGCACGCTCGACGAACGCCTGGAGATGCTTCTTCGTGCCATGAAAGAGGTCTATGCCTCGACATATAATCCAAGTGCTCTTCAATATCGAAACAAGCATGGGATGCTCGAGGACAACGAACAGATGGCCATTATGCTCCAACAGGCGGTTGGCCGCGAGTACAAAGGTCTCTTTTTGCCGCTGATGGCCGGTGTTGGCTTCTCTCGAAGTGGTTATCGGTGGAACAAGGATATCAAAAGGGAAAATGGTATCGTTCGCCTGGTCTTTGGTCTGGGAACGCGCGCGGTTGGTCGTGGATATGCGCGCATCTTTTCGCCCGGGAAGCCGATGGCACGTCCGGAGGGAACTGAGGCAAGATCGATCACGAAATTTTCACAGAGAGTAGTCGATGTCTTAGATCTCAAACATAATGCACTCAAACAGGTTGATATGAAGGAGCTGGTCAAGGATGGTTTCGATTGTTATCCTCGAGCACAGCGACTCTATTCCCTTAAGGATGAAAATTATCTCTATATTCCATCGACAAATCTTTGGGATAAGGCACATAAGCCGGTCCTCACATTTGATGGTGTCTTGTCGAGCCCATGGCTCGGTCTTGACCTGCCGAAGACGATGAATTGGGTCTTTAAGGAGTTGGAGACAGCCTTTGATTGTCCAGTTGATATCGAGTTTGCGATCAGGGTCGATGAGGATCCCGAAGAGGCACATTTTTATCTTGTGCAATGTCGTCCGCTCTCTCAGCGTGAAGAGCTAAAACCCAAACCGATTCCAAAAGTAGCGCCGAGCAAAAAGATTTTTAGGGCAACCCGGCAGGTGCCGACGGCACGTCTGAAAAAGATTGAATATATCGTCTATGTCGATCCGGGAGAATATAAAAACTGGCCGGCCAACGATCGGTTTGCCGTGGCACGTGTTATCGGGAAGGTCAATCAGATCCTCGAGGGCAAACAGTTTATTTTGATGGGGCCGGGGAGATGGGGTTCGGTCAATCCGGAACTGGGTGTTTCGATCAAATATGCGGAAATTTCTAACACAAAGATGTTAGTAGAGATATCGATCAAAGAGGCCGAGTATCTTCCGGAAGTGTCGTATGGGACGCACTTCTTTCAGGATTTGATCGAAGATAGAATCGTTTACACACCACTCTATCCGGACGAAGAGGGCGTAATTTTAAACCTCAATTTTCTCAAGAAAAAGAACGCCCTGTGCGATCTGCTCGGTAATGAATACTATCAAAAATATGAAAAACTAGTTTATGTTGTCCATGTGCCAAGTGTTGCAAAGGGCCATTTTGCGGAGGTCGTCTTCAATGGAACAAAGGATGAAGGCCTCGTTTTTATAAAGTAGCGTGATGATATCATGTTGACCGAACTCCACATTTCCAATTTCGCGATTATCGATGATCTGGTCATCCCATTTGGGCCGGGACTCAATGTTCTGACCGGTGAGACCGGTGCCGGCAAATCGATCATGGTCGAGGCTTTAAGCCTTGTTGTTGGAGATCGCGTCGCGTCAGATGTCGTGCGTGCCGGTTCAATCGAAGCAACTGTTGTTGCGTTCTTCGACGGTAAATCATTGCCTGCCTCTTTTGTTCAAAGATGCGAGGAAAAGGGATATCATCTCGAGGAGACCGTTGTTATCAAACGGATCGTCAGTGAAAACGGTCGGAGCAGGGCCTATCTGAACAATACGCCAATCACCATCGCTGATCTGAAGAGCGTGAGCTCCTACCTTCTTGAGATTTCATCTCAGCATGAGCATCAACGTCTCCTAAATCAGGAAACCCATCTCCATTTGGTTGATCAATTTGGTGGAACGAATAAGAACCTGGAAGAATACAAAACAGTTTTTTCAAGGTGTCAGCAGATCCATCATCAGCTAAAAGAGATGGAGGCCCTAGCACTCTCGGCCTCTGAGCAGCGTGATTTTCTTTCATATCAAATCCGGGAAATTGAAGCCGCGGCCCTTAAAGAAAATGAAGAGGAAGAGTTGTTTCGGGAACGCAACATGGCCAAACATGCGGCCAAATTAACTGAGACAATGTCGGCTGTCGATGCTTCACTTTCATCATCGGCAACACCAATTGTTCAGACATTAGAGAAGGTGGGCGAGTGGTTGAAGGAGGCCGCTACTGTCGATTCAAAGATTGGCGAATGGACATCGCTCTCCGATGAAGCAACAGTAGCCGCATCAGAGCTCGCTCGCTCGGTTAGCGGATATCTTCAGTCGATCGACATTGATCCGGAACGTCTTGAGGTTGTTGAGGCGCGTCTCTTTGAGGTTCGGCGTCTCAAGAAAAAATATGGTGATACCGTTCCAGATATTTTGCAAAAGTGTGCGGAATTTAAGGAACGACTGGAGCTAATAGATAATTCCGATGTTGAAATCGAGCGACTGAACAGCGAGCTGCGCGATGAACGATCGAAGTTGGCCACTCTAGCAAAACAGCTTTCAAAGAAACGAGTGGCCGCTGCGAAGAAGATGGTCCTCTTGATTCAACAGGAACTGGAATCGCTGGGGTTAAAGAAGACAACCTTTGCGCCGGGACATCAAACAATCGATATTGATAATGCCACGGAAAAAGGAATCGATCTTTTTGATTTTCAATTGTCACCCAATCCGGGCGAACCCTTGAGACCTCTGGCGCGTATTGCTTCTGGTGGCGAGCTTTCACGGATCATGCTCGCGATCAAGCGAGTCTTTTCGGACATGATCTTAGAGACGGCCCTTGAGGTCTTTGACGAAGTCGATGTTGGAATTGGGGGCGCCGTTGCAGAGATGGTCGGCCAAAAACTGGGAGAGATGTCGAAGAACAGACAGGTCATCTGTATTACGCATCTGCCACAAGTTGCATCGTTTGGTGATCATCATATTCAAGTCTCTAAAGAGCCTGTCAAGGATCGAACCGTGACGCGGTTCCACTCATTAAATGATACGGGGCGCGTCGAGGAGCTGGCCCGAATGTTGGGTGGAGCGAAAATCACGAAGACAACGCTAAGTCATGCAAAGGAGATGCTAGAGAGAGGGCGTAAGTCATGAACGAAAAGGGAATTCTCGTACTTGAAAAATATCTCAAGGGAAAAAAGTGTGATGGTTTCGAAGTTTTTGTAATGGAACGAGACCACCTCCTGGCCGATGCCAGGGCAGGTGCTATTGAGTCATTTGAAGAGGCGACCGAATGGGGTGTCGCCATCCGTATCCTAAATAATCAGCGTCTCGGTTTTGCATATGCTACATCTGCTGACAGGACAATTCTGGAACGCTCAGTCGACAACGCCCTCGCCGCAAGCGGGGAGGTGGATGTGGATCCAGGGCTTGCGTTTGTCCCCCCACAAAAGATTTCTTCGCTGGACTGGTGCCATTTTGACAAGAAACTTGCTGGGGTTCCAATTGCCGACAAAACAGCACAGGCCCTTCAACTGGAAAAGGGGGCCCTTTCTGTTGATTCACGAATCAAGAAGGTTAGAAAGGCCATCTATGAGGAGAGTATTCTCAGGACACGCCTCATCAATTCCGAGGGAGTCGATCTGAGTCTGACCAATTCGCTTGTCGGTGGTGAGGTTATGGCGGTTGCCGAGGAGGGTGGCGATTCTCAGTGGGGATGGGATTATGGTTTTTCACACACGTTGGAGGGCTTTGATGCAGGTGCCATCGGTGAACGAGCGGCAAGGTCGGCCACGCGGTTGCTCGGAGCCAAACCAATTACGTCACGACGGTCGCCAATCTGTTTTCATCCCACCGTTGCATGTCAGTTGCTCAAAATTTTAAGCAAGGGTTTTTTCGGTGATAATATTTGTAAAAAGAAATCCCCTCTGATTGATAAGCTCGGCGAAGAACTCTATTCAAAGAAGCTTTGTATCATCAACGATGGGCTTCGCGAGAAAGGGTACGGATCGATGACATTTGATGCCGAAGGATGGCCAACCCAAAAGACCTTCCTAGTCAAAGATGGCGTCGTCTCAAACTGGTTGACCGATACCTATTGGGGGAAGAAGCTTGAAGTGTCATCCACCGGTTCAGCGGTGCGGGATTCGATAAAGGATCTTCCTGAAATCGGGATTCAAAACCTCTATATCGAACCCTCGAAGACAACACGCCAGGAACTCTTTAAGAAAATGGGAAGTGGTTTCTTTGTGACCGATGTTATTGGGGCCCATACGATCAATCCGATCACAGGTGAATTTTCAGTCGGGGCGGAGGGATTGTGGGTCGAAAAGGGAGAAGAGGCCCATTCGGTAAAGGGGGTCGCCATTGCAGGGAGCCTACACGACCTCTTTAAAAATGTGGTGGAGGTTGGTAATGACCTTCGGTTTGTTGCGAGTGCTGGGTCCCCCACGATTTTGATCAGCGAACTCCAAGTCAGCGGTCAATCAAGCCGGCAAACTTCAGCCTAAATGGCTGAAGGAAACGGCGCGATAGTATAATAATGCTATGCCCTGTCTTGTCGCTAGCTCACACGTGGCATAGCCACCTTAATTAGGCGTTTTCAAAATTCAATTTACAATTCCGAGGCAATTGGGTAGAAATATAGGACTTTTCATACGATTTATGCAACTTGGAGCAATAATGGATATTGAAGCCTTTGGTCTATCAGATGTCGGCATGCGCCGTGAAAAAAATGAAGATAGTTACCTGATCAATGCCGGTATCGGTCTTTTTATCGTCGCCGATGGAATGGGTGGTCACGTGGGTGGCGAATTTGCCAGTCAGCTAGCCGTCAAAACAGTAGAGGAGATCGTCGACGAGATCCACCGGAACGATGAGACCTCCATTCTTGAAGATAATGACATCAAGCCGGACGATTATATATCCCAGCTGAAGTATGCGATTCAGATGGCCAGCAACAATATCTACGATGAGGCCAAGAAAGAGAGCTCCTTGAAGGGGATGGGGACAACCTCCGTGGTCCTTCTGGTCCGAAACGATCGGGTCTTTATCGCCAATGTGGGCGATTCTCGGGGCTATCTCATTCGTGATGGCCAGATTACCCAGTTGACTGAGGACCATTCGCTGGTTGGCGAGCAGCTCCGTGCTGGGGTCATCAGCGAATATGCCGCCAAGGGTCACAAACTCAGAAATATCATTACTCGCTCGGTTGGCTTCCAGGAAGAGGTCGAAATCGATGTCGTTGTCAAGATCCCCCGCGAAGGGGACATCTATATGCTCTGCTCAGATGGCCTGACCAATATGGTCGATGACAACGAACTACTTGAAATCATTAATGAAAACACCCTTGAAGAGTCTTGCCACGTCTTGGTCGACATGGCCAATGCCCGTGGCGGAGATGACAATATTACCCTGATCCTAAACCGCATCACCGATGTTGGCGAGATCGAAGATTTCGAAGATTTGGAAGATGAGTCGACGATCGGCATCTAATTTCTAAAGATCCTATTCTTGACAAGGTGCGGCATCAAATGTTAATTAGATAGAACCGATACGCCTTAAATTTCCCAAGAAAGAACAACTTATGACGAAAAAAGTGAAACGCCAACGAGTAAAAAAATATAGCATTATCGTTATTCCCGACAGCCGCGCAAAGGTATGGCGCTGGGAGTTTTCCCGGCGGAAGCTTGAAGCGGCCCTAGCTACCTGTCTGACGATTGTTTTTGTTTTGACGGGAAGCATTTGGGGTTTTGCCTATTATCGGGATGCCTATATTGCCACCGAAGATATTCGTATCCAGAATGCATCATTTGAGCAGGAACGTTTCGAGATGATGACCAAGTTGGCAACGTTAGAGCAGACGGTTCAGCGGACCGAACGTTTTGCCAATCGCCTTGAACTCTCCATGAATGTGAGCTCCGATCAGATGCAGAAGGGCATTGGTCCTCTGGCCGAGAGCGATCTGATTGATCCAGCGGCGGTTCGTGAGTTTGATTCACTTAAATTCAATACGGATGAAAACAAGCTGGCCTTCACCGACCTTTCCAATACCCTGGAGGGTGTGGGAGAGGCTATTGAGAGTGTGGATGAGCGTCTTCATACGGTCTACGAGCTTCATCAAGATCGGATGACCTATTGGACATCGATGCCCTCGATTTGGCCAACCAGGGGTTGGATCACATCTGACTTTGGCCCACGTCGTCGTCCCATTCGTGGTGGCACGCGGTTTCATAAGGGGATCGATGTTGCTGCAACACCCGGAACCCCGATTTTGGCACCCGGCGATGGCATCGTAACATTTTCGGGTTATAAGCGTGGCATGGGCAAGACGATGATGGTCGATCACGGTTATGGCGTTGTTACGGTCTACGGCCACAATGCTGCTAATTATGTTAAAGAGGGTGATCGCGTGAAGCGTGGTGAGATTATAGGAAGCGTTGGTCGGACCGGCCTGGCTACCGGTTATCACCTCCATTATCAGGTTGAGGTCGATGGTGTTCCGGTTGACCCGATGCGCTACGTACCCAAATCCTAGCAATATGACAAAGATATTACAGATGGCCACCTTCGGGTGGCCATTTTAGTATCGTCCATCGGTAACGGTTAAGATGCTCGTTTCGTTTATCGTTAGTCGGTTAGGTGGGAGCGAAGCCGAAACCGTATGACGATACGAGCGTCGTTACCTCAACCGATGTAGAGTAGAGTCAAAATGGTTTATCCAAAAAAAAGACGAAAGGTCCTCTTTATCTGCACCGGCAACTCCTGCCGGTCACAAATGGCCGAAGGATGGGCCAGACACCTCTTTGGTGATACGATTGAGCCCTATTCGGCCGGCGTCATTGCCAGTGGAATGAACCCTTACGTGATTGGGGTGATGGCCGAAGAGGGTGTTGATATCGCCGAACAACACTCTAAAACAATCCAAGCTGTAATGGATGAATCATTTGACCTGGTCGTGACGCTCTGTTCACATGCCGACCAACGTTGTCCCACATTTCCAATGGAAACCAAAAAAATTCACGTTCCATTCGACGACCCGCTGACGCTCGGTAATCTGGCGAAGACAGAGGAGGAGCGTATCGAAATCTACCGCCGCATCCGCGATCAAATCCGCGACTGGACTGCGACGAATTTATAGTTTCAGGGTTCTCTCCTGTCATTGCGAGCGTAGCGACGCAATCTAGTGTATACATCCTACGAAATGGCTCACTGGATTGTTTCGTCGTCCGCCTCTGGCGGATTCCTCGCAATGACGGGCGAAAAAATCCATAAACTCGCATTTGTCTTTCATGCATCGTTATGATAGGAGTCTCGGACCAATCAAATGGGAGGTCAAATGGGGAATATTGAACGGTGTAGCGATGGTCGGATTGTACGACGGGGAGCTTATCCAGAACTAACCTGGACGGCGGTCATTGTCGGTTATTTTCTTGGTGCAATTATTACACTCAGTGTGGGTTACGCTGCCCTGATCTTGGGTTTTGGAATTCGCGGATCGGATCTTGCGGCGATTCTTGGTTTTGGAATTTTACGGGGAATCATGCGGCGGACCAGTATTGTTGAGAACAATATCAACCAGACGATTGCCAGTGCCGTGAACGGTGCCTCGTCCGGCATGATGTTTTCGATTCCCGCACTCTTCATTTTAAATCAAACAAACTTTGATCCCTATCTCATGGTGATCTCTTGTATTGCCGGTGGTATTTTGGGTATCGCCTTTATCATCCCCCTCCGCAAACAGATGATTGATTACAATCGACTGGTCTTTCCAGAAGCGGTGGCCGTTGCAACGATTCTAAAGTCACCCGGTGCCGGTGTTAAGAAGGCAATTCTCTTGGCGTCCGGTATTGGTCTGAGCGGTATTATTCATTTTGTAACCCAACATTATGGTTTTGAAGATTATCATGTCGGGAATCTGCTGGGGTTGCCGTCGTATTCCAACGTTGTCTTTTATATTTCAATCATGACGGTAGCGGTCGGTTATATTTCAGGCAAGGGAGGGCTGACATTTGTTATCGGTGGTTTTGTCTGTTACTGGCTCGTCTCTCCAATTCTCTCTGGTCTCGGCCTTCTTCCCTCGCCAGAGGTGTTAGCGGAGACCGGTAAAAGTATGCCATCATTTTT
>CAYWXY010000002.1:0-12189 GCA_964462555.1 uncultured Pseudomonadota bacterium | reverse complement strand
AGGCTGATGCTCTATCGTCCACTCGGTATCGGTATGTTGATTGGTGGTGCCTTGACCGGCATTGTCTTTGCGGTCCCACTCATCAGAAGTGCGATCGTCAGTATGCACACGGCGACGAAGACAAAGAAATCAATTACAAAAGATGAAATGCCGATCAAGCTTCTCTATATCGCGATCGGCGTTGCCTTTGTGGTTCTTACGATTATTGCCTACAAGTCGGTTGTTGAGATGAGTCTTCTTCGTGGCATTATCATGGCGGTTCTTGGGACGGTCTGGGTCTGGGTGGCCAGCGTCATTGTCTCCGAGTGTTTAGGGCGGACCAGTTGGTCGCCGCTTTCCGGAATGACACTGATTGCAGTCACCATTCTGGTTTTGGTTGCCAGTGGGATGGGTGACTCTGCCGCCATTATATCGTCAATTATGGTTGGGGCGGCCGTCTGCATTGCCCTTTGCCAGGCCGGCGATATGATGCAGGATCTTAAGGTGGGTTACTTGGTCGGTGCATCTCCATATAAACAGCAGGTGGGACAATTTTTGGCAACGTGGTTGGGCCCGATTCTGATTATGGTTCTGATTTTTGTCCTGCACGAGGCCTATGGTCTCGGTTCAGAGAAATTGCCGGCGCCGCAAGGTCAAGCACTTGCCAGTATGATTAGTGGTATCCTCGGTGGTAATGTGCCGGTGGCAAAATATATCGCCGGTGGTGTTCTCGGTGCACTTCTCAGTTCCAGCGGAATGGGTGGTCTGGGCGTTTTGGTGGGCCTCGGATTTTATCTCCCATTTAGTATTGTCCTGACCTATTCGATTGGTCTTTTGATTCGTATTCTTGTCGACTGGAAAAAAGGAGGACAGGGATTCAGCCATAATGTTGGAATTCCATTTGCCGCTGGTCTGATTGTGGGTGAGGCCCTAGTGGGTGTGGGTTATGCTATGTACAACGTCATCGCAGGCGCGATGGGTTAAGTCCGCCATCGGTTAAATATTTTATGTAGGCGGACAAGGAGGGTTAGATGAAATTCTTGGGATATTTGTTGATTGCAATAGGTTTTGTCGGTGCGGTTGTTATTGCTTCAATCGACAAGGTCGTTATTAATTGGTTCACCTTTGGGCTCTTTGTTGTTGTGGGCATTATAGGTGTTGCCCTTGTGCGCGTCGCAACGCACAAGCATGCCAAGGGGGAAGATAAACTCTCGAACGATATCGATGTTGTTGACAAAAGTATCCACAGTCTCGTCACAAACATGGAAGCATTTGGCAGAGAGAAGGGGACAATGAGTGTCTACGATCTCCACAAAAAGATCGACGAACTCTTTGTGAAGGATCTCGACAATTTCGCCGAGGCAAGAGAGTCCATTATTCATATCTATGATCTGCAACGATATGCCGATTTGATGAGTCACTTCGCGGCGGGGGAGCGTTATCTGAACCGCGCCTGGTCTGCTTCAGCGGATGGTTATATCGACGAGGCCCATACCTATATTGATAAAGCTGCCGAGCAATTTAAGGTAACAAAAGAGCACTTTGACCAATTAAGTTCTTAGTCTTATTCAATCCTGTATGGGTTGGCCGCCTGGGCAAACTGTTCCTGGACCGATTCCAAACCACCCATCATCTCAACGGCTCTCAATGCAGCATCGTTAAGCGGCATCCCCTTGATCTCGTCCCATCTGGTGCCGGCCTCATCATGAATCATCGTGAATGCCCATAGTCTCAAGACATCTCGACCGGTCACGTTTGTCTCAGAACTACTGTAGGTGAAGATCATCCGATCTTCTAAGAAGGCCGGTGATAATAGATCTTCAAGTCGATTTGTTTTTGGAAGACTATATTCTGAACCGAGTGACATGGTTGTCATCTCTATGACTTCTGAGGGTGGGATCGATAGATCCACATCGTCGCCACCAGCAATCTGTGCATAGAGCTCTTGCCACGTTGTAACCATTGTCTCCACATCGACTTCAGGACGCCTTGCGTTAATAATAACGGGATCTTCAGCAAGCGATTGAATGACGACATCTAAACCAACGATGCTTATGATAGCATCGGGATAACTTCTAAGATGTCCAGCATATCGACCAATCTCTGTGTAGCGCAGCTCTTCACGTAGGGCGAGAAGCTCTCTGCCCGTATAATCATTTTCCTGAAACACATATTCAGCATCTAGGAACTCGGTTGTTCTTAAACGATCAAGGTCCTGATTAAAATCCTGTCTAAGGATATTGGCAAGACGATGTGCCAGTTCAATTCCCCGATGCTTGGCCTGATGTTGTGCACGCTCCATATCAAGACGGTAGTGAAGTCGTGAAAGGAAGTCTGGGCTATAGATATAATATTCCAGTACTTTTCGAGGGCCACCCGCGGCGACAACAGCCTTCTCGGGTGTCCATGGAAAGTCAGGATCTGGTTCATTAGCCATATGGCGGGAAAGAGAACGACCAATTGCCTGATGGTGCGCGAGCGCACTGACAATGTCCCAGCCGGTTGCTGTCGAGCCATGTGGAGTGGCAATATATCCTTTTGGTAAAAAGCCAGATTCTAAGGCGTCCAGGTAGGTGGCTTCGGTGGAACCGTAATCAAAATACATGTGGAGAACGACTGAAAGGGCGTCGAGCGCTTCTTGCTCGGTTTGAAAAGCAAGCGCACCACCAACATCACTCTTCTGGAGGGCCTTAATATCTTCTCCCTTCGGTTCTGCCCTTTCTTTAATACCGGCTTCAATCAATAGCTGCTGGAAGACCGCCTCATCCGACATGCGGAATATATCGACAGGATTGATTGACTCACCCGCTTCATTAGCCAGTTTTTCGCGTCTCAGATATTCCTGATAACCGATGGGATTAAAAACCTTATATTGGGTTTCCAGGTATTCAAATAATATGGCCCGAGCAAAATTCTTGGCTCCGAAGAGATGAAAGTGCTGGTGCGTTTTCATGAAATAGTCGGTTCTGAGTCCTGCTTCGGTTTGTTCGACGAGATATTTGTCAAAGGCCTCAAGGGTGAGTTCTCCCTGAGTGACCTTTTGTGCTGCAAGGATTAGGGTCCGGACTTCAGAAAGAATAAGTCTGTAGTCGCGCATTTGTTTTTCTACGCGATCAATAGCCTGCTGCTGGAAAACGTCGGAAAGGTCTTGAGGTGGAATGCCTGGAACAATTGCCGTAATCATCTCCTCGAGGCCGCCATGATGGTCAAAATGTTCAAGTTCAAGTCCCCCCATTTGGATTCTTTCGGTGAGTTCGGCATCTCCCTCCGTCATGGTGAAAGATGTTTGTAATTCAAGCGTGCGACTAATAAGTTGAGCCCCCGTGAGCTGAACGCCGCCAACGCGGTAAGATTCTTCTAAAAAGCGCTCAGAAGTGATAGCGTGCGCACTGCCGTTAAATTGTTCGCCAATAATTCGGGCTAATTGAAATCGGTAAGTTTGATATGAAGAATGTAGCTCGGCAAACTGAGTGGCCACTTCTCTGCAACGGGCGATAAATGCGCCAAAGTCATTTTTCCTTCCACTGCCAGTTCCTTGTTGCGCGTCATCTTTTTTCCCTTTGTCACCTGTTTCCCAAGGGGGGAAAAATAAACCAAACTGATTGCCGGTGGCAAAATTTTGGGCCATATTGGCGAAAGGTTCAGCCAAAGATCTGAAAAATTGTGTAACCCCATTCAAAAGCATTCGACCCAATTTCCTTGGACGCGGCGGTGGCATGAGTGTCTGAAGTTCAGCGTCACCGATGGAAATTATACTCTTGGGCGCGCCCTTGGTTGCAGTCATCTGATCAAAGAGTGCCTGTGTCTCGGCCTCATATGCGCGCACGCCACGCTCTGTCATTCCGACAATAGATGTGGCACCCGCTGCGGGAACAGTCGTGTTGACAAGACGTTCCACCTTTGGCACTCGTCTAATGATTTCAGTTGTTTTGGTCGTTGTCCGTGTTGGTAATTTTACTCGTGTCATTCGTCACCTCTCGTTTAATAATAGAATGTGGGAGTGAAACAGTCTTCACTCCCACGGCGCTAGTACTTACAATAGACCATCGACCAAAGTGTAGAATTGTTGTGTTTTTTTAGAACATTTCCGTTTCCTGATTTTGATAAATTCAGGAAACACTTTCTATTCGGAAACAATGCGTTCCTTGCCGATCTTGGCGGCGACTTCAGGTGGAATCGGAAGGGCATTGTTTCGGATCGTCAGTAGACGCGTTTTCGGATCAAAATGAAACGTGAGCACTGGTTCTCGACCCACATCCCGATATTTGTTTGCATTGGTGATTAAGTTTTGAATTGTTGGGAATAGCCACTCGGGAAGACCTCCTTCGGCGGCCATGGTTTCACTTTCAAAGACAGGGATGACGTCTTGGCCTTTACCGAATTCATAGATGGCATCAAGAACATAGACTTTATCAAGGTTGGCTGGGGACTTAGTCTTGAGGTCTGCTAATTCATCGACGGCAGACAGATAATTTTCGGATACATCAATTCTCTCAACCACACGCCTAAGGGAATATTTTAGTGAGCTGAGGTCTGACGCTGGAGATTGATAGAGAGATTTTAAGGCGTGAATCTTGTTTGCAAGGATATTATATTCAAGTGATTCTACATCAAGAGATCGAAGAATCTCAGCGAGAGCCTGAACCTGTTCGATCACTTCTTCGAACCGGTCTGTCACCTGCATCACGACGGTATAGATGTCGGTAGTTGCTATCAGTTCCTGTGGTGGGAGCTCTATCTGAAGGATTTGTGAGTAGAGGTCAGTATACTTTTTCAGAATATCTCTGATCGCCTCATCAAGCCTTATTGATGTCGACGATTGCGATTGCTCAGGCACTATTGTTTCCTGAGGCGGCAGTTGAATATAGAATGTGTTTCCATCGGGATGGACATCAAAGCGAATGCTTCCGCCGCGGCCCTCGATTTCACGGTATGCGAGTAATAGTCCTTCGCCTCCTTCCAGCGTAACGCCCTTGTCCCCATCACCGGATCCGCCCGATCCTCCCGGAAAAAAGAGACCAAACTGATTACCGAGGGCAAAGGTGTGTGCGCCATCGATGAATGGTTCAGCGAGTGACCGGGTAAGGCGAACAATGCCTCGCCAAAGTTGTTGGCCCAAAGGGCGCGGAGGTGGCATGAGTGCCTGAAGTTCAGTGCCACTGATTGAAGCCAAGCTCTTTGGAGCACCCTCAGAGGCGGCCATGCGATCAAAGAGCGCTTGGGTTTCGGCCTCATAGGTTCGAACGTCACCCCACGTCATCTCGACAATGGATGTGGTTTCTGCCGCGGGGGTGGTTGTTCTGATGCCCCGTTCCACCTTGGGTATCCGCCCGACGATTTCAGTTGTTTTAGCCGTTGTTCGTGTTGGTAATTTGACCCGAGTCATCTGTCACCTCTCCTAAATGATGTATGTATTCTTGTCGCGGGGATCTAATAAATGTTGTGACATTCAGGAAATTTCCGTTTCTTAGCGAGGAAACAGGGTGGTGGGAGACACGGTCTTTTAGCGGCGCATAAAACGATTCTATATTCATTCAATTCAGTGTATAATAGGAAGAGCGGCGGCGGTTATGGGAGGGTATCATGAGTCGGTTTGTTCGATTGTTATTTGTTCTCGCCATTTCACTCTTCATCTCATCAAATCTTTATGCAGCCACGATTGTGGTGGAGCACGAGCTAGTTGCCGAAAATCTGGGAGACGGAAAATGTTCCCTGATGGAGGCATTCAAGGAGTCTGTAACCACCGGTGCAAGCAATGGTGATTGTGTTGCCGGGAGCAGCGGAAATGGAAAAGCAGGTGAAGACATAATTGAGCTTGCCTCACAATCCCATTATATTATCGAAACACCATATCTGGGAGAACATGGCCTTCCTCCTCTTTCTCAACAGGTGTTAACGCTAAATGGAAATGGCTCCATCATTGCACGGGCCCAAGCCGAAGAAACTCCTCTTTTCCGTTTTTTCCAGGTTGGGGCCTCTTCGACACTCTATGTAAAAGATCTCATATTGGTCGGCGGAAAAACGGCGAGTAGTTACGGTGGAGGTGCTGTTGTAGTGGGCATGAATGCGCGACTATTTCTTGACGGTTGCACGCTTCACGACAATGAATCGTGGTTCGGCGGTGCAATTTCTGCACTGAATGGTGCTAAGGTATTAATCCTAAATAGTGTCCTTTATAAAAACATTGCAAATTCCGGACACGAATTTTATGCCCAAGGTGGTGGTGCTATATTTGTTCAAGGCGGGGATCTTGATGTTGTTAATAGTACCATAGCTGCCAACACATCAATCGGAAAGAGTGGGGCCGGCATCAAAAATATGGGAAGTAATATCGAAATATTAAACAGCGTGATCAGTTTGAACGCGCGTGATAACAGAAGTTCTTGATTCAAATGACTATGGCGCAGGACTTTACAGCGCGATTTCGCTCAGTGAACAAACAGTAACAGTTGAAAATAGTATCATAACGAACAATTATGCAATGGTTGGTGGTGAAGGGACAACGCCATCACTGAGTGCTCCACCCGATGGCAGTTTTGCCTCCGACATCTGGCACGATGGGGCCTCATCACTTGGACACAATATTCTCGGGAGCATTGTTGAAAAAGATGGTATCGATGCAACAATTGTTGCAACCGATGGCGATCAGTTTGGCGTTGATCCCAAGTTACTCCCCTTTTCGATATCCACAAGTCCCGGAAAGAGCTATTTTCCACTTGTACCCGCGAGTCCGGTCGTTAATGCGGGTAATGCAACGAAGTGTCAGGATTACGAAGTTTGTGTGATGGAGGTGCGAGAGTGGCCGCCGGGTGCTGATGGCTGGGTGATAACATGCTATCAGGAGGTTTCGCCCCTTGGTGTGGATCAGTTAGGTTATTCCCGTGTGAGTGGGTGTGACATTGGTCCAGTTGAAGCCATTTGTGGCGATAACAATATCGATAGTGCCAATAGTGAGAAGTGTGACGATGGCAATTTGATTGACGGCGACGGTTGCAGTTCAACATGTCAGATTGAGGTCTGTGGCAATGGTATTCAAGAGGGTGTCGAGGTCTGTGATGACGGGAATACAGTAGACAACGATGGTTGCAGTGCCGACTGTTCCGTCCTGGATCTCTGCGGGAACGGCAAGATTGAATCACCTGAGACCTGTGATGATGCCAACCGTAAGGCGGGGGATGGGTGCAGTCCATCCTGCTTGTTAGAGACCTGTGGTAACAGCATTGTTGACGAGGGTGAAGAGTGTGACGAGGGAGATACATCTCCTGGTGATGGGTGCAGTCCGGCCTGTCTAATCGAAAAATGCGGCAACAGTGTTAAGGACTATAATGAAGCCTGTGACGATGGGAACGTTGTGGCTGGTGATGGTTGTAGTGATATATGTCTGTTAGAAGAGGCTGCAGAGACTGTGACTTCTGTCGAAGAGCCCTCAAAAGCTGCTGTTGATGAAGGCGGAAGTGGTAAGTCTTCCGGCGGCTGTTCGCTAATTATCAAATAATAAATCGGTCACGGAGCAATAATTGCTCCGTGACCGTATTCCACTAATTTTTTCTATCGGCCAAACTTAATTTTCTTGGGGACCGATTTACGATTCATGTTGCAGAGAGTTATGTCAGAAGGATTGGGTGCACTGTAACCGGCGGCCTCGCAGATGGCGCGTTGTTTTTGAAGTCCCTCTTCATCAATAAGGGCCTCACAGCTGCTATTTCCCTCGCACATTTTCCTCGCAAGCTCCTCTTTCGTCTGCCAGACGCTTGAACATAATGTGCAATCGATCTTCTTCTTCCCATCAAAGCCGAGTGCCTCACAGAGACCCCGTTGTCTCTTGAGACCCTCTTCGTCGATGAGCGAGATGCAATGATCCTTTCCTTTGCAGATCTTCTCTGCCAGTTCTTTCGGGTCCATCCAGACGGCTGAACCTGCGGAACAGTCGACCGATGGCAACTCCCTTTTTGCTACTGCTCTATTTGTTGGATGTTTGGGTGCAGACGTGGCACCTTTGGTGACAGTACTCATTCAGACCTCCCCTGGCGAATGATTGACCCCTTACAAGTTATTTATCGTCAAAAACCGGAGAAAGTTGCTTAAAAAAACCAAATTGGAGTCTTGTGTCATCGATTCTGAGGTTTATTCCCTCCAATTTGCTAAAAGAGATTTTTCATAAGTCAGCAATATCTGGGGCTAAATTGATGAATAGGGTCTGGCACAAATATTGCTTATCCGACGTTTGGGTCTTATTCGGGGGTAAGTCATACACCTTTCAGGGGAGGTCGTATGAAGAAGGTCTGTCTTGTTCTATCTCTACTCATAACAATCACCATTACAATGAATGCATTTGCCCAGGCGGAAATGGGTGAGGAAGCAGCCGAGGGAATCGCCAATAAGGGTGATGAAATTGCTGACGAAGTGGAAAATCTCATTGATCTTGCGAAAAAGGGGTGTATCGAGGAGCTTCCTCTCTATGTGATCTCAGAGACGGAGCCGACAATTCTCGAAGAGGAAGATGTTAAGGCGGAAGCGATTATAGACCATGAGACAGTCTGTCTCATGGTCATCAACGACTATTTCAATGGCGAGCCCGAGGTTCCTGAGGCACCCTGTAACTGTGTGGAATATTGTTCATATGCTAATTCAATGGAAATGAATGATAAGATTCTCTGTAAGATGTTTGAGGAAGAATGTGCGACCATCGATGATCTGCCGAGCGCCGTTGAGGGCGTTGCTAGTATAGGCGATCAAATATCAGCAGAGGAGGCGGCTCAGAAACAAAGAGAAAATGCCAAGTTGGATGCAGAAAAAAGAGCTTTAAGTGAAAAAGAGTATTCGGATCTGAAGATAAAGAGTGTGAGAGGCGTTGGCAAGATCGCTAAGCCGGACGTTGATCATGAAACAATGTGTACTGCTGCCATGGATTTATATTTTGACGATGAGCTGGAGGTTTCAGAAGTGCCGTGCAATTGTTTAGAGTATTGCGAAGGTGGTCCAGGTTTCTTCGCGGAAAAATTATGCATAGGACTTTCTGCGAAATGTTCGGTTGCAAGTACGGGAATAGCTATCAAAGAGAAGGAAGCTGCTCAGTTGGATGCAGAGAAGAGGGCGGTAGAGAATTATGGTCGTATAGGGAATTTACCAGGTGAATATTCCAAAAAAAAGTATTCGGATCTGAAAATTAAGGGTGTGAGGGGCGTTGGCAAGATCGCCAAACCGAATATTGACCATGAAGCCATGTGTGTCGTGATCCTTGATCATTACCTTGATGGAGATATAGAGGCAGAAGGTGTCCCATGTAGTTGCGTAGAGCACTATTCGAATCTGTCAGATCTAACGATTCGTGAAAATATAAAACTCCTCCAACATCTTATGCAATGCCCCATGAAAGGCCCTCCCAATTTATAAAAAGTTACCTGGTAACCGGTACGCCAGGTGGTAGGTTTGTAATTACAATAGGTTAGCTTTTATTCTGGTTCCGTAAAATGGATGGCCTCTGCGGGATCACTTTGTCGGAGGTCATATTCAGGCTCTGAAACATTTTCTGGGAAAAATCTTCTGAGGAGATTATCAAGTTCATGTATTTCTTTATGGCCCCTTTGGTCAAGGTGCATGCCCGTCTTATCTTCGAGATAATTCTGTAATGCCATGACCCATTCTAGGCCAATCAGTTCAGAGACGTTGTAGTCGACCCACCATGGTGTGTCTCTCATTGCCTCCTGGTCAACCTCTTGGTTTAAATCCAATAATTCTCTGAGCGCTGTATCAAGTTCCTGATTATTCTTGGCCCCACTTAGGGCCTTGAAGGCATCGAAATAGGTTTTTAATTCAAGGGCCCTCTCCAATATTTCATGATCACCTACCAAATCAATTTCTTTGGTTCGTTCTGAAATAGCCGGCGAAATAGTTGGGCCCACAACACGCGCATAATCTTCATCCGACACGGTGTCAAAAATAGTAAATCCTAAATCATCTTCAACCTCGGTGCCCTCAAGATCATTATCTAGTCTTGCTCTTCGGTCATGTTCCAAGATTCCATAATAGACCATCTTCCTCATGTGATCCATGAGGAGTGACATCTGAGGCGTCTGAAAAAAGCTTCTCAAGGAATCCCGAGCCACTCGCCAACCTGGGGAGTTGAAGAGTGAAGATTCGCCTGTCGTTTTACTATTTTCTACATGTGTGACGATTTCAAAAAGGCTGTTTAGCGCTTTGGGAATTGTTTCAATGGGTTGGGGGAGATCGATAGCGGGCCCTGTTGGGTGAATCCTCGTGAGCGGCTCGCGGTTAGAGAGGAGGTGGGCGCTTGCAGAGGTCAGGAAGTCTCGAATAGTAATTCCTGACTGGCGTGCAGCAGCACTAACCATGTTGAGGTGTTTACGAACCCCATCAATAAATCCCTCGCCATCAATATCAAGTTGAGTCGATGGATTAAGGGCATCAATCATAAGCCAGAGAGCTCCATCGGCAATAACGTCATATAGGCCATGATACCCCCACGGTTTTGTGTGGCTCTCATCAGTGACGGCAAATACCGTATATTCTTCAATTGCAACACGTCCCGTCGCTTCACCCTTTCCACAATCAGATCCGGTATCAACAGCAACGGCCGCGGGAAGCCCTTTGGCGGGTAACATATGTATCTCAATGGGGTCGCCATCCACGATCTGTGTTGAGAAATATTTTCCATATGAGACGAGTTGAGTACGAAGATTGTCCCAGACTTTCGAGAGGCGTGATAGGGCATGGGGTGCTCGTTGTAATGATCCAGATGCAGCCGCTAGAAGTTGAGGCCAAGACTGGACACTCGAGATTGCGTCATGTGCCTTCAGATCTACTGATCGGAGATATTTTCTCTGTAACGTAAGAGCCTGTCCCTCTTTTCTCTTTCTTTCCCTAAAAAGTTGGGGGATTTGTTGGTCCACCCTTGCAAGATAGTCGGCTATGAATTCGGAGAGGTTAACACCGGAGGGGACATCAATACCCCATTCGGAAAGCTTGGCCAAGACTTCCGTCGGACTTGTAAGCGGGGCAAGAAGAATGTCGCGACAGGCCTCAACAAGTGTTGTTGGTAGTGAGTAATCGGGCAGACCAAACAGAATCAATTCCCGAGCACTCGTATATATGGTTTTCAGGTTTGCCTTTAAGGCCTCATCTGTTCCCGCCACGGGCATATCAAATTCATCTAGTTGCCTCGGTCCCAACTTAGAAATAGCGTCCATCACATTGTCAAAGTGTTCCTTAAAGTGATCGGATGACTGTCGGAGATAGATAACGAGAAAGATTCCGAGGTTCTCACCCAAGACCTTTTGCATTTCTCCGTCCGCAAGGCGAGAGTTTCCGAGCTGTTCGACAAGGTTTCCAAAAATCTTAACAAATAATCTTGAAGAGGGGTTGAGTGTGACTTCATTTTCGTCGGCATCAACCAATGCACCGGTATCCGTCGAGTATTGGAGACCCGTTCCTCCTAGTATAGCCATTCGAGACTTGAGGGGGATTGTGTCTTCTTCCAGAAAATCAACGACGAGGGCCGTTGTCTCAAATGCGAGGATCTCGGCCCACCCTGAAAGTGCCTGGATCAATTTGTGTCCCGGCAGTTCCGATAGAACGTCGTCGGTAATCGGGCGGGCCATGGCCTGCTTGACAGAAAAGTGACCAGCGACGGCATAAGTCTTGGGCGGATTAATGATACCTCCGAGACGCAGGTATTTAACCAAATCATTCCATGTGCTTTCGGTAGCCCCCTGTTTTAAGAGGAGGTCGTATTGGAGGATGACCTCGGCTGGTTTGTTGACACGTGGTGGTTCTCCGTCGACATGTCGTTGGAGTGCTTCACTGATTTCGACAACGGGATCGGTCATGAGATCTTCATGACCCTGAAGAAGTGTTTGGGTCTCTTCCCAGCTACGCGTTGTCGATGGGAAGAGTTGGTCGAAGAGTGTTTCTAGTTGTGTATAATTAACCTCACCCGTTCGGGATGAGTTGGTGAACCAGGTTTGGACGCGTGTGTCGGCGAAGTTCTTTAAAACTTGGACAAACGTGACCGTTCGAGCGATGCGTTGACTGGCACTCCAAAGCGATGTCCGCGAAGTATCTCTATTCCGCACACCGACGAAGATGGGTTTGTTGGAAGAAGCGAGTCTGTAATTCGAGCGAGCTTTTGTGGAAACTCACAACAGTGATGAGTGGTGCAGATTATGTCTGGACCTGGGGGTGGAGTGCCTA
>CAYWXY010000001.1:0-75714 GCA_964462555.1 uncultured Pseudomonadota bacterium | reverse complement strand
CGTTGAGGCTCAACGATTAGAGCAACGAACCAAATATGATCTGGAGATGATTGAGGAGACCGGTTTCTGCAAGGGGATCGAAAATTATTCTCGCTACTTAACAAATCGCAAGCCTGGTGAACCGCCTCCAACACTTCTCGACTATTTCCCGAAAGACTTTCTCTGTTTTATTGATGAATCCCATATCGGTGTTTCTCAGATTCGAGGAATGTATAATGGGGATCGCGCTCGCAAACAGACCTTGGTCGAATTTGGATTTCGACTTCCCTCTGCTCTTGATAACCGCCCCCTGCGTTTTGATGAATTTCAAGAACGTATTAATCAGGTAGTTTATGTCTCAGCTACGCCGACCGATTATGAACTCGAAGAGGTCGGCGGTGAGGTTGTTGAACAACTTGTTCGGCCGACCGGCCTGATTGACCCAACCTGTGAGATTCGACCGGCCAAGGGACAGGTCGACAATCTCTTGGGCGAAATCCGCACGCGGATTGAGCGGAAGGAACGCGTATTGGTCACAACGCTGACCAAACGAATGGCCGAGGATTTGACAAAATATTACCAGGAGCTCGGGTTGGCCGTTCGGTACATGCACTCCGACATCGACACGCTGGAACGGATCTCGCTGATCCGAGATCTAAGAAAGGGCGTCTTCGACGTCATGGTCGGAATCAACCTCCTTCGGGAGGGCCTCGATCTTCCGGAGGTCTCGTTGGTGGCCATTCTGGACGCCGACAAAGAGGGCTTCCTTCGGTCGGAACGTTCGCTGATTCAGACGTTCGGCCGGGCCGCCAGAAATGTTGATGGAACGGTGATCCTCTATGCCGACAAAATGACCGGTTCGATCAAACGGGCCCTCGGCGAGACCAGCCGTCGGCGAAAGAAACAGCTCGCATATAACCGAAAACACAATATTACGCCGGAAAGTGTCAAAAAGGAGATTGGCGATATCCTGAGCTCTATCTATGAGCGTGATTATGCCGATCTGGCTGCCGAGGAGGAGCGCCCACGGACCGAAATCGAGGCCGATATTCGGCGCCTCCACAAGGAGATGATCGCCTCTGCCAAGGAGTTGGAATTTGAGAAGGCCGCCTCGCTTCGGGACGAGATTCAGAGGCTCGAAGAGAAGATTGTCCACGCCAACTGACCCCCAAATAATCCCCAAAGTCACCCTATTTTCGACCTATAGACCCTTGCATTTTTTTAGGAATATCGCTATATTATCCGAAACTTGGAGATCCACGCATCTTGGCATCTTCCCAGTGTTGGGGAGTGTCTGATAACTATTTGAGGGGGAGGAGAGGTTATGGTTTTGCGTCGTCTTATATTTATAGCCATAGCAATCTGTTTAACAACTGCCGGTTGTGGTAGCAGTGGTGGTGGCCTTGCGGAAATTGATGGTCCGCTGGATCTCTCCGAGGCACAACTCCTGGTTCTCAATCATTTCTATGTCAAAGAATGGACACCAGATGGCAATCGTCCTTTCTTCTCAGTTTATATCAAAGACAACTTGACGGGCGACAGCATGGTTTGCGCTGGTCCTGATGATGGTCTCTCCGTTGCGAGTGAGGCCGGTGTTTATTATGGCAACCTCTCCATTCCCATGAGACTAGTAGACGATGCCGCTGGTGCTTATGATACACCGGTGTTGGATATCGTTATCGTTGCCGATCAGAATAACGCATGTCCGAGCGAGATTGCCGACAGTGATGACATTGTTGCAACCGTTCGCGTTAACATCGGTGAACTGACCGACATGCCAATTGAAATCAATGATGGCGCTGCTTACCTAGCATTCAAGGTTGTCGGCCACGATGATATTGATGTCCCTGAAATGGAACCGGCAGTCGTCGATCAACTAACGGTCGGTGAAATCTATTTCGTCGACACGCCCCCAGGAGACGTCATACCCAATTACTACCTTTTTCTCTATATCTCCAATGGCACATCGTATGATTTTGCAGGTTTGATTGACCCAGAAGATATGCCGGAGATGCGCCTGCCCGGCGTAATTTTTTCCTGGCTTTCGCTCCCATTCGCTGATACCGAGGGCGTTAGCGAGGATGCCACCCTCCTCAAGCGTAAGGCCTATATTCAGTTATTGAAGGACAATAGTGTTGTGGTGGGGCAAACGGACAATGAGTATTTGGGCGATATGATCGGGCGTAAGGTTGAATTTGTAACAGGTACTGGCTATGTCCAGTTTCGTAGGATTGAAAATTAATTTCTGAGTGAAAGGAGTTAGATAATGAAACGATTGATAGGAGTAGCTGTTGCGATCGCAATTGCCCTCGGAGGAGCTGGTTTTGCAAGCGCCCAGGGGACCTCAAGCTACAACCAGCCGGTTGAATCTGCGACCTATACGCCTCCCGCCCCCAAGCCAACAGCTGGCTATGATGGCGGTTTTTTTGTCAAGTCAGGCGATGGAGACTGGAAGCTGAAGATTGGAACACGCGTTGACACGATGTTCTACTATGAGTCCGAAAATGTTCCGAATGACGCATCGACGGCTGAAAATGAAAGTTTGGACACCTTAACATTCCGCCTGAGACGCGCCCAACTCCTGGCATTTGCCTATTGGAAAAAACTCAGAGCCTTTATCCTGGTCGGTACGGGCGTTCCGGGAAATACCTATTGGGTTGGAAATATCAAGTACAGCATCACAGATGATCTATACGTTGTATCTGGTGTCGACGATCCTCAATATGGCATGATGAGTGTCATGTCGTCGAAAAAGATGACAATGGTAGACTTCCCGATCACAACAACGCAGAAAGACGGTGAAGCACCGGTCTGGACCCAGCTACCTAACGCTATTACGATTGTTCGTCCCTCACTTGGTTTGCCGACACAGATTGGACTCTTCCTCGGCGGCAGCCACGTTGGTGGCCGATTCAATTGGGGAATGTCGGTCGGTAACGGAACAGAAAGTACCGATTCACTCAATCTGAACCGCCAGTTTACATATGCAATCCGCCTATCTGGTGTTCCGGTTGGTAGTGATCCCTATGGCGACATGACCGATTACGCTTACAGTGAAACGCCATCTCTTGGTTTTGGAATCGGTGGAAACTTTGAACATGATGATGCCTTCCGAAATGCCGGAACCGCCGCCGCTCCAATCTGGTTGAAGATGTACAACTGGGCCATGGGTGGAACTGTCGATGCCGCTTTCCGATATCGCGGTTTTTCCATCAATCTCTCCAGTTATTACAGAGCGATTAAAGTGGGCCCCGGTGCCACGGTTGAGGCCGGCGAAAAATATCTCTCAGATGTTGCTTACCTGGCTACAATTGCCATGTTCGCCATTCCGAAGAAGTTGGAGTTCCAGGGCTTTGGTTCTCAGATTTTTCGTGAAGGTCCAGATAATAACGTCTACGAATTCGGTGGTGGTATAAACTACTATATCAACGGCCATCAGGCGAAGATCCAGCTCGACTACTCGCGTGTGATCGATTACGATGACATCACCGGCACAAACAATCGTGCCCGAAACCGTGTCCGGGCCAAAATGCAGCTTTATTTCTAGTTCATCATTTAACCCATTCAACCGCGGAGGTTCAAAGAGCCTCCGCGGTTTTTTTTGACCCATCCAACCTCCGAGGTTAGGTATAGTCTATTGGCATTCATTCACATTTATGAGATAAGGATCCCCATGCCCAAGCTGATCGACAAGGCCAAGACATTTCCAAAAAAACCAGGCGTCTACCTTATGAAAAATCGCGATGGGAAGGTTTTATATGTTGGCAAGGCGATCAATCTTCGTAGCCGAATAGTCAATTATTTTGGAAAGGGTCGTGATAGTCGATATCAGATCGATGCCCTCATGAAGGCAACGACCGACATTCAATATATTGTGACAAACTCCGAAAAGGAGGCCCTTCTCCTAGAGTACAATCTCATTCGAGAAAATAAACCGAAATACAACATCTTTTTCCGGGACAGCAAGAGTTACACCAAAATTCGACTAACCTCTTACCACGATTATCCCGGCATCTATGTCACGCGACAGACACCAAAGGATGGCTCAACCTACTTTGGCCCATACACATCATCCGTTGCCTGTCGTGAAACAACCCAACTTATTATTCGTTATTTTAAAATCCGGAATTGCAGCGACCATTTTTTTGCCAATCGTAGTCGTCCCTGTATTCAAAATGAGATCGGACGATGCTCAGCACCTTGCGTTGGCTTTGCAACAAAAATGGAATATGCTGAACAGATCAAGGCCGCCCTTCTCTTTCTCAAGGGAAAGACTGGAGATCTTGTCAAACAGCTTAAACGGCAGATGAAGAAGGCCTCCGACAATACGCACTATGAAGAGGCTGCCCACCTTAGGGATGTAATTCATGGAATTGAGTCTGTCATTGAACCTCAGGCCATCTCTTCGGAAAAATTGGCCAATAAGGATTATATCGGCTCGTATCAGAAGGATGATGTTCTCTCGTTTGCCGTACTGGAACTTCGGGCCGGTAAAATCGTTGGTTATCAAAGCTATGATTTCAAAGAGGCCTTTGGAGACGTCGACAATACATGGGAACAGTTTCTACTCCAACGGTATGTGCGTCCCGACACCATACCTCCTGAACTTGTCATTGATCACGAGTTCACCACGATCCCATCTATAGCAGAACTACTAACCGATCGTTCAAAGAGTCGTCTACAGATAAAGATTCCCAAGCGCGGCTTAGACAAGAAACGAATCATTATGGCCGAGACAAATGCCAAGGAACATTATCGACAAAAATATGAAACAGGGGGATGGTCAGAAATTGCCGAAACACTGGGAAAGAAGCTGAAGATACCCTCACCCCCCAATGATATCGAGTGTGTTGATATATCCAACATCTCTGGAAAGCATGCTGTGGGCGCCATCGTGGCCTTTCGTTCGGGGAAGCCAAATAAGAGTCACTATCGAATCTTCAACATTCGAACCAAAGAAGACCCCGACGACTACACCATGATGTTTGAAACCCTCTCACGTCGCTTCAAAAACAAGGATAACCTTCCCGATCTATTATTGGTTGATGGCGGAAAGGGTCAACTAATGATCGCCCAAAGGGTCTTAAGGGAACAATCTATCAGTATCCCAATCGCAGCGATCGCTAAAGGAGCTGACCGGCAACAAGATGACATTTATCTACCTGGCCGAAAAAACCTGGTAACCTTTAAGAAGGAAGGTCGCGCCCACCTTTTTCTTCAGCGCGTTCGCGACGAGGCCCACCGATTCGGAATTGAACGTTATCGAAAACGACACCGAAAAGAGTCGACACGTTCCGAGCTCGACAACATTCCTGGTGTTGGGCCGGCGTCTCGCAAAAAATTATTGAAGGCCTTCGGATCCATTGATGCCATAAAAAAAGAGACCCCCGAGAAGATCTCTAAAATGGCAACAATTCCACTCTCTTTGGCCAAGCGGATCTCTTCGTCCATAAAGAACTAAAACTCTGTCACTTCTCCGCTCTTGATCGGCCGACGTTTCCCGCTATTGACATCCAGCGTCTCTCCAGCCTCAATCAACCCACGATCGGTGTATCCGCGCGTCTCCCAATATCCAGACTCGTTTTCCTTGAGAAACCGAACCTTCGCGAGCCATTTGCAACTCTTGTACCCCCAGAGATTTGGAATGACTATTCGTAAGGGGCCTCCATATTCCGTCTCTAGCAACTCATCTCCAACGCTGTAACAAAAGAGCCATCGATCAGGAAGAAGGTCCTCGATGTAGACATTGGTCGTATATCCGCCGATGCTTTCGAAGACGACAAATTGATATCCCTCTGGGTTTCCCAGATGAGCCATAAGATCCTTCCAAAGAACTCCCTGCCAATTTGCCCGGACCGAAAAACCGCTAACCGATGTCAGGCGCATATCCATGGTGGTCTTGGGTAATTTTTTTATTTCACTCAACGTCACGGACCGCGCATCCAGACCTTCACCCGAAAATTCGACACTGTATGAATCTTGATCAACCTCTGGAATTCCCTCGGCATCAAAGACGGGTGTATTTTTCTCTTTGAGTATTGTCATACGGCCTCCTTCGCCCTTTTTATACCAATCGATACCAATATATCAACGTCATCCTTGTCTTCAACTGAGAGGTATGCTAGGTGGGCATTTGAACGCTACTCCCAAGAAAGGACCGATCATGACCGAACGTATTATCAAGCCCATTGAGTGGAAAGATGACAAAGTAATCATGCTGGACCAACGCAAACTCCCGCGTGAAGAAAAATATAATTCTTATGAAGACTATAAGGGCGTCGCCGACGCCATTCGAACGATGGTCATTCGGGGAGCGCCAGCAATCGGCGTTGCAGCGGCTATGGGCGTCGCCGTTGGTGCCCTTGGTATTGGTGTTACCGCGTTTGATGCCTTTTACGAAAAAATCCTCAAGGTTTCCGACGCACTTCTTCGCACACGTCCAACGGCAGTCAATCTCTCGTGGGCGATTGAGCGAATGAAGGCGGTTTGTCTTCTCAATAAAGAGTTGCCACTTGATGAACTCAAGATGCGACTGAAAGAAGAGGCAATCGCTATATTTAATGAGGATATCGAGGCTAACAAGAATATCGGCCGTCATGGTCACGAATTTTTAAGTGACGGCGAAACGGTTTTGACACATTGTAACGCTGGATCTCTTGCAACGGCCGGCTATGGCACGGCGTTGGGTGTTATTTATGCCGCTAAATCCGCAGGAAAATATATCAAGGTCTTTGCCGACGAAACCCGCCCCCGACTCCAGGGTGCTAAACTGACGGCCTGGGAACTTCAAAAACATGGAATGGACGTTACGGTTATTACAGACAACATGGCGGGGGCCTTAATGAAAAAAGGGCTCGTCAATAAGGTTGTTGTTGGCGCCGATCGGATAGCCGCCAATGGAGACGTTGCCAATAAAATCGGTACATATACCGTTGCGGTGATGGCCCGAACACATGACATTCCATTTTATGTGGCTGCTCCAATCTCCACGATCGATATGAATATTTGTTCCGGTGATGATATCCCGATCGAGGAACGCGATCACGAAGAGGTCACGCATATCGAGAACCAACAGATTACGCCCGATTATGTTAAAATAGCCAACCCTGCATTTGACGTAACGCCCAATGAATATGTCACTGCGATTATTACGGACAGGGGTGTCGCCAAACCGCCTTTTGATAAATCGCTCCCGACACTTGTTGAAGCCTCTGTAAAATCATAGATATAAAGGTTTCGGACAATAAGATTCAGATTATGACTAGGGCTAGGATTAGGATTAATTGGGGTTTATCAGTCGATATAACATCTTTGAGATTTGGATCAATTTATCCTGCATATTTCGATAAGTCGTTTCAGATGTAAGATTCAAGACATACGACACATCCATGATTGCAGAAACCTCTGCTGTTGAAGCTCGGGCTATCACAAAGAATCTCATTCTTTGATATTTCACTGGCTTCGATTGCAGAGGCCTCAGCTGCAATCGATATCATCCGTGCATTTGGCTATATCTCTGAGAGTGATGAATCTGACATCCAATCAAATCTACATATCTCGTATGCAATGATCATCAATCTTAGAAAATATCAATCTCAAATCTAAGTTCTCGACTCTCGATCTTTGTCTCCAATCTAACCTCTACTTGAATAAATATGGGCAAAATATGACAGGTCCATATAGGAGAGACCCCCGAACCATAAATGATTCGGGGGCTTGGGCAGAATGAAACGCCTTTAGGGCGGCAGTACAAATTAGTTTAAATTCTCTTTTTCCAATATTTCAGCTAACGGGGATTTCGGAAGATCCGATGTCACGAGCTTGACCGGATTGTTTTCGTCGGCGAGATTTAGAATCTCCCATAACGGGCGATCCATCCGGCGCCGTTTGTGGTATGGAATGTAGATTCCACCACAGCTGAGGACCATCGGATTCTTAGAAGAAAGCTCCCCCGGGCTTTCTTCCAGGGCTTGCTGAACAACCAATTCAGTTGGGTTTTCATTTTCGGTTTTCACTGTTACCCTCCTCACCCATCTAATAAGCAATAAACGTACCAACTTGGATAAAGTGAAAACATTTGTAACCCACTGATTTTGAAGACATTTAGCTATGTCCCATAACGAGCCATCCTCTCAAAAGGGCAAAACTTACCCGTTTTGTCAAAATACTGACACCCACCGGCAATAGACATGCCACAATTGATGTGTTATTTAGTGGGGATGCTGATTCCGATTCTTCTTTTGATTGTTGGGTTTGTGGGGCTTTACTTTGGTGCTGAATGGCTGGTGAAGGGTTCATCATCGCTGGCTCGTGCTACCGGAATCCGCCCCGTTATTATCGCTCTGACGATCGTTGCCTTTGGAACGTCGGCCCCCGAATTTGTGGTTTCGTTTAGCGCCTCACTCCATCAGACCGCCAATTTCGCCGTTGGCACTATTATCGGATCGGTCATCGCGAACATCGGTCTGATTTTGGGAATCTCGGCGCTCATTCGACCCATTCATATTGAATTCCGTCTCTTGAAAAAAGAGATCCCAATCATGCTTTTCTGTGAAGGGCTTTTTCTCCTTTTTGCCTGGAATCTTAAACTCGGACGAATCGAGGGAGGGATCCTTTTTGCGGGTTTCATCCTTTTTAATTGGTATTGTATTCGAGAGGCCAAACGCAACATTCAGGCCGAAAAAGAGCGCGTTAAAAAAGAGTATGACGAATATGTGGAGCGACGGAGATCTAGAAAGGGATTCAATATCCTCTTTATTATTTTGGGCCTTGTCGCTCTCGTTGGTGGCTCTCAATTGGTGATTCGAGGAGCTATCACATTGGCGACGATTTTCGAAATTTCACCATTCATTATAGCTGCCTCGATCGTGGCGTTCGGCACCTCTCTTCCAGAGCTCGCCACTTCGGCAATAGCGACCTATCGAAAGGAATTTGATATCAGTGTCGGAAATGTTTTGGGCTCTAATATCTTTAATATTCTGATGTGTATCGGTGGCGCTGCGCTCGCCACGCCCCTCATCGTTGAACCGTCGGTGGTTCGGATAGATGCGCTTATCATGGTTGGCTTTAGCCTCCTCCTCAGCCTTTTCATGTGGACACGCCGGCGTATCGGACGACTGGAGGGTGTCATTCTTCTCCTGGCATATGTCGCTTACATGACCTACCTCTACACTCAATAGATTCTCTTCGGTTGTTTTCTTTTGGCCCATATGATAGTTTTCGTTTTTCAAAGGAGGTATTATGTTTAAGAAAATACTGTATCCCGTTGATTTCTCATCGCATAGCGATGCCGTTGCCGATTCAATTATCAATCTCAAGCCCGCGGGCGTTGAGGAGGTCGTTGCTTTGCATGTGATTGACAAACGCCTCTTTGCACAATTTCCAGAGGTCTCTACCGAAGTCATCGAAACAATGAAAAAGAGCGCGACCGACAAATTGGTCGAGCTTGGTGAAAAATTCAAAGCCGTTGGGCTCCAAGTCGATGCCAGAATCGAAATGGGGGTTCCTTTTCACCAGATTGTCGGCGTTGCGCGATCAGAAGCCGTTTCGATGATTATTATGGGGTCTCATGGCCGAAGTCTTGTCGAAGAGATGCTTCTTGGATCAACAACCGAAAATGTCTTGAGACATGCGACAGTTCCCATCCTTATTGAAAAATTTAAGACCACGACAGAGGGTGAAAAGGTCATCTTATCCCGCAATCACCCAAATCCTTTTGAAAAAATTCTTTTTCCGACCGACTTTTCTGATTGCTCCACAAGTGTCATTCCATACCTCAAAAAACTAAAAGAGGCAGGGACAACCGATGTCGTTGTTACACATGTTCAAGACATGACGACGCTTGCCCCACACCTCCTAGAAAAACTTCCTGAATTTGAGGATATCGATACGGGCCGACTCTCCGATATCAAGAACGAGTTGATTGAGGCCGGAATCCCCAACGCGAAGGCCATCCTAAAAGATGGTGTCCCTTTTACGGAAATTGAAGCCCTGGCGAATGAAGAAGATGTTGGCATGATCGCCATTGGTTCTCATGGTAAAAGCATGGTCAAGGAGATGTTGCTCGGAAGTGTTAGCGGAAAAATCGTCAGGCGGAGCAAACGACCGGTCCTAGTCATTCGTAGAAAATAAAAGCTGAAAATCTTCCGGCGGCACCGGCATAATGGAGCCTTCGATTCGATGAGTTTCGGGGTTCACGTGCGTATTGATGATTTGATATTGAAAGTTGAACGGGATGCGCTTCTCTTCCGACATTTCATCGAAAAAGGCCTCAAGCGCCATTTCTGCATCGTCGTTTAGAGTCACCTCTTCATCCGAAAATGAAACATCCAGACTATAAAATGGCTCCCCAAAAAGATCTGTGTCACTATTTGGTTTGCATTCGATATCATTGTCGCGACACATGTGAATTGTCTGCCCGATAATAAAATCTCGCTCTGTAGGCATGTTGGCGGCAAACTCGCTCCAACGCGCAATTCCCTCCATTCGCTTGATATCCATTTGCCGCAGGGCCTGACTGATATCTACTTCGTTCCCTTTTGGAGCCTTCTTTACCAGAACCCTTTTTATTCCCTTGAGTGTTTTGGAGACCCCTTGTGAAAGAGTTGGAATAACAACTGTTTCACTCCCTTTCTTTGCTTTCCCTAAACTTGCCGTAATAACTTGATAGCCAACTCCTAGCGGGAGCCACCGGTGTTCATAATAACCATCAAAGAGTGATTCAACACACCCCTCCGAATCATCTCCTGAATCACACTTAGAACTGGTGAGCATCACTCGGATTCCCTGGAAATTCGAATCACCCATCCGATAACTTTCTATCCGACAATCGATCTGTTCATCCCTACATAAACTCATTATCTGTCCGAGCATCCAATCCCTAAACAATGGATGGTTACGATTGATAGTAATCCAATCTCTCCGTTGTTGTCGGTGGGCGGCATTAATTTTTTTTATCATCTCGGCGGGGCCGTCCGATGATCGCGCGACGACCTTCTTAGAGACTGGTGGATGGGTCCCTTTCGGCCCGATCTCTCTGCGCTTATGTTGAATCGGTTGCACCATTCTTATATTATTATCGGACGCTCTCAATCCCTTCAAGAACTATCTCTAAACCCGCTTGAAAGCGTCAATTTTTCCATCTAAACGTCAATTCGTTGACGTTCCATGTCAAATTTTACCCTTTTGCCAATCTGATAAGGATATGTCGATATCTAACCTATCGATATTTAATGTAATTTTTTGCTTGGAGTCAAATTTTCGGTGGCATGGTTCATGCATACCCAGTAGATGGGTTCGCAGCAAAAGAGGGGGTATCGAATGAAACAACTTGTCAAATTCGCCATCGTCGCCAATATCATTATCTTGCTGATTTCGCTCTTCCAGGCACAGTCGATCGCGAGGAAGAATCCATACGCTGGAATCTTACCGCCCCAGCGTCTCAATAGGGCCGCCAAGGCAGTGAAGGCCGAACCGGAGCCCGTTGTTGAGGAACCGGTCTATCCCGACCTTAAGTTGATCATCAACATTCCGGCACGAAAGGTCTCGCTCTACGATGAAGGCCGAGAGGTGGGCAGATATGATGTTGCCGTGGGTCAACCGATCTACAAGACACCGGCTGGCTCTCAGAGCGTTGAGACCATCGTCTGGAACCCATGGTGGATTCCACCGAACTCGCCGTGGGCGCGAGGTGCTGCCAAGGCGCCGCCCGGACCACGCAATCCGCTGGGCCCAGTGAAGCTTTTGATGCAACAGGGAATTCGCCTGCATGGTACCAATAAGGACAAGAGCGTTGGACGTGCAGCGTCACATGGATGTCTGCGAATGCACAACGATGAGGCGGCCAATCTTGCATGGTATATCCAAAAACGGATGAATGGGTCTGACGACTCACTATTTAATAAATATAAAAAACATCGCAGCCGCAGCTATTGGGTTAAACTTATTTCCCCACTCAACGTTCAGATTGTTTACCATCCGGTTGAGATTCGGGACAATATCGTTTTGATTCATCCAGATATCTATCGCTGGGCGAAGGATATTCAAACTGAGTTCATCGACGCCCTGGTGCGGGCCGGAATTGAAATCAAGAAAATCAATCTGGACCGTGTGGCCAAGTTAAAATATCCGACAAAACGAAACGATGTTATCCAGGTTAACCTCAATGAACTCGTGGCGTCGCGCGGGCGCAAAGTCTCTTCTGATGAATGTGTGGCTGTGTTAGATGACTATTAGGAACTACCAACGACGAGCACGTCCAACATCAATATGAACAAAATCTGGTCCGGAGTAATATCCCACGCCGCCGGCCTTCAGCGAAATAGCATAGTTGCGAACCTCTCGGGTTGACACCCCTGGGATTCGTATATCTACAGCCTTTCCAAGCATATGAAGGCTTCGGCTCGCAACACCCCGCCCGCTTGCTCGAAGTGCCGAATTAAGCTCCGGACTTCGATACCCGGAAATAATCTCGATCTTCTTTCCGCCAAAGTGATCCTGAATATGATCAATCAATTCAATCAAGCGTAGATCAAAGGCGATGATTTCGTCGGTCAAACGACACCGAAGAATATATTTCACATCATCAAGTCCCTCTTCAATATATTCTCCGTCCTCGTTTTTGTAGTCAATCTCCATCAACTCGTGACTGTGTGTATTAAAAATTTCGAGTTGACCGTCACCCTCGTATTCAAATATGGGTTTCTGTGGCACCGATGAAATTGCCAACGAAAGGGGCCAGCTGATGAGTGAAATAAGAATAACCAATATCAAGCGCTTCATACTAATTTCTCCAATTCTACTTTTTCTTTTCCTTGCAGCAGCTCCATCCGCTTGGGGAATCGATAATAAATGTCTTCCTCATGGTGATGGGGTGCTGAGTCTCTATAACTATCATTTGGATGAGTCGACCGTTGTGACGTATAATGCAAATGGTTCTTATAATCAAGCGGGTTTGGCCAAAATCTTTCATATTCTTCGTTCTCCTGATGGTCAGGAACGCCCGATCAGAGTTGAACTTATTGATATTATTGATGATATTCAGGACCACTTCGGGGTGCGCACGGTTGAAATTATCTCGGGATATCGGAGCCCAGCCTACAATCAGGGTCTCAAGGAGAGCGGTCGACGCGTCGCTCGGGAGAGTCTTCACATGGAGGGCCAGGCCATCGATTTTCACCTGGATGAGGTGACTGAATCGGCCATTCGAGATTATGCAACAAAACTCGGCTGTGGTGGTGTCGGCTTTTATCCCGGCTACGATTTTATTCATATTGACACCGGCCCTACGAGAACCTGGGGTGAAAACGAAACAGTGAGAAAATTGGTGGGTAGCGGCAACAACCCTTCACTCAATCAACTTGAGACGAATCAGAACGACTATTTTAAAAATGACGCCATTCGTCTCACGTTGATCAGCAAAACAAACGCTTCCTTGATACCAAATGGTTGTGGAGAACTGGAACGATTCGACCGAGGCAAGTGGGTGAAAGCTGGCACTATTAATCTGGGGCTTGAGGGAAAGATTATATCTCCTATGAACCGGATGGCCCTTCAGATAAAGACGACACCAAATGATTGTCATTCGAACAAACCAATCAATCTCCCTTTTGGTCGATATCGGATTCGGCTAGCTGCTAGAGACAAGGAAAATAATCAAGACATCATTCTCTCAAACGAATTTTATTTGAAGAAAATGTAGAATTTCTCTCGAAACGTATTGCATATCAGTAATAGTGTCCGAGCATTTGGTTGATGATATCTTTTCGCGTAATAATCCCAACAAGCTTTCCCTTCCGTGTCACGGGAAGATGCCGGAAAATCTCTTTTGAAAAAATCATGGAGACCTCATTAAGACTTACACTATCTTCAACCGTATAAACATCCCTAACCATTAGATCCTTTGCCACTTTTTTCATGAAGTTTGGCTTATTAACGGCTGCAATGATGTCTCGCTCTGAAACGAAACCAAGAATTTCTTTTTTATTATCAACTACCGGAACGCCGGTAATTATATTTTTAGTAAGAATCTGACAGATTTTCTTCACGCCATCCGTCAACTTAATAGAAACCACTTTTTTATTCATCATTTCTTTAACCAGGATCATGACGACCTCCTTTCCGCCAGAGGCGGACCAGCCTACGGCTGGCTAACTATCGTGCAACAACTTAACTGTCTTTCCTTTTTTGAGCTGCTTGGCAACGCCCCCAGCCTCAACAATAACATTTTTTCGATGTCCCGCTGTTTCGCGTGTTATATGGATTTCCTTCGGCAAAACCTTCACCGCAATTCTCGCGCCGTGAGACATAATTTTGTAAGAGAGCGACTTCCAGAGCGTGGGAAGTATTGGTTTAAAACAAATCCGATCCTCTCGAACATCCAGCCCACCAAAACCCATGACCATTGCCTGCCACACACCACCCCCCGACGCGCCGTGAAAGCCCTCAGCGGCGTTTCCATGCACATCCATCAGATCGGCATGCGCAGCAATCGTAAGATAGTTTAGAGCTTTTTCCATGGCGCCCACGCGCGCGGCCATCAATGCATAGATCGACGGACTGAGCGATGATTTATGCAGCGTTCTTTTTTCGTAATACTTAAAGTTACGCTTAACTTCGGCCGGCGAAAACTGATCGTATAGCATATATAAGAACATGACAACATCGGCCTGCTTGATCATTTGTGTTTTTCCATCCTCAACGGGCTGTGCCTGATGAGGAACGATTGGCATGAAATTTTGATCAAGCTGCGTGATCCGAACATCCTTTAATTTAAAATACCCTTCAAACTCCTCGTAAATCTTTTTTGTCTTCGAATAAGGCAGGAATATTTTCTGCGATATTTCCCGCCATTTCTTCATCTCCGCCTCTTTAAACCCAATTTTTTTAACAAGGCTCTTTAACTTGGCCGGCTTATGTTTTTTAACCCACTGATACCACTTCTGGGCAACTTGCATATTGAAGCGGGCCATTATGCTCGTAAATGTATTATTGTTCGTTCCCGAATGAAACTCGTCGGGTCCCATGATGTGGTGCATTTCATATCGCTTTTTCTTTTTATTATAAATCACTCTTGATGCCCAAAAACGAGCTGTCTCCAAGAGCATCTCCAGGCCACAATTGACCATAAAGGCGTCGTCTCCGGTTGCCCTTACATACTGGTGAATGGCATAGGCGATATCGGCCACAATATGGTGTTCTTCTTCGAGTGTTTCGATTTTCAAAACCTCGCCTGCTAAATCCTTAAACCATGCCGGCGTTGTCTCCTCTCCCGACGCTGCCGATTCCCATGGAAAAAGTGCTCCCTTATACCCCTTGGCCGCCGCTATCTGACGGGCGGGATCCAGGCGATTATATCGATACATCAGCATACTTCGCGCAATACGCGGATTCGTGTAGAGGAAGAAGGGGTAGATGAATGTTTCGGCATCCCAGAAAATATGCCCACGGTATCCCTCCCCACTTAAGGTTCGCGCACCGATACTGATACGATCATCGTGATGCCCCGAAATTATCAAGTGATATAGATTAAAACGAACGGCCTTCTGGCGGATGTCGGAACCTTCCATCACGATATCTGCCATTTTCCATTTTTCGCTCCACTCACGCTCGTGCGCTCCAAAGAGGCGCTTGACGCCCAAATTTCGACCACGCGTCAGCTCTTTGGTGGCCACCTTTTTGATGTCTCCCTTAACGTAGAATGACGGTACAATCGTAAAATATCGAACAAATGTTGCCCTTTCCCCCTTTTTAACCCGTACGACAAAACTTTTGTCGGGAATAACCTTTCGCCTTCCTTTATGTTCAATCTCTACGCACGTTGCATACCCGATAATATGACGATGTTCAAAAGTCTGAACCTCGGTATAATTTCCAATCTTCCCCTTTGCGATGGCGGTCACTTCGTAGTGACGCTTGCGCCCCTCAGTCAGAAACCCCCGATTGCACACCGACGTATCAACCGTCGAGAGAACGTTGAATGTCATATCTTCGTCGAGTGGCGATATGGAAACGACCATTGCCCCGATAAATTTTTGGTACATTCCAACAAATCGATACGATTGATAATCAATTCGTTTTTTTAGCGCCGATTTATATCGGGTGTGGCGAACCAGAAGGCCCTTCCGCATATCAAGGGCTCGATAGTGGCTCATAATGTCCATCGCTGCTGGATCGACTTTCTCGCCCTCAACATCTATTCGAAAAACGACCGGGTTTGGAAGGTTGACTAACTCTGGAATCTTGGCTCCCACGCGATCAAAGATGCCGGCAACGAATGTTCCGGCGTTTGCATCGTAGGGGAGTTCTTCTAAAATGCCTCGAGAGCCGATAAGACCATTTCCCAACGTAAACTGCGCTTCGCGAATCTGCTGTAAGGGCCTCGCCCACCCCTTCTGCTCAATCAGCCATTCTTCCGATGACAGAAGATCATCAAATATGCGCTTTCCCATATTCCCCATCCATACCCACTAAGAAAATAGAGCTTCGATTGTCTCGATCGTCACCTCAGAAAGATCGCTCACAACATGGTCAGCCTCTTTAAGTCTCTCCGGTTCCCCATATCGATCAATGCCAATACATTTCATTTCTGCACGTTTGGCCGCCTCCACCCCCAAAACCGCGTCCTCAAAGACTATGGACTGATTAGCAGATGCGTCCAACCGCTCGGCAGCCATCAAAAAAACCTGAGGATCCGGCTTCCCTCGTGTCACGTCATTGCCATTTACAGTAGCGTCAAGACGGTCAATCAGGCCTATTCGTGTTAGAATTAGCGGGGCATTCTTTGATGCTGAAATAACGGCAACTTTAATCCCATTTTTTTGCAGATTATCGATTAATTTGACTGTTGAATCGTAGATCGGAATTTTTGTTTTTTCAATTTCCTCTGAAAAATATTCCTGTTTTTGTGCCGCTGCTTTTTGAATCTCTTCTTCGCTCAAGTCCGTTAGAACATTTCGCGTTCCGTCGATTCGTGGAATCCCGTCGACTTTTTCTTTGTATTCATCGAATGTAAATGGGTGCCCGTGCTCTTCAAACATTCTCTTCCAGGCAGCAAAGTGAATGGGAACGGTGTCAACGACGACGCCATCCATATCAAAGATCGCGGCATGAAACTTCATACTCCCCCTCAACATTTATCAATAAGTTGATGATAGATCTTATCATAGGCTGCGGCCATTCCCTTAGAAGAAAATTTGTCCTCGACGTGTTGTCGACATGTCTTTCGACTTATTTCCCCAATTCTTTTAACCGCATCACACATCTCATCCACAGAATTTACGGCAAACCCATTAACGCCGTCTTCAACAATCTCTTTTGTCCCACCCATTGGGTAGACAACGACCGGCGTTCCGACCGCCAACGACTCGATCGTTACCAGACCAAAGGGCTCCGGCCAACAGGTGGGAATCAGTGTAGCCAGGGCTTTTCCCATGAAGGGAATCTTTTCCTTCTCATCTAACTCACCAACATATTCAACATTCGGGCCTTCCAACATTGGCTTGATCGTATTTTCGAAATATTTTCGATCCTCTTCTTCTTCGGGAATTCGAGCTGCGATTTTCAGTGGAATTCCGACGCGTCTGGCCACCTCAAGGGCAATATGAGGTCCTTTTATGGCACTGAAGCGCCCAACAAAGGCCAAATATTCTCCCGGCCCTGGACAAAAATGATAATCTTCCAATGGCAAACCATGGTAGACGACATCAACAACATTTGCCTGGGGAATATATGATTTCTGGGATTCGCTAATTGCAACCAATGGCACATCAGTAAAATAGTTATAGAGATCCTGAAATTCCTTGAGATCAACCCGCCAATGTAATGTTGAAATGAGCGGTTTTTTGATAATATGAACCGCCTGCAGATGCATAAAATTGAAGTGAAAGTGGATGACATCGAATTCTTCGGCCCGTCTGAGCAACATATCAAGTTCAATTGTATGATAAATATTAGGGAATTCGCTTCCTCCAGAATTCCACATCGCTTCCGGGATGGCCGAAACCAACTTTGCCTGGGTTTGACTATCGCCACTGGCAAAGAGGGTCACATCATGACCTTTTTCTAGTTGCGCGCGGATCAACCAATCCAGAACCCGTTCGGTTCCACCATATTTCAGCGGTGGAATACTGGCAAAGAGTGGTGCCACGTGCGCAATCCTGAGGGATTTGAATACCATCGTTTTGTTAATTTAGCGGCTTCGCACCTACGCGTCAATTAAATTAGACCCTGTTGACAGGAGTGACCCTTTTTGTCATCAATAGAGCATGGGGACAATAATAGATGATGCAAGTAGACGATGGCTTAACACCTTGGCTAAACGTTATGACCTTTCGCCTTCACTTTTAGAAGAATATTTCCAGTTATTCCAGGAACATGGCATTCCAGTCGTTCGCAAGCGCCGTGCGACGACTCGTGCAGACCGTATTGTCATGATCTCGACACATGGCTATTGGGGGGATCCACCCCCGGCAGGCGTACCAGATACCGGTGGCCAAACCTATTACGTCCTTGAGACCTCCAAGGCCTGGGCTAAGCAGGGTCGAAAAGTTATTATTCTTGCTCGGTGGTTCAAGCCCTACCCGCGTGTCGAACAGTTCGGAAAGAATGTCTGGTTGGTTCGGATTCAGGCCGGCGGCGACAAATTTGTCCGAAAAGAGGACATTTACCCTCTTGTTCCAGAGATGGCCGAGGCCGAGGTGGCAATCTCACTCCTCTTTAATGCAAATACTGTTATGGGGCACTATGCCGACGGAATGGCCGGATCGGTTGAGGTTGGCGAGCGACTGAAGGTTCCAACAGTTGTCATCCCACATTCTATAGGGATCAAGAAGGTTCTTAATCTTGGCTTTGATCCACTCGACCCAGAAACATGGCTTGACGATCAGTATAACTTTTGGACGCGTGAAAGTTTTGAATTTACCGCCCTACATGGAGCCAATCTTGAGATCGCCAATACGCCTGCTGAACCTGCGGTTCTTAAAGAATATTATAATGCTGCGTACCCTCACCTGATCATGCCGGCCGGGGCCGGACAATATTTCTTTGACGCTTATCGAAGTAAGCGTGCAAGGCTCGACATTTTAAAACCCCTTGGCTTAAGTCCGAACCGTTACATGCTCTTTTTTGGTCGTTTTTCTGAGGCCAAAAATATTCCGGGCGTTGTCGCTGTTTTCGGTGAAACCCGGCGTCTTGATCCAGAACGATTCAAGTCGATGAAGCTTGTCTTGGTGGGGGGTGACCCAAAGAAACCGATGGATGAAGAGCTGCATGTTGAGGAAGAAATCAAGAAGATGATGCAACGTTATGACTTGACCGATGCTCATGTCGTTCGAATACCCAGTGAAGGTTGGGAAGTCCTTTCGGTTCTGGCGCACAATTGTCTCTTTTATGTCGGCATGCAGATGATGGAACCCTTTGGAATGGGCGTCGCAGAGGCCATGGCCGCTGGCGCTCCCGTTGTCATCTCAAAAAATGCGGGAATTTCACGTTGGCTAACAGATGGCGTAAATGCCATCATTGTCGACCCCGAGGATCCAGCCGCTGCAGCAAAACGTCTTGTCGAAAAATCGGGGGACCCGGGAGAACTTAAACTTTTATCCATGAATGGATTTAAGCGTGCCAAAGAGGCCTTTAGTTGGCTGGGTATTGCTCGCCTTCAAGGACAAGTCCTGGACCGTCTTTGTCAGGATGAGGTTGTTGATGTCGATAATCCATCGAAAACATTTGATACGGTCATGATGCAACGTGACGGCCGCGCCTATCATCGTCTATCATTTGCATGGCGGGGCGATCCGCCAATTATTCGTCCAAAACATAAACAGGCTGCAGAGGGTCTTCTTCCCTACATTAAGGAAGCCGTTAAAAAGGCGCGTGCCTCTGGTCAACGTGTCTCCATTGCTCTGGGCGGAGAGTCGGGTGCTGGCAAGACGGAGATTGCAGAATTTTTGCGCTATCGCCTACGCCAAGAGAAGATCTGGGGAATGACCCTACCAGGTGATGCTTTTTTTAAGAAACCTCCTGCAGAAAACCATCATGCTCGTCTAAAGGCATATGACGATGGAAAGTTGACAGATTATCTTGGTCCCCAAGAGGTCGACCTGGACCGTTTGGATAGCATTCTAGGTGCTGCGATCGATTGCAAAACCACGACCCTTTTTGTCCCGTCTGATTGCCGCAGCCTGGGATCCCGGCGATACGATAATGTTCCGGCCGATATAACGGGGCGTGATGTGATCCTTGTTGATTTAACATATGGTTTGAAACTCAAAAATATCACGCTTAAGGTTTTTCTTGAGTCGGACTACACCAAGCGAATTGAAGAGATCAAGGAACGAAACAGAGCCCGTGATCCAGATCAGGATTTCAACTTCATCCTTAAGGTTCTCGAGATTGAACATCATATCATTCAAAATCTCAAAAGGAGCGCCGACATTATTGTATCACAGGATTATCAAGCCCGACCCAACCGGGAGACTCTTTCGTAATGCTGAAGTTTGCCTGTTTGATTGATCTTTTGGGCCAAAGGGAGTATTCTCACCTAATCCCACGAAGAAAGGATTCTCGAATTCAGTATGCGGAGAACGAGTAGTAGTACCACGTTGCAGTTTCTAGGGGCTACAGAAACAGTCACTGGTTCAAAATTTCTTCTGTCCAGCGGTGCCAATAGTTGGATGGTCGATTGCGGTCTCTTTCAGGGCCTCAAGGAACTGCGTCTAAAGAATTGGTCTCCACTTCCACTGGCGCCTAAAGATGTTAAGAGCGTTATTCTCACGCATGCGCATATCGATCATAGTGGTTACCTTCCCCTCTTTATCAAAAATGGATTTCATGGCGATGTCTTAGCCAGTCAACCAACGATTGAACTTTGTAAAATTCTCCTTCCCGATTCTGGCTACCTTCAAGAGGAAGATACCAAGTATGCATCGAAAAAGGGATTTTCAAAGCACCATCCGGCCCTCCCCCTCTATACATATCAAGATGCACTGGATACATTTTCCTATTTCAAGGCCGCCCCGGATAATACTGACATTCCAATCGGCCATAACATCACATTGCGAATGCACCGAGCGGGCCATATTTTGGGCTCGCGCTTTGTTGAAATTGCGATGGAAGACAAGACGGCAAAAACGATCCTTTTTGCCGGAGATATTGGTCGGTATGGCTCATTGATTACGCACGACCCTTCAACCATTGAACGGGATATTGATTATCTTGTTTTGGAATCAACTTATGGAGCTCACAGTCATCCTGAAGAGGATATTTTTGACCGATTTGAAAAGCTCATCAAGGAAACCGTTGCCCGAGGAGGAAAGGTCCTGATTCCGGCCTTTGCCGTTGGCCGAACACAAGAAATTCTCTATATTCTTAAACGACTGAGCCAGGAAAAACGAATTCCGCCTTCGGTTCCCATCTACCTGAATACACCCCTCGGTATTGACGCCACGGCTATTTATACCCATTACTCCAAGGAACATCTCATTTCGAGCGATGAACATGACCCCAATATATTTCGAATGCCCAACCTTCACTATGTTCATGATGAGGTCGATTCAAAGGCGCTTAACAAACTAGAAGGGCCAGCGATTATCCTTTCTGCGAGCGGCATGATGACCGGCGGACGAATTCTCCATCATTTAAAGGCCTATGCTGGAGACCCAAAGTCTTGCCTTGTTATTGTCGGTTTTCAGGCGGCGGGCACTCGCGGCAGGGCGATCATTGATGGTGCCAAGGCACTAAAGATTCACGGTCAACCGGTCGGCATCAATTGTCATCTTGAGTTTATTGAATCGCTATCCGCGCATGGTGATCGAGATGACATCATTCAGTGGCTTGGAACTTTCAATAGACCTCCTCGAACAATCTTCCTGGTTCATGGTGAAGAGGAATCTGTAGCCGCTATGAAGGTTTTGATTGATCAGAATTTCAAGGGGATCCAGACAATCATCCCAAAATATCTGGAAAAGTTCGAACTTACCTAAGACTAGACTTCAAAGAAAAACGTTTTTTCTGCCTCCACCTCATCGGTGAGTGACATTATTTTCACTTCAAGTTTTCTAGAGGACACATCCAAAAGTGCATAGCTCGGGGGAAGACCTTTGCTGGTTTGACTTCCTTGAGGTGTCAGGTGGCCTGGATTAATAACAACAACCTCTTTTTCTTCGCCGATTCGCCACCGATGCAGGTGGCCATACAACACAACCTGCACATCCCCATCTTCTATCGCTTCTCTCGGATCGATATCACCCGGCAAATCGTGCGAATCGATGGTGGGTGAATGCGTCAGAAGAAAAGGAATCCCTTCAAATTCGATAATTTGACGATTCTCAATGGCTTCGTTTTTATATCGATCTTCGTAAAGACCGGGGACCCAATAAATATCGATAGGAGGATTGCCGATGATCTTCAGATCAGTTGAGTCGTCACCCAGATGAATCAACGCATCAATATGGTGTCTATCCACCATATGATTGATGGCCTCTTTGAGCATATTAAGCTCACCGTGACTATCGCTGATGACACCAATCTTCATATTACCTCCGGGGTCAGGCACCCATTGTTTCACTATATTAAAGTGACACAATGGGATCCAGACCCCTTTTACGAGAACTTGGTCAAAAAAGCAACCGTTGCCTCAGCGACACGATTTCTATCATGATCGAGCGATACCACGTGTCTAGAGGCACCAAAGACCATCTCTTCAAACATGTTGGAACCAATCGACCGTTCCAAGATATCCAGATTCTTAAGGGGCGCTACAAGATCTCCCTGGCCATGAATGGCCAGGACGGGGGCAGTGATTTCGCCTAGGCGTGATCGAATTTTCTTTTTTAGCCGAAAGAGTTCCATGACGGCGTGAACCGAAAGTTTCTCATAGCTGTGTTTTTGATAAAAATCTCTTCCTTCTTCATCCGCTACACTTTTTTTCCAATCCTTATCGCTATAGCGGTACAGCCACCTGACCGGAGAATATTTCACCAACGGGTGAGCCAGGTGCTCCAGGAGTGGTGGAAGAACGAGCGGTGTACCCATAACGACAGCCGCCTGTAGATCGAGCTTCATCTCTATCGCCAACTGAAGGGCTAAGAGACTACCGAGCGACAGGCCCACACAGCTCACTCGCTCCGATTTCTCTTTGACGTCATAATATGCTTCGAGCACCTTTTTCCACCAATCTTGCCACTTGACCTGTGACAAATCTTGATACTTCGTTCCATGTCCAGGAAGAAGCGGTGCGTTGACGTAAAAGTTCGCCTCTCTTAAGGAGTCCACTACTGGACGCATCGTCTCTGGTGTGCCACTCAACCCGTGAAGCACTACACATCCTTTTGGCTTCCCCTCCATGCCTGGAATTTTACTATACTTCTTGAAATCTCACTATTAAAAAGAGTGTCTGAGGTTATCTGCGGCCCCAGCAGGTGCAGAAATGCCGTAATAATGTTTGCTTTGACAATTCCCAACAAAATTGAGCAAAATAATCCCATGAAAGCGGCAGAGCGACCCCACCCTCTATTTTTAACGATCCAGGATGATCTGGAACGGCTGGAAACTATTTTAGAAGAGGCCATTCAGACGGCAGAGGTCCCGATGGTCCGAGATGTGGCCCACCATATCGTCTTTAGTGGTGGAAAGCGTCTAAGGCCCGCTCTTTCAATTCTGACCCATCGCATTTGTGGGGGGTCGGATGAGCGCGCCATCCATCTTGCGGCCGCCATTGAATTGATTCATACCGCCTCCCTGATCCACGATGACGTTCTTGACAGTGCGGAGCTTCGGCGAGGTGTTGTTTCTGCTAATGCCAAGTGGGGAAATCATCTGAGCGTCTTGGTTGGTGATTTTTGCCTCAGTCTTGCCAATGAGATTTTGGCCTCACATACGACACGGAGTGTGATCGCGTGCCTTACCGATGCAGCCAAAAAAACAACCGAGGGAGAAGCGCTGGAGATTATTCAGAGCAGCGACCTCAAAATGGATTTTGATACATACATCAATATTGTCACAAAAAAAACGGCCTATCTGATCGCGGCAACATGTGAGGCAGGAAGTATTTTGGCTAATGCTCCGACACGCCTCACGGCGGCTCTTCGTCAATATGGCCTGTCACTTGGCATTGCCTTTCAGATTGTCGACGATATTTTGGATTATACCACGAAGGGAAACGGTTTGGCAAACGACGTGGCACCGATCTAAAAGAGGGAAAATTAACGCTTCCTATTATTTACGCCCTCGCCAAGGTATCATCGGAGGAACGAGAGATTATTGCTGAATCTCTTCTAACCCCTCATTACTCCGAAAAGGATTTAGAATCGGTAACCACCATTCTTGAAAAATACCAGAGTATCGATGAATCCAAAGAGGTCGCCAGAGGCTATATTGACAAGGCGATGTCGTCACTTGACCCTTTCAAACAATCCCTTGAAAAAGAGGCCCTGATCCATTTCGCCCTCTTTGTCGGAAATCGAGAAATTTAGAATAGCTGCATCATTTCTGAACAGCTTGACCACTATTCTGCCAACGTGTCACACCTTTGACCCTCATCTATCCCACTATCTATGACCGCTATCTCTTTTTCCTGAGTCTAATCAAGAGTCTTCGTTCTTCGTTTGTCTGTTCCCCTTTTTTCGGAAATGGCACGTCTCTTGCTTAAGGAGGAGGCGTTGATCGACATTGCCCCGGCCAGGCAGGAAAGGAATCAATATGGAAGAAAATCATATCAAGGACGTGTTTCATATTATCGAGAGGGAAGGAAAGAAGGCGATCTGGGTGAAGATCGGTTCGGCCTTTGTAAATCGCGACGATTCACTCAATGTATTACTCAATTCTCTCCCCCTCGACGGCAAGATTCATATCCGAAATCGCATCAAAAAAGGAAAGGAGTAAGTCATGTTCAAGAAATTTCAGCGAATCGTCCCCCTCTTTGTCCTGATTGCCCTCGTTTTAGGCATCAGCCAATTGGCAATGGCCAAAAAGGGTGTCCATCTCCAAGGGGTCGTCAATATCAATAGTGCCGGCGTCGAGGAACTCGTGTTGCTCCCTGGCGTCGGCCCCTCCAAGGCCTCCGCAATCGCCAGCTATCGTGAATCAGAGAAATTCAGTACCACCGAGGATGTAATGAAGGTCAAGGGTATTGGCCAGAAGCTCTTCAATAAGATTTTGCCCTATATCACGACAGATGGTCCCACCACCGCAAAACTCGTTAAAGAGTCCTCCCTCTCACTTGAGACACCAACGGCAGGTGAAGAAAGTTAGTATCTGCTGCCCTGAAGGTCCCGGCTCTAGGTTCCCCCTCCTTGAGAGCCGGGCCTTCACTTTTTTTTAATGGGGTCAGACCCCTTTTCATACTTTTTGAAATAAGTAGACAAAGGGGTCTGACCCCGATAAACAAAAATGCCATGGTGGGGCGCAAAATTATACCCGAAGCAGATATCGCCCGCCTTGGAGACCTCATCTCCTACCTTCTGATTCAACGTCGTCTCGGTAAGCCGGTGGTGGCGCTTCATCGCATCCTCAGTGACGTTCGTCGTTTGATTCTAAGAATGACTGCTACTTATTATACTCCCCTTCCACGCGATCATGAGAGTTGGTTTATCCAAGAGATCATCGATTATTTGGGCGACATCCGTGAAGATATTATTTGTGAAGGTTTTGAAGAGGACTATTCTGATTATTGCATTCGTGAGGTCATCTCCGCATTTGAGCACGCGGCGCAGCTTAAATATGGGCTTCGGCGAGATCCCGATCGGCCGGCGGATTTCGAAAAGGAGAAAATTCTCGAATCTTTTGATTTAAACTTACGACCATCCTTCCGCTTGGTCAAAAGCGACTCAACGAGGACCATCCGATCCATCTATAAAGATTGATCTTCCCCGCCACATTGAATACGAACCAGGGGTGAAAACTTTTGGAACATTCCAGCATCTCCACCAGCGACAAATTCGTCAGAGGATATTGACTCCGGATAACGTGTCTTAAAATAGTCGTTCTTTTTAAGCGTTTCGCATATTTTTGAATCTTTAAGGACAATCATGCCGCTTGGAGAGATTGTTTGATTACCTGTCCACCGAATTACCTTTTTAATGAAATTCTGAAAGTCTTTGTACATCGGCTGATCCGAATACGGACCTACGCCCTTTCGAATGAGGTTCATTGAACGATAATTGCCGTTACCGTTTCGATAGAGAAACATGAGACGCTTTTGTTCAACCTTCATATTCCTTCTCTTTTTACAGACGCCGAACTGCTTGAGAACTTCGTCAACCTCTTCGCGACCCCCTTTAATTGTCTTCAAGTGGCAACTTTCTTTCGGATGGCCAAAGCGATCGAGCTGAACGCCGACCTCAATAATTACCCCGCTATGGTAGATAGCGCTAAACTCATCCAACAGCTGACTTCCCCATGTCACCCGTGACGTCATAAAAAACAGGAGGAGACCTGCCAAAAAGATTGTTTTTTTCCAAGCTTTACATTTTTGGTCGTACACGCCCACGAACTCCCTCTACAAAAATCGTTATTTCATGATTTACAACATGTGCCAACCCACGGCCAACAGCCAGAGTTGATCTATCAAATTGGATATCCCCCTCCTCGATTTGAAGGATAGCGTCTGTATGCTCATTTAGAACCTGGAGACGCCCATCATGAACCGGAAGTGAAACATCTCCTACCTCCTGTTCAACCTGTATGCCTTCGCGTGTAATCACCTTAAGCTGCACGCCCTATTCCTCCCTCTCGGCCTTGGCAATCGCATCTCCAATGGTTCCCACCATGAAAAAGGCGCTCTCCGGAAGTGCATCGTGACGACCCTCGCAGATCTCCTTAAACCCTCGAATTGTTTCGCCCTTTTTCACATGTTTCCCCTCAATACCTGTAAATTGGGCCGCAACACAAAAGGGTTGAGAGAAAAATTTCTGAATCTTTCGGGCGCGATCAACCGTCACGCGATCCTCATCGCTCAATTCCTCCATTCCTAATATTGCGATGATATCTTGTAAATCCTTGTAGCGCTGAAGAATCTGCTGCACGTCACGAGCTACCTGATAATGTTCCTTACCAACAATACCTGGATCTAAGATGCGGGAGGTTGATTCCAGAGGGTCGACCGCTGGATAGATGCCCAGCTCAGCAATTGACCGAGAAAGAACCGTTGTTGCATCGAGATGGCTGAACGTTGTTGCCGGGGCCGGATCGGTTAAATCATCAGCTGGAACGTAAACCGCCTGAACCGACGTTATAGAACCTTCCAACGTCGACGTGATCCGTTCCTGCAGCTCCCCCATTTCGGTTGCCAATGTTGGTTGATAACCAACGGCCGATGGCATTCTCCCAAGAAGCGTTGAGACCTCGGAACCAGCCTGAGTGAAACGAAAAATATTGTCGACAAAGAGCAAAACTTCCTGCCCTAAGACATCTCGAAAATATTCCGCGGCGGTCATTGCGGAAAGTCCCACACGTGCCCGGGCCCCTGGAGGTTCATTCATCTGCCCGAAGATTAATGCCGACATCACTAAAACACCGGAGTGTTTCATTTCTCGCCAGAGATCGTTTCCTTCACGCGTTCGCTCTCCAATTCCAGCAAAAACGGAGTAGCCCCCGTAATGCATTGCCACATTATGGATCAGCTCCATGATCAAAACGGTCTTTCCAACGCCCGCGCCACCAAAAAGACCGATCTTGCCGCCTCTCGGGTAAGGGGCCAAGAGGTCCACAACTTTAATTCCGGTCTCAAACATTTCGATCTCGGTACTTTGATCTTCAAAATGGGGAGGATTCTTATGGATTGGATCCAACCTCACCGCTTCGATCTCTCCAAGACCGTCTCGTGGGCGACCGGTTACATCCATGATTCGACCCAGAACGCCTTCACCCACGGGAACCCGAATCGGCTCTTGTGTGTTTTCAACGTCTACATCTCGACCGAGGCCTTCTGTCGCGCTCATGGCAACAGCTCGAACGGTATTTTCACCAAGGTGTTGGGCTACCTCAAGAACTAACCCATCCGCCGATGGAATTTTAAGGGCGGTATAAATTTCCGGGAGCTCTCCCGAATCAAACCGAACATCGACCACCGGCCCAATAACCTGAACGACTTTTCCCGTCGTGGCCTCGATCTCTTTTTGGCTCATATCTTCTCCTTACTGTTGATTTCGAAGTGCCTCGGCCCCACCGACAATATCCAGCAGATCCCGTGTAATAACCGTTTGTCGAACATGATGATATTGCTTTGTCAGCTGACCCACAACATCACGTGCATTTCTCAGCGCTTGATCCATCGTCACCATTCGGGCGGCCAATTCTGACGCCCAGCTCTCCAAGAGGGCTTGAAAGAAAGTTGAACGAAGTGTTTTTTGAATAAGCATATCAACCACATCATCTTTTGATGGCTCGTAAAGATAGTCGACTGTACTCCCAGTCTTCGGTCTTTCACTCTCTCGAACCCAGATTGGCAAAAACATTTCCAGCTCGACCCTCTGGCGTGTGATTGATTCAAACCCCTGGTAGGCCAAAAAAATCTGATCGGTTTCGCCTGAAAGATAGAGCTGCAGCAGGTGTCGGCAAATCCCCTCGAGCTTAATCTTTACGAGGAGATCCTCAATCCCCACATCCAGCCGCTCACATTCAATTTGTCCCTTTGAGAAGTGCCGAAAACCCTTTGCCCCAGCGACGAACGTTGTCATGTGTGTGCCACGATCTTCCATCATTTGGACAAAATGGTTGATCTGATTAAAGAGATTCTCGTTTAGGTTTCCACAGAACCCCTTCTGAGAAGCGATCACAACCAGTGTTGCTTTTTTGGGGTTTGACTTCAGAAGTAGAGCTGGGTGCCCCTCACCATTGCTTTTGGCTGCAATTCTGAGGGCTATATCTCTCAGTCCATCACAGTAAAGTCTGGAGCGTTCTGCATTTCCCTGGGCTGCCCGGAGCTTGGATATTGAGATCATCCGCATCGCGCCCGTAATCTTCATCGTCGACTGGACCGATCGAATCCGTTTTTTTATTTCCTTAAGCTTCTGCACGGTCTATCCCCACTGAAAACTTCCGAGTATTTCGTCAATCGACTTCTTAATCGAACTGTCCAATTCGCCCTTTGTCTCGATTTCGGCAATAATTTCTTTGTTTGTCTTTGTAATAAATGAAGAAAGTTTCGTCATTCGGTCCTTTATCTGTTGAACTGGAGTATGGTCCAACCAGCCATGAACCGCCGCATAGAGATGAATCACCTGAAGGCCTGACGAAAGGGGTACAAACTGGTTCTGCTTCAAGACCTCTATCAATATTTGCCCACGTGCCAACTTTTTTCTCGACGCCAAGTCAAGTTCTCCACCAAATTGTGAAAAACTCTCCAACTCCCGATATTGCGCAAGCTCGATTCGAAGCTGTCCGCCAACCTCTTTCATTGCCGCGCTCTGTGCAGCCCCCCCTACTCGTGAAACTGAAAGACCGACATTCATCGCGGGACGAACGCCCGCATAAAAGAGATCTGGCTCTAGGTAAATTTGACCATCGGTCATCGAAATAATATTTGTCGGAATATAGGCTGTGACATCACCATCCTGTGTTTCGACGATAGGCAGGGCCGTTAGCGATCCTGCGCCGAGCGCATCGTTCATCTTTGCAGAACGCTCGAGGAGACGTGAATGAAGGTAAAAGACATCGCCGGGATAGGCCTCCCGCCCTGGTGGACGTCTAAGCAAGAGTGAAATTTGTCGATAGGCCACCGCATGTTTTGAAAGATCGTCATAGATGATCAAGACATGTTTCCCATCGTCGCGCCAGTGTTCACCCATGGCCGCCCCGCTGTATGGTGCTAGAAATTGGAGTGGCGCTGGATCGGATGCTGATGAATTGATGACGGTGGTGTAGGCCATGGCCCCCATCTGTGTTAACTTGTCCACAACGCGAGCTACGGTCGACATCTTCTGACCAATGGCCACATAGATACAGCAAACATCACGCCCTTTTTGATTGATGATCGCATCAATTGCGATTGCCGTTTTCCCCGTTTGCCGATCGCCAATAATGAGCTCCCGCTGGCCCCGTCCGATTGGTGTTAGGGCATCAACGATCTTGATTCCGGTCTCAAGAGGCTCCGATACCGGTTGACGATCAATAATTCCTGGGGCCTCTGACTCAACGGGACGATGCTCGCTTGCCCGTAGTTGCCCCTTACCATCAAGAGGCCGCCCCAGGGCGTCAACAACGCGACCGAGAAGCGCGTCCCCTACTGGGACCGATACCACCTCTCCGGTCCGCCTGACCTCATCCCCTTCACGCAACAATTCATCATTGCCCATAATCACGGCACCGACATTGTCTTCTTCGAGATTTAGCACCATTCCTCGAATGTTATTCGGAAACTCGAGAAGCTCGCCCGAAATCGCCTTCGTCAAACCATGAATGCGGGCAATACCATCACCCACGGAGATAATCTCACCCACCTCTTCCTTCGCAATGTATTGACCATAATTTTCGATCTGTCGCTCGATCAACTCGCTTACTTCATTGATTTTTAATGTCATTTCATTCCCCGCTGGTTAAGAAACCGCCTCAGCCGCGACAAGGAGGTCTCGCCGCACCTTCTTGAGTTGTTCCCGAATACTTCCATCATAAACAACATCGCCAATTTTAATACGAAGACCCCCTATAATCTCTGGATCTACTTTTCCCCGAACGATGGGCGACCTTTTCCCCACAGAGTAAAGCGTTTTTTGGATATCCTCTTTCAGTTCAACCAAAACTTCTGGATGCGCTGCCGTTACAACAACCTCTATCTCTCCGCGCCCCTCCCGCCACATCTTATTAAAGGCCTTATAAATTTCCTCAAAAACGACCACCCGACGTTCTTCAACAAGGACTTTAAGGAGCGCTAGTGTGTGTCGATGAATCCCAGAAACACCTGCAAATTCATCCAACATGAGACATTTTTCAGAGGACGGCATGAAGTGATCAGCAAGAAGTGCTCCCCAATCGGGATATTCCTCAATCTGACATTGAATCATCTTCAACTCGGTCTCGAGCCGATATTCAATCCGTTCTTTCTTTGCCAGACGATATAGTGCTGCGGCATATCGTCTGCCGACAATCTTAGCGTCCATCGCTTCTTCTCTCCCCGGCCTCAATTTTTCTTAATATCTTTTTCCCCCAACGAACCTGCTGTTCCAGCGTTGTCTTTCCCTTAAGTTGTTGCTCAACTTCTTCAACATAGCGTTCAACAAGGTCGTGATAAAATTCTCGATCCTTTTTCATGATTTCGTGGTCTGCCCGCTGCATCGATCTACCAATAATTTGATCGGCCATTATTTCTGCATCGATTAGCATTTTTTTTCCGTCGTGCTCCCCGGCAACCTCTGCATCTTCAAGTGCCTGATCGATATCGTCCCGGATCGATTCCATTCGCGCCCGAAAGGTCTTGTTGTTGGCCTTCGCCTCCCCAAGATCGGCCTCAACGTTCCTTCTCTGAGCCATAATCATTATATATCGGTTTTTTATGAACCTCTTTACTCTGCCGCGACTTAAAAGGTAGGCCCCGGCAACAATCAGTCCGAGATTCAATAACGCAAGATAGAGTGTCTCCCCCATAGGCCACCCACTTAAGATTCGGTGATTTTTTCCGCAAATTTAGTGGCGCTCTTTGATATTTCCTCTGACACCACTGGCAAGACGGCCTGTTGCGACGCCTCTGCCTTTTTAACCACATTTTTGAGGTCCCGATTGGTCTCTCTCTTGACATCCCCAAGAATCATATCGGCGCGCCACTGTCCCATCATGCGCGTCACCTCTCGCCGCTCGACGGCCAACTGGCGAGCGCCCTCCATTCGACCCTCATATTCCTCTAAAAGAATATTATTCTCTTTTTGAAGAATTTCGATCTCTTCCTCCGCCTTTTTGAGAAGGTTTTCGTTTCGGTGGGCCCTTCTTGCGAGTGGCGCAAAAACTAAGCGCCTTAGAATAAAGAAAAGTGTCAAAAAAAGAATGCCGTGCAGGCCAACAGCCACAGCGTAACGTATGGCAGACCCAAACGAATCGATCTTTGGTATCAACTCGACTTCTGTCAAGTGCTTCTCCCCCGACTTAATCTACATGACGAGAACGTCTTCTTCGGATTCTCCAGCATCGTCATTTTTGTCGTAGTTCACGGCTGTTGTCTCGGTCTTCTCCGCCCCACTCTTTTCCATGTGGCATTGGCCCTCAAAGATGACGCCATCTTCCACTGAAAGACTCTTTGTGTTGACGCTCCCCACGACCACGGCCGGAATATGCATCTCGATCCGGCTTTTGGCCGCAATCTCACCTTCCAGGCGGCCATACGTGACCAGTGTGTCGACAAAGATCTTACCTGTAACCTTGGCGTCGTTGCCCACCACCAGCGTTCCATCGGAGTATATCTCTCCTTGAAAATCGCCGTTGATTTGCACGGTACCATCGAAGGTCAATTTGCCTTCAAAGGTACAGCCCTTGTCGAGTAGACCATTGACTTGATCGTTTTTTGTAGTCACCTTCGTCTCCTTTTCGTTTGCACCAAACATTAACGTTCCTCCTTCTACTCAAATTACTCCGTAATAATTTTTTTGTATATTCGATTCAGATCTTGAATGGAATAGTATTCGATAATGACTTGCCCCCCTTTATTGTTCCTGGCGGGATTGAATGACACTTTTGTTCCTAGACCATGAGTCATTTCGTCCTGCAACGCCTTCATCTGAGGTGACAACTCTACCTTTCTTTTCTTCCCTTTCCCTTTTGTCTTGCCGCCCTTGATGCTTTCCTGAATCATTCGCTCAACATTGCGAACAGTCAACTTCGAGTGAAGAATATGTTCCCGAATCTTCAACTGTTCCTGCAGATCGGAAATTGCAAGGAGTGCCCGCGCATGCCCGGGGCTCAAGCGTCCTACGACGACGTCCTCTTGAATCACCTTCGGCAAATAGAGCAACCGAAGCGTATTTGTAACATGTGGACGTGATTTCGAAACCTTGTCAGCAACCTCATCTTGAGTATAGTCGAACGCATCGATTAATTCTTTGTAGGCCCGAGCTTCGTCGATTGGGTTTAAATCTTCACGTTGAACATTTTCAACGATTGCAAGTTCCAACATTAACTCGGTGCTTGCATCACGCACAACGACCGGCACCTTTTCTAGTCCGGCGATCTTTGATGCACGAAGACGTCTCTCCCCCGCTATTAATTCGTATCGACCGCTTACCGCTGGCGTTACTATGAGTGGCTGAACGATTCCATTTTGTTTAATCGACGCGGCCAGCTCTTGAAGTGATTCCTCGGAAAATTCTTTTCGCGGTTGCATGCGGTTTGGAACGATCGCATCGACGGCAATGTTTTCGTACGGCACCTTTGTTCCGTTTTCGAGCTTCACTTTTGTTTCACTCGGGATTAATGATGCCAACCCTTTTCCTAAGGCCTTGCGTGATTGCATGTCCCCTCCATATATTATGCGACTAGTCAATATTTAATAATATCAGCCACTTATCTAATTACTCAGCGGTGCTCAGCGCCTCAGACTCCTGGGTCCTTGCCTTATCTGTCAAGGCAATCACCTCTGAGGCCAGCGCGAAATAGCTCTCCGCACCCTTTGATGCAACGTCGTAGAGAAGTATCGGTTTCCCATAGCTGGGTGCCTCTGAAAGCTTTACATTTCTCGGTATGATGACCTGAAAGACCTCTTCCTTAAAGTATTCCCGAACCTCGCTTGCAACCTGCCTAGACAGATTATTTCGTGCGTCAAACATCGTTAGAACGATCCCCATGACCTTTAGCTGGGGATTCAGATGGGAACGGACCAGTTTGATTGTTTGGTATAGGTCGGCCATCCCCTCCATGGCATAATATTCGCATTGTACCGGAATGACTAACGATTCTGCTGCCGTCATGGCGTTCAGCGTCAGAAGCCCCAATGACGGTGGACAATCTAGGATAATGTAATCGTAATTGTCATGAGCTGCCCTTAGGCCCGTCTTCAGTCGCGTTTCTCTCGATATCATGCCGACTAGCTCTACCTCGGCACCCGCAAGCTCATTATTGGATGGAATCAGTTTGAGATGTTCAATCATCGTGTCACAGGCCAATTCGCCAACGGATGCGCGACCAATCATCAGATCATAGACGCTCTTTGTAATGTTTCGTTTGTCGATCCCTAGGCCTGTCGTTGCGTTTCCCTGAGGATCGATATCGATGAGAAGCGTCCTCTTCTCAGCAGCGGCTAGACAGGACGCTAGAGATACAGCTGTCGTCGTCTTGCCGACCCCACCCTTTTGATTACAGATTCCAATGATTGATGACATAGACACCCCTCGTTTTTGTGATCTATTACGTAGTACACTTTTGCCTCTTATTTCAAGTGAAATTGTTTCACGTGAAACAATTTCTTTTTTTGACCAAGTGAACTTCGTGATGGCATCGCCCCTTCCCTATTTTGAAAAAATTCATCTTCGGGTACCGAAATGTTTCACGTGAAACATTTGTCGACCGACGACAAGAAGACCCCGCCATCGCCCGAAAAGCATGTAACACTATACGACATTCATTATGCGCCGCACTCTCCGCCGCCCCATTATACGAACACAAAATCGCCAATAGCCCTATCTGCTTGTTTTTATTGACTTTTCTCTGGAGATCCATGTATCTATATGATTTTACAGCATTATTTCCTCGCGCTCATTCTCGATTCTCGCGATTTTTAGCGTGGTAGGAGGGGAATGGGTCGGGAAGAGCGATTTTAGACAAAATTAGGCCATTTTTTGGCCTCGGCCATGCTCGCCTATAATCTACTCATATATATTCCTTATTTATCATATATTTAACAATATATAGGCCTCCATTCGGGCCGACAGATGACCGCCAGCATGAGTAGTCTTATATATTTGACATTTTGTCTTATTAATTATACAAGTAATTATGCTGTACTTGGACAAATTGAAGCTTGAATCGATTCTGAAGACGAGGGGTGTCTCCGTCAACAAGCTCTCCGATTATTGCGGCATATCGAGACAATCGATCTACAATATGTTTGAAGATTCGTCCGTTTTTAATTCGACGTTTGAAAAAATCCGCCAATTTCTGAATGTCGACTATCGTGTTTTGACATCGGATCGGACCTTGGCCTTCGAGGCAATGAAAAGGGCGCCCGACAGAATCAAGGTGATCTCATATCAGCTTTTTGAGTTTGCGAAAAAATATAAGGCCGATCTCTTATTATTCAGCTCAAATGATATTGGAAAATTTGGCCCTAAGCCTGACTGGAATTTTGCCGTCTATTTTCCGCGGGCACCAAAGGAGAAGGAACTTGGCATTCTTCGCCAAAAATTGTTCGACAGCGCCTTTCCATATCGGATCGACATCGTCAATCTGAATGCGGCACCCCTTTGGTACAAATTGATGATTCAGGAACAATATGTCCGGCTCCATGGCTATACGGACGAAAAGGCACTATTCGCGAGTAAGGACTAGGGATGAAACGTTATACGCTCACATTGGCCCTCGAGGACCTCCAAAAGAAACTCACATCATTCCAGGAGGCCTATGAGACGTATCAGGAGCAAAAACCGAGCGAACCTTACGCGATTCTCTGCTTCGATGCCCTTATGAAACGATTTGAGAATCTTTTCGTCATGACGCTCAATTTCCTCAAGATCTCCCTTTCCAAACAGGGGATCGATGTCTTAAGCCCACGCGCCTGCATTCAAGAAGGGGTCCGCCTCAGCTGGATCAATGAGCCCGATATCTGGCTGATGGCGATGGATCTCCGAGGAACGTCCATAAATGGCTTTTTAGACCTAAAACCACGTGAAATCATGAATGTCACATCGCAATTCGCCATCGAAATTGAGATTTTGATGAATTTAATCCAAGAATTGTATCCAGAATCCGACAAATAGACTCACTCGGAAAGGCCTGCTCAGCCGGTACGCCATTCATCCAGTCAGGAAAGTAGATCTGTTCGATTATCGGCTCCAGCTGCTCGATTTTAAGCCGTCTCAGTTTTCCTCTCCTCACAACCCGGAGGGGTTTGGCCTCCACCCCAAAGGGACGTCAACCAAACGGAGACGTCCCCGAGGAGCTCAGCTTACGGAAGCTGGACTTATTCGAAGTTGCGAAGGAGCCTCATGCCGCGGGAGACGTGTGAGGGAGTACCTATATGAAGAACGACTGTCCTCGATGAATATAACTTACGGAGGTGGATTAACCTCTGTTTGATTGGACGAGTTCTTTGATCTTGAGGAGGCCGACGGTCGTGCTGCGTTCGATCTCACCGAGCTTCATTCGGATATAGCGAACCTTGTCTTCGAGGCTCGGGATCAGGACATATTCGAGGGCATTGACGCGGCGTTTGATTTCGACGATTTCTCGGCCGACTTTCTGAAGTGTTTTATATTTTTCGGCCATCAAAAGCATCTTGGGCAGGAGATCCTTATATTGCTCAACCGTCTTTAAGAATTTTTCTGAGAAAAACGTGGGACCAAACGATTGCCACTCCTCGCCGATCGTCAAGTCGAGCTTTGGCGTACGAACACCCATAAGATTTTTTGTTGAACGCTCCACCTTTGGATCAAGGGAGGGGGAGGTGAGGGCGGCCGTTAATGACTGCCGGTCGACCTCTTTTGCAAGCAAAATACCGTGAGACAGCGAGACGCTCAGCTCTTCGGTCAAGTCATTATATGTTGTCCGGAGTTCCTTGCTAGTCTTAATGAAGTTCTGAATGAGGCCATCGAGCTTGTCCTTCAAAAGCTTATGTCCGCGCTGGGCCAAGGCAAGCTTTCGCTTGAGCTTCAACAACTCCATTCGTGTGGCGCTGACTCTTATCTCCACTGTTTCTCTCCCTGGATCCTCCGGTCACGCCGGAGGATGACATCTATTATATCAACTTCCTCACTTCTGAACTTCCGCACTATCAACTTTTTTATGCATATATTTCTCAATGAGCTCCGGCTTGATCCGACGAAGCTCTTCCTCTGGAATCATCGATATGAGTTCCCATCCGATCGCAAGAGTGTCTTCAATCGAGCGTTCATCGTCTCCCTGTTCGATAAACTCTTTTTCATAGGCATCAGCAAATTTGAGATAGATCTGATCCAGATCGCTGAGTGCCTCCTCACCCAAGATGACGACTAGCTCTCGTACCTCGCGCCCCTTCGTATAAGCCGCAAAGAGCTGGTTCGAAAGATCGGGGTGATCTTCGCGTGTCTTCCCGGGCCCAATGCCCTTATCTTTGAGCCTGGAGAGCGATGGCAACACATCCATTGGCGGATAGATTCCCTTCTGATGCAGTTCGCGCGACAAAATGAGCTGCCCCTCTGTAATATACCCTGTCAAATCGGGAATGGGGTGGGTCTTGTCATCTTCCGGCATCGTGAGAATGGGAATCATGGTGATCGAACCTTCCCGTTCCTTGATTCGACCGGCCCGTTCGTACATTGTGGCCAAATCGGTATATAGATAACCGGGATATCCGCGGCGGCCAGGGACCTCTTTGCGTGCGGCCGAGACTTCGCGAAGTGATTCACAATAGTTGGTCATGTCGGTCAAAATAACGAGGACATGCATCCCTAAATCGAAGGCCAAATATTCGGCTGTCGTCAGCGCCATCTTTGGCGTGGCAATTCGCTCGATGGCCGGATCGTTGGCCAAATTCAAAAAGAGGACAGCCCGTTCGATCGAGCCGGTCTTTCGAAAGCTACTCATAAAATATTCGGCCTCTTCGAACGTAATGCCCATGGCCGCAAAGACAACGGCAAACTCTCCCTTGCCCTTTAAGACCTTTGCCTGCCGAGCTATTTGCGCTGCAACGCGAGGGTGAGGGAGACCGGAGGCCGAAAAAATCGGAAGCTTTTGACCACGTGATAGTGTATTCATGCCATCGATCGATGAAATTCCGGTCTGAATAAAGTCATTAGGATAGTTGCGTGAATAGGGATTAATTGGGTTTCCGTTAATGTCGAGGCTCTTGTCGGCAACCAATGGCGGCATCCCATCGATCGGGCGGCCGAGGCCATCAAACGTTCGACCGATGACATCGGGCGACAGACCAAATTGAAGACCACGCCCCTGAAAACGAATCTCGGTCTTGTTGATATCGAGACTATCGGTCCCCTCAAAGACCTGAACAAGGGCCTTATCCCGATCCACCTCTAAGACCTTGCCATTCCGAAGCTCTCCGGACGCCGTCTTGACCTGAACAAGTTCGTCGTATTTGACCCCGGCGACATCCTCCACCATAATGAGTGGGCCGGAAATGCTAACGGTTGTTTTGTAAACCTTCTCCATATGCTCCTCGCTACTTTCTAAGTGTTCCGAGTTCGGCAATTAACGCCTTGTGAATCTCATCGATCTTTTCGGGCTCGTTATTGGGTATGAAACGCATCTTTGCGACCTTCACAAAGTTCTTAAGCCTTTGAATCTTATCGAATGTAATGCCCCCTTCGAGGGTTTTCAGGGCTTGATGATAAAAATCAATCAACAGATGCATCATTCGAAACTGTTTTTCAAATGTTGAAAACTGATCAACGTCATCAAAGGCGCTTTGATAGAGAAAATCCTCACGGATCGATTTCGTAACAAATAGAATAAGCCGTTCGCGATCGGAAAGGGCGTCTTGACCGACGAGTCGAACGATTTCTTCAAGCTCCGCCTCTTCCTGAAGGAGTCGGGTCATGTCGGCACGGGTCCGACTCCATTCCGGATCCACCTGATCCCGAAAGGTCGGTTCTAAATTGTCGAGGTAGAGGGAGTAGCTGATGAGCCAATTGATCGCCGGAAAGTGTCGCTGGTGGGCCAGTTTGTAATCAAGGCCCCAGAAGACCTTGACGACACGAAGGGTATTTTGAACCACCGGGTCCGACAAATCACCACCGGCAGGGGAGACTGAGCCTATCATCGTCAGTGTTCCAATTCGATTTTCATCACTTCCCTTGCAAACACCGCGACCGGAGCGTTCGTAAAATTCAGCCACACGCGAACCGAGGTAGGCTGGATATCCTTCTTCTCCGGGCATCTCCTCAAGGCGTCCCGACATCTCACGAAGAGCTTCCGCCCAGCGCGATGTCGAATCGGCCATCAAAGCCACATTATATCCCATATCTCGAAAATATTCGGCGATGGCCGAGCCCGTGTAGACCGACGCCTCACGTGCCGCAATCGGCATATTCGATGTGTTGGCAATCAGAACCGTTCGTTCAATCAGAGGTCTGCCGCTGGTCGGATCCTTGAGCTCTGGAAATTCGAGAAGAACATCGGTCATTTCGTTTCCACGTTCACCGCAACCGACAAAGATGACGATATCAACATCGGCCCACTTTGCAATTTGATGCTGAACCACCGTTTTTCCCGAACCAAAAGGACCTGGGATGGCGGCGGTTCCACCCTTGGCAAGCGTAAAGAGCGAATCGATAATTCGTTGACCGGTCGTTAAGGGTTCAATCACCGGGAGTTTCTTTGCGAAGGGACGAAGTTTTCGAACGGGCCACTTTTGAATCATTGTAATTTCTTTGCCGCCCACCTTGGCAATGGCTTCGGACACCTTGAAGCTCCCCGATTTAATCTCTTCAATTTCTCCCTCAATTCCTTCAGGGATCATGATCTTATGGACAACCAGCGCACTTTCTTCAACCTCACCAATAATATCGCCGCCAATAACCTTGTCGCCCTTTTTGGCTGTTGCCTTAAATTCCCACTTCTTTTCCATATCGACCGATGGAACCTCAATGCCTCGCGCAATGAAAACGCCCGATTTTTCCTCAATCAAATTGAGTGGTCGTTGAATGCCATCGTAGATAGAGGATATCAGGCCCGGTCCCAGTGTCACTGAAAGGGGCTCGCCCGTTGTCTCGACCGGATCCCCTGGGCCAATGCCGGCGGTCTCTTCGTAGACCTGGATGAAGGCCTTATCTCCCTTAAGCTCGATGATTTCTCCCACGAGCTTTAACTCACCGACCTTCACAACGTCGGCCATCCGAGCACCCTCAATTCCCTCGGCGACAACCAGCGGCCCTGCAACACGTACGATTTTTCCTTCTTGTCCCATATTTGTCTCCAATATAAAAATCTCAAATTACAATTTCCAAATTACAAACAATAGACAAATCACAATGACCAAAACAAACAACATTCGTAATTTGTATATTGGAATTTGTTTGTGATTTGGTGCTTGTAATTTGTATTTTTCATTAAACTTCCATTCCAATCGCTGACTTGCTGAGGCGACGCAATTCATCATCGATATAGCAAACCTCTCGAATATGGTCGGGCAGGGGAGATACAACCGGTTCATCCAAAAATTCAGCCTCGCGCATCTCGTCTCGCATCTCACATGCGAGCCCTTCCATGATAAAAACAACCTTATGACTCTTTTCCTCGATTAAATGGCTTAGCTGCCCCCGTGCCTCACTGGCATTTTCTGCCGGGAACAAATCCAGCCCCAAAAGGCCAAAGAGTTGTATTTGATCGATGCTTCCGATCATCGCGATATCAGACATAGGTCTCTCTCACATATTCTTTTAACAATTCGATCTTCACATGGTGTTTCTTCCCCGCCAAGATCACACGAATAAAACGTGCCTCCAAAACCTTGGCGAGCCAAAATGTGATCAATGGTTCTATTCCAAAGGCCTTGCGTTTAATCTGACGCAGGAGATCAATTGTCGCCCGATCCCCCTCAGAGTCAAAAGGAAAGGGGCGTTCACTCCAAAGCTTGGCAAGACGCATTAACAGGGCATTTCCGCTCAAAGCCAAATCGTCAAAGTAGGCCTCATCCAAAACATCATCGATCCCGGCCGTCTTCTTTTCCTCCTCAAAACGGAGGAGGGCGCGGCCCACAGCGTGGTCTAACCAGATGGGAACCCGTCCCTCACCCTTCATGATATACGTCGTCAACTGGTCGATTTTTACATTTCCGTAATGAAGGAGTTTTTCAGAAATCACCTCTTCATCCTCTTCGCTCCTTCTGAGCAAGAGTTTCGCATTGCCATAGTCGTATTTCCGCCAGAAGGTTCGAAGGGCGTCGTCATCTCCGGCCGTATATTCCAGAAAGGTATGAACCGAATCGAGTTCTGCCTTCAAAATTTCATGAAAATTAAAGGGGCTGACTGACCCAGAGATATGTTCAGCATAACTTGTTTCATTGAGAACAAAGAAGGCCCGTTCCAGATCAGCGGCCTCTACCATCCGGCCGACCTGTGTTGCAGTGAGCATCTTTGCCTCAAGGGCGCGAATTCGCGCCACAGCATATGTATAGTTTTCACTCATTGTCGTTAAAAAGCGGGGCAATCTCCGTTTCGAGTTGCTCCTTTAGTTTTTTAAGTAGTGTATCAAATGAACAGTCATATTCCACGCGACCACTCTTGAGAATAAAACCACCCTTGAGTGCATCAACCGCATCTCCCACCGTGGCCTTGATTTTTTTACTCTTTATATAGGCCTTTGTGATCGCCTCTTTCCCCGCGGCTGGATGAATCGTCCCGTCTGTCACCTTTGGGATCTGAGAAAAAAGATGATCGAGGACGCGCTGATAGTCGTCATCTGAAAACTGAATCGCATCGCTAAAGGCCCGGTCGATCATCTCCTGTTTCGTCTTGAGTTTGGCTCCGCGTATCTCCATTCGCGCTGGGAGCAAGATAGCATTCGACAATTCGGTGTCGATGGACGCCTCTTCTTTTCGAACGGCCGCATCCAACGCGTCATGCTCTTTTTTCCCAACCTCATTGATCTTGGCAATTTCGTCTTCAGCCCCTTGACGAATCGCTGATGCCTCACCCTCGGACTGTTCTTTGATTCTCTTTAATATATTGTCGAGAGACATTAGATCTTCACCCCGTTAATCAGTAATATTGAAATTAAGAGGCCTAAAACAGCGTAGGTCTCCACCATGGCCGAGAAGATGATCGCCTTGCCGCTCTCTTCCGGCCGCTTGGCAATAATGCCGGCGCCGGCCGCGGAGACCTTCCCCTGATAGATCCCAGAGGTTAGTCCGACGATCGCGATTGGAAGCGATGAGAGCATCAACTGAAAACCAACTTGCGTTGGGATGTCAATGACGCCACCCAAAAGATTGACCTTGAGCATGATCCAGATCGCCGCCAAAAAACCGTAAATTCCCTGTGTTCCAGGCAGAACCTGAAGCAGAATCAATTTACCAAACTTTTTTGGATCTTCGGTCGTCACGCCCGCGCAGGCTTCGCCCGCAATACCGATGCCGATGGCAGAGCCGCTCCCCGCAAGTCCAATTGCCAAGGCCGCCCCCAAGATTACCCATGCTAAACCGAGTGTCATATCCCCTCCTTAATAAAAACGTTATTCTTTCATCTCAACAAATTTACTTTCGCGACGAAGCGGGTCAAATTCCGTTCCGCCACCCACCAAAAATTTCGAAAAGAACTCCACAAATTGCAACCGTGATGAATGGATAAATGAGCCCAAAACATTCACTGCAATGTTGAAAATATGCCCACCTATTAGGACAAGAATCATGATGACATATCCCACAATTGGAATCATATCCTTCGTCATGATGGCCACCATATTAATCACCATTGCAATGATTGATGTGGCCAAACCGAGCGCCAAGATACGCGAGTAGGAAAGGGTGTCGCTCAAATAACCTACTGTCTTATAGAGGCTCAAGATGCCAGAGCCTATTTTTAAGATCAGATTCTTTTCTTTGCGTCCCTGCGTCAAAACAAGCGCCACAACCCCGCCGAGAACCATCTTGCCAATATATGGACTGATCGTTATCGCCCCGGCCTTTTGGATGCCGAAGGCAACCAGGATGAGGAGAAAATAGATCCAGAGAAGGTCATCCAGGATAGCATCGAGTATCAGGCCGTCCCTCACCTTGACATAGAAGCTGATCAAGATACCAAAGACAATCTGAATAATGCCAAACGAAAGGGCCACGAGAAGCATCTGGATCGGGTTGTTGACAGGGTCGAGAATGCGAATCTTTAAGAGAAAATTTCGGGCAGGTTGCCACGACTCTGGAAAGGCGATCGGCTCGACACCAAACCAACCTCCCGCCACGACACCAGCAATGAATGTTGCGATGCCACCGTAGAATAGAAGTTTTAGTAGCTTTCTGGCGCCACTCGTCGGCCCGACCTTTTTGTAAAAAAAATAAGAGACCAACGCTAACGTGATTCCGTAGCCTGCATCTCCAAGACAGAGCCCAAAGAAGATGATAAAAAAGGTTGAAAGGAGGGGGGTCGGATCGACCTCTTTATACGAGGGGAGGCCGTAGATGCCTGTGACCGACTCAAATGGGCGAACGATCGATCTGTTTTCAATCGCCACCGGTGGCTCTTCGTCCTCTTTCGCTTCGATTGATACAACAAGCGAATCGGGAAAGAAGGCCTGTAGCTTTTTTTTCATTTTTGAAAGCTCTCTTCGCCGAATCCACCCCTCGACAACAAAGGTGTATGGGGAAAGAGCCACTTTCTTTTCGGCATTTTGTGCTGCACGCTTCTGCATAAAGAAATCGTGGGCTAACATTAGGTCGAAGCGGCCGCGAGCAATCTTCTTGGCGATTTCTATAACTTCGTTTCGGCGATCGTTGGCCGCCTTCAGCGAATGATCGATCTTCGCAATCTCTTCGCTGGGCGTCCGTGGACTCACCGGTAGTTTGATTGGTAAATAATCGTTCTCCAGCAAAATTTGCTGAACCTCTTCAGCCGCTTCTTTTTCAGCGACGGCCAAAATTAGCGAACCGTTCTTGTCCGGTCTCACCACCTGAATCTCGGCCGGAAGATCGGCCAGGGCCTCGCGGGCCCGTACAATCTCCAGCTCTCCCATTATGCCTGCGAAAAATGTCGCGTGTTTCATATTTACAAGATCTTCGAGCGGTTCATTAAGATCCTGCCATGGCGTCAGGAGAATTCGTTCGCGAGAGAGGTTGCGCTCCAGTTCGTCTAGGTTGACGAGCTCGGATTCCAACCGGCGACACCGCTTTACCGGCTTAGCGGAGAGAACCTTCCCAACGCGCGCCTTCACGTCTTTATAGTCGACGATAACCTTGCCGGGCGCTAGCCCCTCAAGAAAACCCTTGGCGCTTTCTTCATGAGGCTCTAGAAAATCAATGGCAAATTCAAGATCGGTAATCATGGAATCATAGTGAATATCGCGTTCGAGCGTTATCGGCTCATCACATACTTCCTCAACCTGCAGCACAGCAAGTGACTGCAAGAGATCGAGTATCTGTCGGCGCTGACGCTTGAGGCCGACGACTCGAATCTTTTCCATTCGGGCTATAGACATAGCTCTTTCCTGATCATCTCTTCGATTTTTGCCTTAATCTCACCAAAGCGCGCTTCCAGATTCTGGGCATAGGCAGTCTCTGCCTTCTTACCTTCATCTCTTAATCGTTTTGTTTCGGCTCTGTATTTTTCTGCCTTAGATTTTCGAAACTTTTTGAGATGTTCTCGGGATTCTGCTTCAGACTTCTGATGAGCCGCCTCGAGATCTTTTTTGGCCTGGGCAATCCCGGCGCTTGATTCACGCTTTGCCAGGTCCACAAAAGACTGGGCATCTTCTTCGGCTTTTCGAATCTTTGCGACAATATTTTCGGACATAGTACCCCCCGCACTATTTGCGCCTCTATATCATGACCTAACGGACACTTCAAGGAGTGCCTGACGAATTCTGCCTATGCCAGAAATATAATGAAATTATCTGAGAATACGGTCTACGAGATAATCGACAGCTCGGTGGGCCAAACCGTCGGCCGTCTTCATAAGGAATGAGACCCCCCCTTGTAAAAGGGTTGTTGGAGAAGGGGTGAATAGCGGTTTACTGAAGTTGCTTTCGGTTTTCACCCGATGGATCGGAGACTCTCCCCGAACATCAGCAAGCTCACCTTTATCCGGCCAACCGGTCGTCTTGGCCTTATCCATGGCCGCACCGGCGTGGTGAACCGTTTGAGCAAAGAGTTCCACGTCAGAAGAGGCCCGAATGGGACGATGTTCGCCGAGACCAATCGTTACCGAGAGAAAATTCATAAAGGGTTTATACCCATCGGGTTGCAGCTTTCCAAAGACCCAATAATCTGTCTCATCTGGATTTCCCCCCTCTTTTTTCCACATCAGGAGGCGAAGCTTCTCGAGCGACATGGCCTCACCGTCAACGACCATCCCATTTTCTGCAAGATAGGTCTTAATGATATCTAGTGTCGTTTCGCCTCCCTCTCGTGACTCCGACGCAGCGGCCAAAACAACGTAGTGGTCCGTAACTGCGGTTAGTTGCGGCTGTGCCGCAAAATTCAAGTCTTGGCGCATCTGCTCCATGAAATGGGGGTCTTCAAGACGTTTTAGGCCTTTTCCGCTGAGACGGAACTCGCGAACATCGACCTTAAAGAGATCTTGGAATGGCTTATCCTTGAACCGTTCCACGATGATCTCTTGTACCAGCTTCGAGTACGCGACAGGATCAACCGCTTCTCCGTTGAGATTGGTGCTCGAAAAAGAGACCGAGATATGGTCGCCGCCAGATGGATTAACAATTGGCATCGGCATATCCATTTCGGCGGCCGCCAACCAGACGGCATCGCGAACACGGTTAAAGTCCTTATCTTGTATGTCATGTTTACCATGTGCGCCCGTATAGGCACGGAAGGAATCATACTCAAGTTCCATGATGAACGTATTTCCGGCAAGCGCCACTTCCTGAACAAAGAAGTTGGCCGGAACCTCTTCTAGGCCGTCGCCGCGCTTCACCCAGAAGGTCTCGTGTTGTTTTTGTGTCCAGAGATTTCGCGGATCTCGAACGGCCCAGCGGTAGAAGTTTCGGAAGGCATCGAGAAGCTCTTTACCCATCTCTTGCAACTCGGCCAAGGCCTCTGCACGTTTTCCTTCGGGAACAGCTAGAAAATTTTTCCTGGCCGCCTCAAAGCGCTGAATCACACCACCCGCGCTTCCCGGGCGACGATGAGACATGTGACCCTGAATACGCCTGAGTGGTGGAATTGTTTTAACGATCGCATCAACCTCTGGTGCCAACCGACCATCTGCCGGATAGTAATTGACTGGATTATCGGTTCGAAGGCCCACATCAAAAAAGAGGGTCTCAATGAATCTCGGATCATTTAATTTTTCATTATAGTAGGCCGGATCATATTGGCCGGGGCCAACAAAATTAGTTCGATCCGCAAGATATCGCTGCCAAATCGGAAGGAGGGGGTTTCCCCGCTTGGGAAGTTCGGTTTCGAGATAGACTATTTGACCGAAGCCAACCTCTTTTTCAAAGAAGGTGGTCTGGGCCGCGAGTTCGGCGTTCAGCTCCGTAATTCCCTTGATCATCACGGCGTAGAAATTCCCTTGATCATCACGGCGTAGAAATTCCCTTGATCATCACGGCGTAGAGCGTCTTAATGAGGCGCTTGTCCCCCGTCTTCACGATACCATCGATGTCAGGTCGCACCCGATGGACCGCACGAAGCTGTTGTTCTTCAGGAAGTTCCGCAAGCGCGTCAACATCGACCCTGCCACTAAACTCCAAGACCTCTCTAAACATCACAATGTCAGCACTGCTCCGAACACCGTAGCGGTAGAGATTTCGGCGTGTCAACGTTCGCCGTGAGAGAACTGCACGCGGAATAAATTCGGCAACAATCGCAGGATCAACTCCCGTGGCTGTTGCGATCCGATGCTGAACCTCAATTTCAAAAGAGTTCATGACCTGGCGAACGTGGCGCGCTGGACGTGCAATAAATTCAAATGATGTCCGCTCTGGATTCCTAACCACGTGAATGGTTCCAAATTTTTCCTGAAACCAGGCCTGAATAACACGAAGGTAGACATTCCCGTGATGATTCGTTGAATCCATCTCATTGATTGTCGTCATATTGAAGTGGACGCGGTAGATTGAAACGTCTCGGTCGCCACCAAAGAGAATATTCTGAATGGTATTATAGAGAAGGATGGTTAGCGTATCATGTTCGAAGAGCAAATCTTTTAGATCGATAAAGGCCAGCTTGAGAAATGGCATCAATTCCGGGCTTGCGAGTTGTTTCATTACAAACCATGAAAGATCGTCCGGTGTCAATCGATCAAGTCGCCGCATTGCCTGTTCAAGACGAATCATTAGATTCGTAAAGTGAGTACGAAGATCGGGAGAGACCGCCATGTAACGAAGGAGTCCCTCTTTAGGTGCATCGGTTGGCGGAATCGCAACCATGGCGGTCGAAAAGATGCGCGCGCCAATTTCATACGGAACAAGATGTCCCGTGACCGCAGTTGCCAAACAAGAACCGCAAATACCGAGTGCAGCCTGAAAACCAGGACGACTTAAAACTTGTTGGATGCGATGACGATTTTGCCAACCGATATCGATTGGCTTGAGAGGATTGGTCGGATCGATATCGACAAAGTAATCGAAGGCCGCATCTTCAAATGCGGAGATTGCCTCCAGAAAACCAGCGGCTTCATCTTCAGGAATCTGAGGAAGAATAATCCCCTCAACAATATTGGCCTGTCCGCCTAGAATATTGATCCCGGAATCAATTTCTTGCCCGGAAGCAACCACATCTACTGCTGGACATACTTTACCGAGACCAAGATTGATTGGCAAAAAATCGCCCACTTTGACTAGATTGGTCCGCGCCCAAGTTGATAACTTAGTCATGCCCACTACCCTCCGCTGTCAGGGAGGTTATCGTTCGGGGCCCCAATTAGTTGCTAAGTATCTCAATATATTTGGCTTTTTTTCTTTATTTTATACGCAACATCTGGGACCCTGGGACCGATAACATTTATAGGTGACCAATGAAGTATATCTTATCTATAATATTGAGCTTTTCTCTCTTCGTGACCATGGCCTGTGGAAATGATCGGACGAACAAAGGGGCCACTGATCCAGCGGATTCACCGGAGACCTCCGCGCCGACGACGGATGAAAGCGGCAGTGCTGAGGTGGGAACGATTGAGGATCTCAGGGATTCTGAAATCCTCCTCATTATTCGCTCGCTTCTCGGCGAGGCCGTCTTTGAAGATGTTAGTATCGATGGCATCCAACAAAGTGGCGGAAGTGGTGCGAAGAGTGTCAATGTTGGTTTTAGCGGTGAAATCGGCACCGTTGATCGGAACATGAATGTCTCTGGAGATTCAGGTGACGCTATCATCAACGCAGATGGTGATCTTGAAACCATTCAAAGTAACGGTGCATCGGCGCCGGTTTATTATTTTGTTCCATTAAATCTTTCGGCTGATTTTCAGGCCTACTCCATTAGCGATCCAGATGTGGGACAGTTTTCACTTGATGGGCTCCTCACGTGTCAATTTAACGGTCGTCTCGAAGAAAGCATTGAAACACTGATCGGGAGTGGACGATGTGTTACCGGCTCCCTTGAAGAGTCATCATCGATTACGCTCACGCTTAATGGAAGCAGTCACACCATCACATACGATGTCACATTTAAGGCACATGGCGCCCCGTTTAATCTAGAGAGTTATACCTTTTCTGGAACCTTTGCTATTGATGGCGTTGATGTCGATTTGTCTGATTATCTTTAAAACTTCCGGTTTCGGTCACGATGCCCGTATCGTTTTACGGTCAAGGTGTCGTCTGTTTCACCGCAACCGAAACCAATAGACGAAACGAGCCTCGAAACCCAAACCGAATATTCTTATTATATTTCTAGGATTTCTCGAAAATTAATAAGGCGCGGTGATTTTGACTGATGGGTAGTGTGTATTCGTGAACCTTGATCAACTTAAGGTTTGATTTCTTGATTTGACTCATCGCCTTATCCAGATCATCCGACCAATTGACACCGAGCATTGCAATCAAATGTCCGCTCTTCTTAACATATTTTTCTCCCACCTTGATGAACGAGGGGAGCTTGAGCGTGGCGCGCGAAACGACCACGTCGAATTTACCCAACCGTTTTTGCATCGCTGCCTCTTCGGCGCGGCCCTGGATCACCTTGATTCCCTTAAGGCTCAGTTCACGGACAACATGTTCACAGAAGTTGACCTTTTTCGACTTAGAGTCAACAAGGGTAACCTGAATATCGCTTCGGAGTATCTTGATTGGCACGCCGGGAAAGCCAGCGCCCGTGCCAATATCAATCAATTTCGCGTTCTCTCTTACAAACTGAAGGGGCATGGCCGAATCGGAAAAGTGTTTTTCATAGACCTCGATTGGATCATTTAACGCCGTTAAATTGTAGGCCCGATTCCACTTCAGAAGGAGCCCCAGGTATTGTTCAAAATTAATCACCTGCGCCTCGTCCATATGGGCATCAAATTCTGGAAGACCTTTCATGATCATACTCCCTTCGGCTTACATTATCTTTCTTAGTCTCGATCGAACAATGTCTGGAAACCACTTTCTAAGACGTCCCTTTTCGAACGATATTTTTGCAAATTTTCTCATGGAATTCTTTGGAATTTTCGGGGCCTTTTTTCTCTTAACGAGCTTCAGCGCTCCTGGCCTGCAAAACCTTAGACAGCTTCCACACCCAAGACAATTTTTTGCATCGACGACCGCCTTTTTATTATGGATCGTAATTGCATTAATCTGACACTTTTGAACACAGGCCGCACAGCCGATACATGTCTCGTCGTCGGTTTTCAATATGTAGGGCGATGGTGAGACGGCATGTGGAATATTTTTTCGATTAATTCCGGCCAGAAGGCCACAACAACACCCACAACAATTGCAGATAAAGCTCGGCTTATTGCGAACATTGTCGGTGACGTGAATCAGACCTTTTTCGCCGAGTTCGCGTGTTTTTTTCAGAAGCTCCTCAACGGTTGCCGGTCTTGCGAAACCACGGCGAACCACAAACGATGATGCCGACCCCAGACTGATACAGGTCTCTTCAAAGGGTGCCACTTCACACGGTGTGTCGATGAGATGGGACTGGTGTCGACAAAAACATGTCTGGAGGGCGCCACCGCCGGCGGCCTTAATGACCTCGGCCACCTGTGTATACGTCATGATCTGGGATGATACCGGAACGTTGTGCGCAACAAGCGTTCGAGTAATCGGAGTCTTTGAACCAAAGACCTCTTTGTAGAGATCTTCGTCCTCATAGCGCTTGAGAATCTCGGCCATCCGCTTCATCGGCAAACCTTCGTGTATTTTCATCAGTGAAAATTCGATAAAACCGATGATCGAAGGAGTTAAAAGATAATACCGGTCGCTTTTCGTTACTTCAAAATCAATGACAGCGCCCTTATCGGCCAATTGATCGAGGAGCTTCTCTGTCGTCTCCAAATCAAAACCGCTCTTTTTTGAAAGTTCCGCGGCTGTTGCCTCGCGCATCGGAAACGAGGCTGCAACCGAGGCCTCGTCCGACGTCATGAGGATTTGGAGAAATTCTCGAATGTCGGGTGTGTCGGGAAGCCCCACCGGATAGCTATTGAGGCGGTCGATCAGTTTGATTAGAGTTTTTTGGTCAATCTGCATTTCCAAAATATTTCCAGTCGTTCTTGAAAGTAGACAAAGGGGTCTGACCCCGATGTCTACTTTACCGCGTTTTGAGGTGAACCATCAAGATCGAAATGGCAGCGGGCGTAATTCCCGATATTCGGGAGGCCTGTCCAAGCGTCCTCGGCTGAACGCTTTCGAGCTTCTCCTGTACCTCACGAGAAAGACCTTCGCGCTCGTATGAAAAGTTGTCGGGAATTCGCATATCGTCGAGTTTTTTATGACGTTTGGCATCTTCAAGCTGGAACCTAATATAGCCCGAATATTTCACCTCGATCTCCGCCTCTTCTACTGCATCATTCTCTATTGCCCCTGGATCTATATCTGTGAAGTTCTTTAGCGCCTCTTCAATTTTCACTTCTGAGCGACGCAGGAGGTCTGCGAGTGTAATCTGTTTTCGAAGATGGGCCGTCCCAATTTCGCCTAATATTCGATTTGTCTCTTTGTCGGCATTGAGCCTTGTTTCGTTCAACACTTTTCGCAATTCATTAATTCTCTTTTCCTTTTCGGCGAATATTTCGTAGCGATCCCCTGTCAAAAGTTCCAATCGGTGGCCCTTTTCTGAGAGACGAAGATCGGCATTATCTTCCCTGAGGAGGAGTCGATATTCGGCGCGTGATGTAAACATGCGGTAAGGCTCTTCGGTTCCCTTCGTAACTAAATCGTCGATTAAAACACCGATATAGGCCTCGGGTCGACCGAGAATAAAGGGCTCTTTATTCTTGAGCGCATTGACAGCGTTGATCCCGGCCATGAGGCCTTGGGCTGCGGCCTCTTCGTAGCCCGACGTTCCATTAATCTGGCCGGCCAAATAAAGGCCTTTAACCTTTTTGGTTTCCAATGTCGGCCTCAGCTGTGTTGGTGGAACATAATCATATTCAACGGCATAACCATATCGAGCAATTTCAGCATTCTCGAGACCGGGAATCGTCGTGAGCATTTTCTCTTGAATATCTTTTGGGAGCGATGTCGACAGGCCATTGACGTAGACCTCGTTAATGTCGAGACCTTCCGGCTCCACGAAGAGTTGGTGACGAGCCTTATCTTTAAACCTGACGATTTTATCTTCTATTGATGGGCAATACCTTGGACCTGTTCCCTGAATTTTCCCGGAGTAGAGTGGCGACCGATCTAGGCCGGAACGAATCACATCGTGCGTCTTTTCGTTTGTATATGTCATGTAACAGGGAAGCTGGGGGAGGGGATGGTCGGTCTTACTAAATGAAAAAGTGGGGGATGTCTCATCACCAGGTTGTATTTCCATTTTGTCAACATCGATTGTGTCGCCCTTAAGGCGGGGGCAGGTTCCGGTCTTGAGGCGACCGAGCGTAAAACCGAGCTCTTTAAGATTTCTCGAAAGATCCTTCGCGGAAAAATCATTTTCTCGACCACCTTCAACATGTTCCATCCCATAGTGAAGGAGGGCGTTTAAAAAAGTCCCGGTTGTAATAATGACCTTCGAGGACGAGATTTCCGCATTGTCTATCTTTACTCCCTTAATCGTTCCGTTCTTGGCAACAACCTCCCCAACAATTCCCTCCAAGAGTTCGAGGCCTTCTTGTTTCTCTAAAACACTTCGCATGTAGTGCATGTAGGAGGTGCGATCGGTCTGACAGCGTGTTGCCCGAACGGCGGGCCCCTTCTTGGTATTGAGCCGGCGAAATTGGATGCCGGTTTTGTCGGCGGCAATTCCCATCTCACCGCCCAGGGCGTCGATCTCGCGGACCAGATGACCCTTGGCCAGACCACCGATCGACGGATTGCAGCTCATATGCCCAATCGTCTCCAGTCGCCCGGTCACGAGAAGGGTCTCACATCCCATTCGCGCGGAGGCGAGCGCCGCTTCAATACCTGCGTGGCCTGCGCCGATCACAATAATGTCATAGTTCCTTTTCATCGCGCCTGCTCTATACGTGAGGCCCTACCCATTGTCAATTTTTGGGGGCTCCATTTTCTCTCCCATTTTGAGAGAAGGCCCTGAATCTATCATTATGATAGTTATCCGACGCCTGTAAAATCTGGCGTATCCCTCTAATTTTATTTATTATTTTACATTTCGACCCCTTGGCATTCTATTTGCATTACACGACATTGGGGCCACATCAATCATTAATCGAGGGAGAAATGAAAAGAAGGACCTACACTCTATTTGTTGTTTCTGCCATTGCGATCATTGTTCCGACGCCACCGATACCAATCGATACCGAGGACGCAACAGCGTCTTGATCGAAATTTTTTTAGAGTGCCATTAATCAACACATGTTTGCTGCTGTTACATTGTTAGAGGGACATTTCTTTTGGGAGGTCATATGAAAGGAATGTTCTATGCAGTTGTCGTTACTATTGTTGTCACCGTTGTAATTTCATTGCTGCCCATATTAATGGGCGCGGCAGAAGCCTTTCAGAATCAAGACCAATCATCCCCCGGCTTTCATTATAGTCTTTACCAGAAGATGGTTACGTATCAAGATATCGATTATGCCGAGATCATTTTGACGCCTGACAATCTCTCTTCATTTTATGAAGGAACATCGTATCGAATTGCACATTTTTTGACTAATCCAAATTATTTGGAATCGACGGAGACCTTTTCTAACACAACCGCCATTCAGCTTATTTCACACAGCAATTTTTCTACCACTAACGATATGCCAAATTGCGTCATCATCCAATATATAGCCTCCACGAACGGTGAAGAGATTATCAAAAAAAGGCCTGGTAGCCGTCGCCTTTACGCCATGAGCGATCAAGACGTTCCTCTTTGCAAAGTTTATTGGCAATCGTCATCAACACTCTATTCTGGTGTTGTTTCCCCAAAAGAGCTTTGGGATCTTTATCAAAATTGGTTTCAGTACGCAGTATCCAATTGGGCCTTACGCCGATTAAAGCTTATTGTATACACATTACTTGGTGAAAATATTGTTTCCGAGGGATCAGATTGTAATGAGAACAACACTTATCAATATTCCACTGCGCCCTGGGATTTTTCAGACCCTAGTGCCAACATTATATTCCTATGCAACCAAGATGAACCAGACGGCATCATTCTTAATCCTTACTCATCAGGCGGAGGAGAACTAACCATAATGGGACCTTGGTTTTCCGGACTTCAGGATATGGTCAACACTTTCTTGAATGAATAAAAAAAGGCCCGGGGTTTGAATCCCCGGGCCTTTGTATTGACCTTAAAAACTTACTGACAAATTTGACTAATATTGAGGACGAGATATTTCAGGGCCTTTTCCTGATTGGCATCTTCTGCCGTACTTGCCTCGACATGGTAGGATGTATAGAAGAGGCATCCGCCTGTATCTTCTTTCCAGCCAACTGTAATCGGAGCATCTGCCATTCCACCCAGTGATGAGGTGTCACCACTGATGTAGGTCGTCACGTTGCTCTCAACCGATGTAATGTCTTGCCAGGAACCGAGATCAAAAACGATCTCCATGGTTGAAACGCCCAAATAGGTCGCAAGACCGGTGTCATCAATGTCGGCCGCGGCGACTGTTCCGGAACTTGTCGCGGCTGTTCCAAAGGTGACATTTCCTGGAAAGGCTGTCGTCAAACCATCATCAGCCAAATCTGAAAAATACATATTACCACCCTGCGCAACGTATTCCTCAAGAACGGTTGAATATGAACTCAGGTCTGTGGCGCAATTGACAAAAATCGAATCGTATGCCGTGAGCTCAGCAACATCGGAAAAATATGTATCAATTTCAACAGCTGTTAAAACAAGTAGGCCGAGTGCCTCACATTCATCACTGTTTGTTAGGGCCGGGGGATTTGATTCGTCACCCGTCAACGTGCACCCCTTCATGTCGGCCAGAAGTTTTTGAATCCCATCATAAGCTCCGGGGACAACCAACCATTGGGCTGTTCCGCTGCTTCCACTGATGGTTGTCGAAGACGCTGGCACATCTGCCGTTTCGCCTATTGTCGCGGCCTGAGAAAAAGAGCTACTTCCGATGTCGCTGGCAATGTAAAACGTAAACGTTCCTGCGGTTGTGATTCCCGAACAGGCAAACGCACCGCTTGTATCTGTTTGACAGGCAGTATCACTTGCAACTCCCTTATAAAGTCCTGTCAGAGCAACTTCATCACCAGAAGCTGTTCCTTGTGTAATCGTTGCCCCAATAACAGGCGTTGTTCCATCGGCCGCATAGACCGTACCACAAATGACAGCCTCACCTGTTTGTGCTGTACATGTGGCTAAACCCTTTAGCGCTGATCCGGTATCACCACCGCCGCCACCGCCGCCACCGGATGAACCGCCACAGGCAGCGAGCGATATGGCCAAGATGGCACATGCCACTGTTAATGTAACCTTTCTCATAGAGACCTCCTTTTTGTGATTATTCGATTTAGTATGCCCGCACTACCCCTATCGCCATGACAATAAATGAAAAGCTAAATGTGAAATATCTCTCTTCTTATTTCCCAATACAAAATTTACTGAAGATTTCGTTCAAAAGGTCGTCCGTTGTGACCTCGCCGACGATTCGGCCCAGCTGGCCGAGGGCCTCTTTCAGGTGAATGGCAATAAATTCCGGCGATTGGTTCTTTGATAACTCCTCGTTTGCAGATTCTAGGGCCTCGGCAGATCTACCTAATAACTCAAAATGCCGCTCCGACGTAATTACAATATCTTCTTCCTCGTTTGCGGCATGGTCGCTAACGATCTCGTCGGCCACGGTCTCCAAAAGTTGTTCAATGCCATCGCCATTTTTGGCCGACACCTTTACAATCCTTCGACCGACGAAACGATTGCTGATTTCGCCTGCGTCAATTTTTTCCTTAAGGTCTATCTTGTTAATTACGACAACAACATGTTTAACATCTTTCAATTCTTCAACAAACCGATCGTCGGTCGCACGGTAATCGTGACCATCGAGAACAACAATAACAACCTCGGCCTGTGTCAGCGCCTGACGGCTTCTACCCACGCCGATCTCTTCTACTTCCTCCTCGGCCTCCCGAATCCCGGCCGTATCAATCATTTGAAACGGAATACCGCGAATCAAAACACCCTCTTCGATCGTGTCGCGCGTTGTTCCTGGAATGTGATGAACGATCGCCCGTTCGGTCCCGAGAATCGCATTTAAGAGACTTGATTTTCCGGCGTTGGGTGGCCCCGCGATAACGGTCTTTACGCCCTCGCGCAGAATTCGTCCCTCATCGTAACTTTCGATCAGGTGCGTAATTGTTGTTTGTAGATTTCCAAGTTGTTTTCCGATCTCTCCCTCTTCAATAAATCGCTCGTCCTCTTCGGGAAAATCGATCGTTGCCTCGACGTATGCGGTCAACTCTTTGAGACTGGACTGAAGAGACCGAATTTTTTTTGAGAGTTTTCCCTCGAGCTGTTCCTCTGCCAACTTGGCCGCTCGGCTTGACCGGGCATCGATCAGCTGAGCCACGGCCTCGGCCTGGGCCAGGTCGAGCTTGCCATTTAAAAAGGCCCGTTTCGTAAACTCCCCCGGTTCAGCCAGTCGCGCACCCGATTTAACTATTTGATTTAATATGGCTTTTATCGTTTGAGGTCCGCCGTGACAGTTGATTTCAACTACGTCTTCGGCCGTATAGGAGTGTGGTCCCTGCATCAGCACGGCCATTACCTGATCGACTGTTTCCCCTGTGGACAAATCAACAATATTTCCTAAGTATAATCGGTGTGTTACGAAGTTTTCCACAGGATGGGGGCCACTTTTCCACACCTTCCCCAAAATCTCCTTTGCCTGGGAACCGCTGATCCGAATAATCCCGATCGCCCCCCGCCCTGGAGGCGTCGCTATAGCTGTAATTGTCTCTTCCATTTTCATGTCACCCTGCGTCATTTTGTCCAACGCGGCGCGTATTCACCGCTAAAAAAGCCTCGTGTTAACATGGCCAAACTTATGCGAAAGCTTATCACATTTGCAACAATATCTTTGGTGGCACTCCTTTCCGCCTGTAACGACGTTCCAGGCGGCCCCAGCATGCAGCTGAAGGCCGAACCGTCAAAGGCAGAACTCTCGATCTCCGACTATCTCGATGAGACCGGAAAGGTTGTCTATACGTACCATATGGGGCCTTATGATATTTCGTCAATGACGTCTGCCAACGCCATGATTTTGAAACCGGCAACGATGCGCTTCAACCTGGAGGAACCTCTCTGGGTAACATCGATTGAACCGATCATTGAAGATGCTGAAGGTGCTGCTCTCCCAAACGAGCTTGTTCATCAAATCCTTCTCGTGAATCACGGTGAGGAAAATAGTTTTTGTACAACCAGCCAAACCGGAAATCCCTTTGCGGCCACCAGTTCCAATATGGAAAAGATTGAACTTCCCGAGGGACATGGTTATGCCGTCGTTCCCAGCGATCCGCTCGAGGCCCGCGTTGTTCTTCAGAACCCGTTGAAGCAGGATTTTTTTGGTGTCTATATCAAGGTCATTCTCGTTGGCGAACCGATGGACAATACAAAGATGATGACCGATGTTTTGCCAATGATGATCGATCTCGACCCTTGTTATCACGAGCCGATTAATATCGCACCGGGACAATTTGTTGAAAAGGTAGAGGTTGCCTATTCACCGGAGACAGGTTCTGTGATTCAGGCCCATGGGCTTCTACAAAATTATGGCGTTTCGGTTTCTCTTACTAAGGGTGATGAGGGTGACCCCTTTTGGAAGGGGACAGCATTGATCGATGATGATCATCGGATTACATCACTTCCACCCTTTCAAGATCCGGCCGGCGTCGCCGTTGGAAGTGGCGACATGATTACGCTTACCGTTGCTTACAATAATGCGAGTGACGACTGGTTCGATTCCGCGATCGGTGCCGCTATGGTCTATCTTGCTCGAACCGAGGCCGAAAATGAAGGCGGCGCTCCCAAAAGCGCCATTTCCACCCAAAAAGATTTATTCTAACTGTTTACTCCGAGTATACGGATTCTTCGCAAACCACTAAATAGCACACAACATACACCTCCCTTTTTTGCGATAATACATCATCGTTCACAAGGAGGTATTATGAAACTTTTTCGCTTCGATGCTCTATTTATTATTTTTTTCCTATCAACCCTCTCGGCCTGCGGTGGGCTTCCAACAGATTCAAGCCAGCCCGCCGAAAAGGAAAGTGTCGAAACAAATGCTCCGACCGAGACTGAGACACCAGCCGAGGAGGAGGGGGGAGCGTCTGAGACGACGACGGATGCCACTTACTATTATGTTGGCGGTTCGCTAACAGGGCTTGCAAGCGAAGAGCTGGTTCTTAAGATCAATAACAGCGAGAATCTTGCCCTGTCTGCCAATGGTGATTTTCAGTTCGAAGAAACCTTTGAAGATGGCAGCAATTATTCTATTACCTTAGATACAGAGCCCCTTTTACAAAACTGCACTATCGCAAACGGAAGCGGAACAATCAATGGCGATGATGTTCGTAGCATCGATATCGTTTGCTCAAACCGTTGGACACACCCAACGAGCCTAGAAAATGATCACATCGACCCAGAGGGTGGAGGGGGAGACGAACTCGCCCCTCAAGTTGCCATTGATAATAGCGGCAACGTCATTATTGTCTGGTCACGATCGGACGGCAATGCCTCCCAGATCTACAAGAGCGAATATCGTGATGGAGCCTGGACGCATCCGACGAACCTCACAGACAACATCAGTCCAGACGGTGAAAATGCCCAGAGACCACAGGTTGCTATGAATGATCAAGGGGAGGCTATTATCGTTTGGAAACAAAGCGATGGAGAAAGCCTCCAAACCTTTAAGAGCGAATATCGTGATGGAACCTGGACACATCCGACGAACCTCTCAGATAATATAAGTCCCGATGACAATGACGTTTATCTTCCCCAGGTAGCCATGAACAACAATGGCGAAACCGTTATTGCCTGGTTCCAGTACAGGGGGGACTATCTCCGTATTTATATGAGCGAGTATCGTGGCGGGGTATGGACGCATCCCTCGGGCAGCTCAGACTATATTGACCCCGGGAGCTTGAATGCCACACACCCTCAAGTTGCGATCGATAATGACGGGGCAACCATCATTGTCTGGTCACAACTTGCCGAGGGTAAATCTCGCATATTCAAGAGCGAATACCGCGAGGGAGCTTGGACACATCCTTCGGACAGCTCAGACTACATCAGCCCAGAGGGTCTTAGCGCCAACAATCCTGCAGTTGCAATGAATGAAAACGGCGATGCGATTATCGCATGGCATCAATCGGATGACGCGTTTACTCCTCGTATTTTGAAGAGCGAGTATCGTGAGGGGGTATGGGTACATCCTACAGACACCTCAGACGCCCTCAGCACGGAGGGGTTGACAGCGCGGTATGCACAGATTGCTATGAATGATGATGGAGGGGCTGTCATTGTCTGTCAGCAGCATGACGGAGCCGCCTATCGTGTTGGTCTATATGCAAATAGCGATGGCAACTGGCAACCGGTCAGCTATTACGGTCGTGAGGACGGAACCTCTCAGGGTATGCAGGTGGCAATGAATGTCGACGGCGACACGGTTGTTGTATGGACACAGTCTGATGATACCAACTCTCAGGTCTTTAAGGGCGAATTTCGAGAGGGTGTTTTATTTGTTCCGGAAGATCTTCTCGACAATATCAGCCCCGACAATCATGATGCCTACTATCCCCAGATTGCTATCAATGATCATGGTGAGACGGTCATTGTCTGGCAACAGTCGGATGGTTCCACTAATCATATTTATAAGGCCGAGTTTAGGTAAGCCCGCTCACATTTTACTCGTTTTTTGGGGTTTTGAGTATACAGCTGCGAGGTCACCACCCCCCATCCTTAAAAGCCCACAAACCCTACCTGCTCGTTATTATTAGCTAATTATTGGCCGCATCTTGGCATATAAATTGCTTATATAAAATACACTGTATTTTAAATGCTCTTTTGTAAATTCTGTAAACAAAGTAATCAAGCCATATGGAGGTTCGTATGAGAAAATTTCTTCAGCAAATTGTCGTTCTTGCCGCAATTCTTCTCCTGCCGGCGCTACTTATTCTATCCGGATGTGGAGATAATGGAACTGTTCGGCCCAACGATTTTGCCTCCTTCTTCGATGACGATGGGGAGAATGATGCCGTCGAGATCCCAGGTGATACCGAACTTGATGATGACGGCGACAAGGGGGATGATCGTGATGACGATGATGGTGATGGGGAAAGCGGAGAAAGTGCGAATGATGGCGATGAAGACGCTGATGATTCACAATGTGAAACATTAGTTCTTTATAATTTTTTGTTTGCTTGTGGCCAGGCATCAACAGGCTGGACTGCGAACGACTTTGATCATTTGCAGGACGTTATAGAAAATATCGCTGGTGTCTTAGATGAAAAGGGTGAGGCCTATTACTGCAATAGCAATACAGGGGACATCCTCCTGCTTGAAGATTCAGAGGTAGCATATCATTTTGATTCAGTTGATTGCATCATAAAGAGTCTCAATCCTGACGTGGTTCTTGAGGGTGAAAATAATGCAGAAGTCCCCCTCCCAAGTTATCCAATTCCAGGTTTTTTAAATTCACTGCCTAATATCGATATTAACAATTCTTCCCAACCACCTAATAAGCCACATATATTAATAGAAGACACAGAAGATTTATCAGATGATGAATTAGAAGCACTTCACGCAAAAGAAATTTTGGAGTGCCTGTCCAATATTGTTGAGGTTACATCCTTGATCTGCCCCGATTTCGTATCTACGCTAGAGGTTCTTCCAGCAAGCGCTGGATCTTATGAATCGTGCCATTTTGACGACCTTTCTCTCAACAGCACGATCCAGACAATAGACGAAGAGGTGTACATTATTGGTATCAACGCAGAGGACTCGAGCTGCATTCTGCATGTTTACTAAGGCATTGTATTTATAGACTATATTATGTCTTTCTCTTTTGGCGATATTTATTATGACAATTATATCAATATGTTATACAATATAAGTGTTGTTGGTTGTTTACCTGTGCTTCCTAAAATTTCGGAGTTTTTAGATGGACGATTCAATAAACAATGACGAAATCAAGATCAAGGAGATTTATCAGTTCGTTGACTATCGCGAATTCCTCAAGGATCGAATCTCCTTCCTCAAGGAGACACTCCCCACATTCTCATATCGAAACTTCAATCGGCGTGCCGGAATGAAATCGCCTGCCCATCTTAAACTCATCATGGACGGCAAGCGAAATCTGACGTCAGATAGTGCCGAAAAGATCTGCAAAGGCTTTCGTCTTTCCAAAAAAGAATCGCGTTTTTTTCATGCGCTCGTCAATTTTTGCCAAGCCGGCACATACGATGAAAAAAATCTCTACTACCAACAACTTGTCGACTTTACACCAAAGAAGAGTCCGGCGACGCTTCAGTCAAAGTACTATAAGATTTATTCGAATTGGTACTATTTGGCACTGATGGAGGTTGTGCGTTTGGATAATTTTCGTGAGGATTATCATTGGATCGCAAACAAGCTAAAGCCGCCTATTTCTGTCCCAAAGGCCAAACATGCCATGAAGGAACTTGAAGGGCTCGGCCTGATCTCTCGCGATGAGGCTGGTCGACTTAAAAAAACGGATGAGATGCTCGCGACCCCAAATGTGGTCCGCAGCCTTTCGATCACCGAATTTCACGAACAGCTGATGGAACTATCCAAAGAAGCCGTCAAAATGGATCCGGTCGACGACCGCGAGTTTTCTGCAATCACAATGGCCATCTCAACAGAGAAGATGGCCGAACTGAAGGACGCCCTTCAGGAGTTTCGTCGAAAACTGCATCGGCAGCTGGAGGAGGGGAACAACAACAAGACCGAGGTGGTTAATATCAATCTCGGCTTTATCAAATTAACAAAGAGTGAGGACAATTCATGAGGCAATGTTTAAAAGTTCTTCTTTTTTTTGTATTGGTGTCTCTCTACGCCTGCACGCCAGGAAAGGGAACAGAGACTGGAAACCCTGAACCGCTCGGCAATATGGAACTAACATTAACAACTGCGGCCCTAACGAACTACAGCCTTGAAACCGATGCCAACGGAAGTGGCACATTTTCCAAATCGAGTATCGATGGGACCGTGTCAGGAAGTGCCACCGTTTCTGTTTTAATCACGGACAGCGCCTTTTCGATATCCCCAACCCTTTCTGATGGCACAGAAATCGTATTCAACGGAACTGTCGATGACGATGATAAAATTTTGACCACTTCGCTATCGGTGGACGGTTCCGAAGTTGAGACAACAGCTCGCGTCACATATCTGGACCCAACGGACCCAGACACATCTTCATTTGTTGTTCGATCCAAAATCGACATGACCTCGCTTGCCGCAAATGTTGAAACGAATCCTTTTGCCTTGGCTTATAGCGGAACGATCTATGGCCTCGTAGCACATAATAACTTTGTAACGCTCGATCCGTCGACAAACAGTCATTCCGAATTGATGCCATTCGTATCGGGGACACCCACTATTTCAATTAATGACATTGCTTGGAACGGCACCGATTTCGCAATTGTTTACGGTCTGGAAGAGGACGACAATGATATTATCTATTTTACGCGAATGGACGCCAGTGGAACGGTGACCGTTCCCGCGCGTCAAATACCCTCTGTCCACACCAACACTGACTGCATTTCCATTGTTTCAGGAGATGATGAATATGGTCTTGCGTGGTGTGGCTACAGCGGTTCCAATTGGTGGTCCGATATCTACTTTATGACTCTCAACGCCGACGGTAGCGAAAAGACCGCCGCAAAGAATATATCCAACAGTGAATCACGATCACATCGCCTTATCTTGATCACGACGTCTTCCAGCTACGCCGCAACCTGGAATGAAGTTGGAGACGGCGACCTCATGAATATCTACCTTAAGCCCGATATCTCCTCCGACACCTCTGCCCTCCTCATTTCCGACACTTCTGTCTATTCCACCACTCCGAGTCTCGTTTGGGATGGCGCCTCTATGGGCGTTACCTGGGTTGTACGTGATGATTCTAATATCGGCTCTTTATACTTTGCAAGATATAGTCCCGCTGGTGCCGCTCTTGTCGAAAGAAAAGAAATTGCGACCAATCGTGATGGCGCCGTGATTACCTGGAACGATACCCATTTTACAACCTATAGTGCCTACGCTGTCGCTTCGGGCTACACCGGCATCACCTTTCATAATACCTACCTGACAAAAATCGATCAGTCGGGAAGGGCGCTCTCTTCCAACGAGTCCCTACTTATTCAGGGAACCGTCGCTGGAGATTCGTTTGTATCGCAGGAGAATGGCTTTGCGCTGATCTGGCAAGAGTTTTCATCGATCGATCAAACGTTTAATCCCTATTTCATTCAGGGTCTCGTCAGTAACGATTAATCGCAGGCGTAGGTGTTAAAGAGATAGTAGCATGAGGCCGCATCTGCGTTGGGGATCGGAATCTCGAGACCAATATTATAACCGCCGAGGTCGTATGACAACGTTGTGACGTTGCCGCGGAATGTTTCATCTTGAGAGAGGGACCAAAGATTCATTCCGGGAATCAGTTGCGCAAGTGTCAGATCTAGAATATTTGACTCCTTGATGGGGGCCGGTTGATTTTCTTCGCACGCCTCATTTCCAAGCCCCACTGAAAAATCACAGAGTTCAATACCGTTAGCCAGGGCGACCGGGTCGGTCGTCGTGCAGACTTCTTCGATACAATGTTCAATCGCCACCGTAAAGGAATCGGGAAGGGGGGCCTCTCCGGTAATGATTGTTGCAAAAACCTCTTTATTGATGATCTCCGTCTTCGCCGGCGTCGTGTAGCCAACAAGGAGAAGGGAGCCCGTTTGAATATTGTCAATGCAGATCTCGTCGGTATTTCCATCACAATCGTTATCGTGTCCATCGCAAATTTCATCGGTTGGCGTTCCCGGCGTACATTCTTCAATTAATTCGCCGCCCACACACTGTATGAGACCACTTTCAACACATGATCCAACACCGCAACTCATCCCAGTTGGAACGTAGTCTTCATCGGTTTCGCCATTACAGTCATCGTCAACATTATCGCATGTTACATCGTTGGCCGCCGCCTCTCCTGGCGTGCAACTGTCGATCACTTCTCCACCCACACATGTGGCCAGGCCCTCAGCTTGACAGGCGCCGACGCCACAACTCGTAACATAGGATGCGAAGTCTTCATCGGTCGCGCCGTCACAGTCGTCGTCGATGTTGTTGCATGTCTCGTCATTAATTGCGGGCATTCCCGGTATGCAGCTATTCTGAATTTCTCCGCCCACACAGGTCGCTTCTCCCTCGGCTACGCATGCGCCTACACCACACTCGGTGGAGTAGGGAACAAAACCATCGTCGGTCTGGTTATTACAATCGTCATCGACGTTGTCACAACTTTCATCCGATGGCGCTGGTTGACCCGGCGTACAGTCGTCGAGCTCTGCCCCACCGACGCATGTTGTGATTCCATCTGCTAGACAAGCGCCGACACCACACTGAATCGCATTACCAATATAATCTTCGTCGATTTCATTATCGCAATCATCGTCGTCATTATCGCATGTCACATCGTTCGGGGCCGGAATCCCTTCTTCGCAGCTGTCGCTCAATATCCCATTTATACAAGTTGCAAGCCCTTCGGCAAAACAGGCACCTTGACCACAATTTGTCGAATACGAAACAAAACCATCATCCGCCACACCGTTACAATCATCATCGACATTATCACAGGTCGTGTCGCTTGCAGCGGGTTGGCCCGGCGTACAGTCGTCGAGCTCTGTCCCACCAACGCAGGCTGTGATGCCGTCTGCAATACAGGCGCCGACGCCACATTGAATCGCGTTGCCAATATAATCTTCGTCGATTTCATTATCGCAATCGTCGTCGACATTATCGCACGTCACATCGTTAAGGGCCGGAGTTCCCTCTTCACAACTATCGATGATAGCCCCGCCAACACAGGTCGCGAGTCCTTCGGCAAAACAGGCACCTTGACCACAATTTGTTGGATACGAAACAAATCCATCATCTGCCACGCCATTACAATCGTCATCGACGCCGTCACAATTGGTATCGCTTTCGGCCGGCGTTCCAGGTGCGCAATCGTCGACCTCTGTTCCACCGACGCAAGATGTAATTCCTTCGGCCATACAGGCGCCAACACCACACTCTGTATTTTGTGGAATGTAGCCATCGTCGGTTTCACCGTTACAATCGTCGTCGACGTCATCGCAGGTTAGATCATCGTCAGCTCCGAGCCCGGGTGTGCAATTATCAATGATATCGCCTTCCATGCATTCCGTTGTTCCTTCAGCGGCACACGCTCCGCTGCCGCAGGCCGTTATCTCTGGTGCGTATTCTTCATCCGTCGTACCGTTACAATTATTATCAATACCATCACATTCGTCGTCGGTGAGCGCTGGAGCACCCGGCTCACAGTCGTTCTGAAGTTGCCCGCCCACACACGTCATTGTTCCTGCGGCGAAACAAGCACCAACACCACAATTGGTGCCATACGGATTAAAGTCTTCATCATTAAATCCATTACAATCGTCGTCGACACCATCACAAGTTGTATCATTTTCAGCTGGGTCTCCGGGCACGCAATTCTCGACAAATTCTCCACCGACGCATAGCTTTAATCCATCTTCAACACAGGCGCCGACGCCACACTGAATAATGACATTTTGATAATCTTCGTCGACCGCGCTGTCGCAGTCATCATCCACACCATCACATGTTGTGTCGTTTGGGGCCGCTTCTCCTGGTGTACAGCTGTTAAGAATTTCTCCTCCCACGCATGTCGCCATACCCTCGGCCGCACAGGCACCTACACCACACCCTGTCCCAAACGGAACAAAATTTTCATCGACAAATCCATTGCAATTATTATCTGTATTATCGCAGTCACTGTCGTTTCCGGTCGGTTCACCCTCGGCACAATCGTTAACAATGCTGCCCTGAACGCAAAGGGCAAGCCCTTCGGCAAAACAGACACCCGTGCCACATTCTATATCATATGGGATAAAGCCATCGTCGGCCTCGCCATTGCAATCGTCGTCAATATTATCGCAATTAACATCACTCGGTGCTGGCGTTCCCGGAAGACAACTATCCATAACCTCACCGTCGACACATGATGTGATTCCCTCTTTTTCACAGGGACCCACGCCACAGTTGGTAACCACCTGGATAAAATCTTCATCTTTAAAACCATCACAATCGTCGTCAACATTATCACACGTCGAATCGTTGGCGGCAGCCTCCCCCGGGAGACAACTATCGATAATGTTTCCAGCCAAACACGTTGCCAATCCCTCGGCCAGACAAGCACCCTGGCCACAAGAGGTTACATAAGAAACGAACCCCTCGTCAGCCTCGCCATTGCAATTATTATCCACATTGTCACAGGTTGAATCAGTGGGTGCCGGCTGTCCGGGCGTGCATTCGTCTGTCAGCTCGCCATTTACACACAATTTCAGACCGTCGGCCAGACAGGCGCCAACGCCACATTGGATGACGGCATTTTGATAATCTTCATCAACTTCATTATTACAATTATTATCAACACCATCACAATTGGCGTCACTTCCTGCCGGGTCTCCAGGCGTACAGTTATTTGTTATCTCTCCGTCAACACAGGCGGTTGCGCCCTCTGCCGCACAGGCCCCGACGCCACACTCGGTTACCTGGGCCACAAAACCATCATCTGTTTCACCATTGCAGTCATCGTCGACACCGTTGCAACTAGTGTCGTTTTGCGCCGCCTGCCCAGGAACACAACTATCTATGACATCTCCATCCACACACGATGTTGTGCCGCTCGCCTCGCAGGCACCAACGCCACAGTTCGTTACGGTTGATGCAAAATCCTCGTCTTCAAACCCATTACAATTATCATCGATGTTATCACAGGTCGCATCGTCAAGAGCGGGGTTTCCAGGCGTGCAACTATCAACGACCTGGCCGCCGACGCACGTGGCCAGCCCCTCAGCCAAACAGGCGCCTTGACCACAAGAAGTTGCATAAGAAACGAAGCCCTCGTCAGTTTCGCCATTACAATTATTATCCACATTGTCACAGGTTGAATCAGTGGGTGCCGGCTGGCCGGGCGTGCATTCGTCTGTCAGCTCGCCATTTACACACAATTTCAGACCGTCGGCCAGACAGGCGCCAACGCCACATTGGATGACGGCATTTTGATAATCTTCGTCCGTTTCATTGTTACAGTCATCGTCGACGCCATTACATGTCGCATCATTGGCTGCGGGGTCACCTGGAACACAATCATTAACGATCTCGCCCGCCACACACGTTGTCTGCCCCGTGGAAGAGCAGGCGCCTGTGCCACATTCTGTTGCCTGTGAAATAAAATCTTCGTCTTCCTCACCGTCACAGTCATCGTCGACAGCGTTGCAACTGGTGTCATTTTGCGCCGCTTGCCCAGGAACACAACTATCTATGACGTCGCCATCTATACACGATGTTGTCCCACTCTTTTCACAAGCACCGACACCACAATTCGTTATTGATTGAACAAAATCTTCATCTATAAATCCGTTGCAGTTGTCATCAACGTTATTGCATGTCGCATCATCAAGAGCGGGATTTCCAGGCGTGCAATCATCCACCACATCGCCATTCACACAGGTGGCGAGCCCTTCAGCCAAACAGGCACCTTGACCACATGACGTGGCATACGAAATAAATCCTTCGTCCGTCTCGCCATTGCAATTATTATCCACACCGTCACATGACGTGTCGGTCGCTGCCGCCTGCCCGGGTGTGCAGCTGTCTTGCATTTCACCGCCCACACAAATAGCAAGACCCTCGGCGGCGCAAGCGCCCGTTCCACAATATGTCTCAACGGGAATAACATCCTCATCGGTATTACTGTCGCAATCTTCATCTAGATTGTTGCAAATGGTATCAAGCGGCGCCGGACTTCCCGGCTCGCAACTATCGATGATTGAGGCGTTCACGCAGGTGGCAAGCCCCTCGGCAAAACATTCCCCGATACCACATGACGTGGGGTAGGGCTCAAACTCTTCATCGGTTTCGCCATCTTCGTCGTCGTCGACGCCATCGCAGGTGAAATCCCCTTCAATACAATCATCATCGATAACATTATTACAATTATTGTCGATATTGTCGCAGAGTTCGACGCTGGGTTGGCCGGGCTCACAGTTATCAACAAAGGCTCCGCCAATACAATAAATGGTTCCTTCCGAGATACATGCCCCCACACCACATGACGATGTTTCGGGAATGTAATCTTCATCACTAAAGCCATCACAATCGTTATCTGTCGCGTCGCACGATGTGTCGTCTGGTGCTGGGAGGCCAGGCGTACATTCATTAACCACTTCACCATTTAGACAAATAGCCAAACCGTTCGCCTGACAGATCCCCACGCCACACTGAATGCCATAGGGAATAAAGTCTTCGTCGCTCTCACCATTGCAATCATCATCGACACCATTACATGTTGCATCATCTAGGGCGGGTTGCAGTGGAACGCAGTTATTTTGAACTTCTCCGTTAACACAGCTTGTCTCTCCGCTATCAACACAAGCTCCTGTGCCACATTCCGTTGCCTGTGAGACAAAATCTTCGTCGGTCTCGCCATTGCAATCATCGTCGACACCATTACACTCCGAATCATAAATGGCCGGGAGAAGCTCCTCACAATTTTCTATCAACATACCATTTAGACAAATGGTTAGGCCTTGGGCCCAGCAAGCACCCGTGCCACACTCTGTTGTTTCTGAAATAAAATCTTCGTCGGTCTCGCCACTACAATCGTCGTCGACGCCATTACAGCTCGCATCGTTCGGCGCAGCTTCTCCGGGCACACAGTTGTCTTGAACGCCGCCACCAATGCAGAGCGTGACGCCCTCGGCCAAACATCCACCCGTGCCACAAATTGTTGCCATTGAGATAAAATCTTCATCGGTCTCGCTGTCGCAATCACCGTCGATGCCGTCACATGACGTGTCATCCTCCAACGCCGCTCCCGGCGTGCATTCATTCGAAATCTCACCATTTAGACAGATAGCCAGGCCGTCCGCGACACAGCCTCCGATACCACACTGAATGCTGTAGGGAGTAAAGTCTTCGTCAAGGTCGTTATCGCAGTCATCATCGATACCATCACATGTTGCATCATCAAAGGCAGGGGAGAGTGGGGTACAACTATTTTGTACGACACCATTAATGCAGCTTGTCTCTCCGCTGCTAAGACAAGCCCCCGTGCCACATTCCGTTGCCTGTGAGGTAAAATCTTCGTCGGTTTCGCCATCGCAGTCATCATCGATACCATTGCATTCGGAATCATCCAGAGCAGGAGTTCCCGCCACACAACTGTCCAAAATCACGCCACCCAAACAGGTGGTCGCCCCCTCTTCAAAACAGCCGCCAACGCCGCATTTCGTTATCTGCTGAACATAATCTTCGTCAGTTTTGCCATCACAATCATCGTCGACGCCATTACAGCTCGCATCGTTCGGCGCCGCCTCTCCGGGCACACAGTTGTCTTGAATGCCACCACCAATACAGAGTGTGATCCCCTCGGCCAAACATCCACCCGTGCCACACATTGTTGCCATTGAGACAAAATCTTCATCGGTCTCACTATCGCAATCACCGTCGATTCCGTCACATGACGTATCATCTTCCAGCGCCGCTCCCGGTGTGCATTCATTCGAAATTTCACCATTCAAACAGATGGCCAGGCCGTCCGCGATACAGCCCCCAACGCCACACTGAATACCGTATGGCATAAAGTCTTCGTCTACCTCTTCATCACAATCACTATCGACGCCGTCACACTTGGCATCGTCAGGGGTTGGCATCTCTGGCGTGCAACTATTTTGAACCTCTCCATTGATACAACTGGTGCTTCCAGTGCTAACACAGCCGCCAAGACCACACTCGGTGGCTGAAGACACAAACTCTTCGTCGGTTTCGCCGTCACAATCATCGTCTATCCCGTTGCATTCCGAATCGTCCAGGGCCGGCACTCCCTCTTCACAGCTATCAACCATTATTCCGTCTAGACATGTGGCCAGCCCTAAACCCAAACAAGCTCCCGTGCCACACTCGGTCTCAATCGGATGAACGTCTTCATCTATCTTTGTGTCGCAATCGTCGTCGATAGCGTCGCATGTCGCATCGTCTGGCGCGGGCTTTCCTGGCTTGCAACTGTCTTGAACACTTCCCCCGACACACAACGTTAGCCCAACGGAGGCACAACCCCCGATACCACAAGCAGTTACCATTGAGACAAAGTCTTCGTCTGTTTCGCCGTCACAGTCATCGTCGATGCCGTTACATTCGCTATCGTCTGGTGCTGTGGCTAGCGGCTCGCAACTGTCGATGATGAAACCTCCCTCACACGTCGCCTCACCATCAGCGGCACATGCCCCAGCCCCACAGGACGTTGGATATGGAATAAAGTCCTCGTCAACCAGATCATCACAGTCATCATCAATGCCATCACAGCCCGGATCGTCTGGTGCGGGGAGGGCGGGCTCACAACTATCCTGAACCTCGCCTCCAATACATAGTGTTAAACCCTCTGAAAAACAGGCACCGATACCGCATGACGTGGTTTCAGATTCAAAATCTTCGTCGGTCCATCCATCACAGTCGCCATCAATACCATCGCAAAAACTGTCGTCAATCTCGGCCGGCTTTTCAACGCACGTATCAACAATGTCGCCGCCGACACAGGCCAAGATGCCCGTTGAAAGGCAACCTCCAACGCCACACTCGGTCAATTCTATGGGAAATTCTTCATCGGTTTCGCCGTCACAGTCGTCGTCAATATCATCACAGGTATCGTCAATCTCGCCAACAAACTCGCAAACTTCTGCGTCACCATCGTTACTATCTGAAATATCAAAACAGAGATCTTCACACATCTCTTCGCCATCAAACGCATCAAAGGTGTCTGACGTATCGCTCGTTTCGGCATCAACAAAGCCATCCGCATCTTCTCTGAACGTATCAATCTCGGCATCGTATTTTTCTTTAATATCCCAGAAGGAGTCAAAGAGGGAGTCTCCACCCTTCGTGTCTTTAATAACGAGGGTGTCGTGAATGACGTCATGGAGTGAGACATCCGGGAGCTCGGGATAGTCGGCCGGCGGCGGTCGGTATGGTGTACAGCCCCATATCATGAATAAGACGTATAATATATTTTGGGTGCTATGTAAAGGGAACCCTTAATCTATTGGGCATTGGCCTTTTTGGGAAATCGTCCCCGCAACAGATCCCTGAACCGGATATCATTGTTGTTCATCCACTGCTGAAGAACAGTGAGGACCGTGTTGACGAGAATGTAAATAACCAGCCCCACTGGCAAGAAGGCCAGAAAAACGGCAAACATGACCGGCATGAGCATCATCATCTTTTGCTGGGCTGGATCAGCCGTCGCGGTTGGTGTCAACTTCTGTTGGAGAACCATAAAAAGACCCAGAAGAACCGGCGTAATGTAGTAAGGGTCCGGCTGGGAAAGATCGCTATAAAACCAGAAGAAGGGTGCCTGATAAAGCTCAATGGAGTTCCAGAGGACACGGTAGAGCGCGATGTAGACCGGGAACTGCAATACCATCGGAAGACAACCGCTCATCGGATTAACCTTGTTGTTTTTAAAGAGCTGCATCATTTCAACATTGAGGCGTTCTTTATCATTGGCATATTTTTCCTTGAGCTCTTTGAGACGCGGTTGCAATTGCTGCATTCCCTTCATTGATTTCATCGATTTTTTTGAAATCGGATAGAGAAGAATTTTGATCAAGATTGTCAGCAAGATAATGGCGATGCCATAATTATGAACGAGACTGTAGAGAAACTTGAGTGTGTAGAGAATCGGGATGGCAATAAATGTGAACCACCCATAATCGATCGCCTTGTCAAGGTCCCGTCCAACGGCCTGAAGCGCATGCATATCTTTTGGCCCACCAAAGATTGAAAACTTATATTTTTCCGCGCCACCTGGGGGAATAATCCCCTCCGGAAGGACGAGGCCGGAATAGAAACCGTTTGCCCCTGCCTCTCCAAACACTCCCATCTCAAGGCCTAATGAACCGCCGACCTCCTGTGGAACAATTGCGGCTAAAAAGTAGCGGTCTTCAATGCCGGTCCAAAAAAGGCTTCCCCATTTGACCGATTCCTTGCCAAGCTTGGCAACGGAGGTCTCTCTATCAACCTCACCATCGAAATCATAGACCGGCATTTTAATATCGGATGGGCGTTTTAAAAAGCTAAAGAAACCACCCTTTTTTTCTTCGGGCTTCCCTGCGGTCCAGGCAAGAGAGACTTGCTGAGTTAAGGCCTCTTTTCCTTTATTGGTAATTGTCACTGTCAGACCGAGGTCATACTTAATATCGGTCACGGAATAGATCTTGTCGATCACCTGTGCCGATGATGTCCAACGATAATGAACACGCTCGTTCGTCGCCTCAACAAGGGTATACTGAAGCGTTTTAGGAATGGCGACATTCGTTTTTACAAATGTTAGCTCTAATGGGTGCTTCGGCGTGGGGTCCTGAGTCACTAGATTAATCGGCTTGGAGTCTTTCCCTTTTCGTGTGGTGTAGTGATTAAGTACCCACTCGGTCGGCCTGGCGCCATAATTTGTAAACGTTACCTTAATCTCTGGGGTTTCGATCGTTGTGAAAACTTCATCAACGTTCTTCTGGGAAACCGCCCCCGCTGCTGCGGTGGGCTCTGTTGGTTTTTGGTCTAACGCTGCCGTCTCGGCCGTGGCTACTTGCTTTTCCGCTATTACCACCTCTTCAACGGCTGCTGTTTCGGTTTTCTTGTCCTCGGGGAAAAATTTAGGTTGAATAAATGAATACCAGACCACAAAGACCAGTAAACTGAGTGCAATGGCAAAGATTCCGCGTTTTTCACCGCCCATAAAATTCCCCTTTAGCGTACCGGATCGATTCCTCCGGGATGAAATGGATGACACCGCAACAGTCGCTTAATCGTCATAAGAACCGCACGTGGCCATGAATAATGTGTGAAGGCTTCTTTGGAATATTCAGAACAACTGGGATAGAAGCGACAACCGCCGCCTAGCGCTGAGAGAATAGGCGAAATCGTCAATTGATAAAGACGAATCATTCCTTGAAAGAAACTACGCATTCCGCTTATCCCCTTGTTTCCTCAAACGCCCGAGCACCCGTTCAATATCTTCGCGCAGCTCGGTGTTTTTTGCGCTTCCCGCCTTGATACGTGCCTTAAAAACACAATCGCCATTCGGAAAATTCTTTTTATTTTTTCGAAAGAACTCCCGAATTTGTCGTTTGATCCGATTTCGCTCAACAGCATTGCCAACGCTTCGTGTAATAGTCAGACCTAAACGCCGCCTTGATTTTTCTCGATCACTCTTTAAAAAGAACAATATAAAGTATCGCGATACTACCTTTTGGCCGTTTCGATAGACACTCTGAAATTCAGTTGTATGGTGCAGTCTTTCGTCAGTGGTAAAGGCGTGTTTTTTCATGGCCTACTCAACGGCTAGGCGCGCACGACCCTTTCTTCGGCGTCTGTTGATAACCTCTCGGCCGCCTTTCGTTTTCATGCGTGCACGAAACCCGAGGGCTCTTTTTCTTTTGGTGCGACTCGGTTGAAATGTCCTCTTCATGGTAAACCTCTTATTTTCCTTTCTCTTTCTGCACATACGGCCCGATGAACGGGCCGATATGACCTCTAAAGCCGCACGAATAAAGACTTTTTTGGCCTTCTTGTCAAGGGGGTTTTGGCAATTTCCGCCCTTCTCGCTCTCTTACAAGCACTAACATGTTGATATTATTATGGAATATCTCTACGCCAGGCTCCGCAAGCTGTGCTCCTCGGGGACGTCTCCGTTTGGGTTACGGCCCAAACGTCGCCTGCCCTCCGGTGCCTGCGGTATTATATCCATTGATGCAGGTCATCTCCGGCAGCCCCGCTCGGCGCCCACTTGCTCAGCCTGGTCAATCTGCTTTTCTAATATGCCGCCTATTTTGACAAGGTCTCGTTGGTTCTGAAAAACTCTTAGGCCCGACAAATTAAACAACTCCTTTAAGTAAAAAGTGGGGTTGGTTGAAATTACTATTGCAAAGGGGTGACGACTTTGATTTAGAGTTATCCACAGCTTCCTCAGTGGGTGGGGGAGGAAATTTTTTTGGCCGAACCTGTGGATAACTTATGCACGCCTTTGAACAGACCTGGCAACAGCTTCTCACCAACCTTAAACCGAAGGTCAACGAGTTCAATTACAATAATTGGTTTCAACAATTGTCGTTTGTCGACGTTGATGATCATACGGTTATACTCGGAGCCCCAAATACGTTTGTTAAAGATTGGATTCTCGATTATTATCACGACCTGATTACGCAAGAACTCTACCAACTAACGGAAAAAAGCTATTCACTCGATTTTAAGATTATCCCGGGTAACGCCACGGCTGCGGCCGGCAGCGATGAAATTACGCTTCCCGTAGAGCCTGTGGAAAGGGTTGAGCCCCAGCAGCGTGCGGAGCCCCCAAAGAATCTCAATCCTAAGTATACATTTGAACGTTTCGTCGTGGGTTCTTCTAACCAGTTTGTTCATGCGGCCACGATGTCTGCCGCAGAACTTCCCGGTGGCCATTACAACCCTCTTTTTATCTATGGGGGTGTGGGTCTCGGTAAAACCCATCTCATGCACGCGCTCGGCAATAAAATCTCAGAGCTCTTTCCGGGGCAAAGAATTCTTTATTTATCCGCCGAACAATTCATGAATGAGCTTATTTTCAGTATCCGTTTTGAAAAAATGGATAATTTTAGAAAAAAATTCCGCGAGGGATGTGATGTCCTTCTTGTGGATGATATTCAGTTTATCGTTGGCAAGGAACGAACACAGGAAGAGTTCTTCCATACGTTCAACGCCCTCTATGAAAATCAGCGACAAATTGTTGTCACCAGCGATAAATTACCTAAAGATTTAAACGGCTTGGAAGAGCGACTGCGTTCCCGTTTCGAGTGGGGCTTGATTGCCGATATTCAACCCCCGGATCTCGAGACGCGCATTGCGATTCTTAAGAAAAAGGCGGATCTAAACGGTATTATCTTAAATGATGAGGTGGCCCTTTTTCTCGCAACCCAGGTTCGATCGAATGTTCGCGAGCTTGAGGGATCCTTGATTCGTTTGAGCGCTTTTTCATCTCTTTCCGACGTTGAAATTACGGTTCAGCTGGCCAAAGAGGTTTTAAAGAACATTATTCGCGAGCGCGCCGCTGGCTGTTCGGTTGAGGCTATTCAAAGGACCGTTGCTGAATATCATAATATTAAACCGACGGAGTTGAAGTCGTCGCGGAGACTAAAAAGTATCACGGTCCCAAGACAAATTGCGATGTACCTCTGTAAAAAACATCTTAATGTGTCGTATCCTGAGATTGGTCAGAAGTTTGGTGGTAAAGACCACTCAACGGTCATTCACGCTGTTAAAAAAATTACAGCCTGTTTGGAAAATGATGATCTTTTAAAAAATGATATTGAAATGATCGAGAAAACATTACTTCAGTAATCCTGTGGAAAAGCTCTTGATTCCTTGTGGAGAAGCCTGTTGGTTATGTTGTTAGTTCTTTGTTAGTAAGTTGTTTTCTTATGTTCTTCACGTTGACTAACAAAAAACATCCACATATTGTTATTCGAAAGAACTTAGTGTTTCTCTACACTTCTTGTTTTTTCCACTAATCCACAGGACTTACTACTACTACTATTTATATATATTACTAGGTATTAATTAATAATAAGAAGGGCGGTTAAAGATGGAAATTAAAATTAAAAAAGAAGATTTTCTTAAAACGCTTTCGTTTACGCAAAACGTTGTTGAGAAAAAATCAACAATGCCCATTCTTGCGAATGTTCTTCTTGAAACAAAAAAGAAAGGTCTTCGCGTGAGCGCTACTGACCTGGAGGTGGGTATTTCAGTAGACTGTCCGGCTGAGGTGTTGGACCAGGGGCGCGTTACGATTTTTGCGCGCGGCCTCTTTGATATTATTAAAGAATTACCGGATGAGCTGATTCATATTAAGGTTCTAAACAATCAGTGGCTTAAGATTACGTGTGGTCGTTCGAAATTTAAGGTTGTTGGGGCTGGCGCTGATGAATTTCCATCAATACCGGTTAATAAAGAGGGAACCGTTTCCGTTGAAGAGCGGGATCGACTGCTCGATATGGTTGAGAAGACGGCGTACGCGATGTCGACCGATGAAACTCGTTATTATCTGTATGGTATCTTTATTCAGCCGGTTATGGCCAAAGGAATAGATTATGTTCGGATGGTGGGGACGGTTTGGG